>JANXSR010000340.1 GCA_025352625.1 Ferruginibacter sp.
GCACCACTTAAAAAGTGAAGACTTAGCCAGCCCATGATATAGAGCAATGTTCCCAGATAAAACCCTGGCGGTATGGTAAATGGATATTGATAAATAACAGTACGTAGAAAATAAAAACAAAGCCAGGTAAGTGCAGCACAACATATATCGCTAACAATGTACCAACTGATATTTATACGAGGCTGCTTCAAGCTATAAGAATAAATTTTTAAAAGGGGGCATATTTCTATAACCCGGTACCAATTTTATCCAATATCTGGTGTGCTACATCCATGGCCCTAAAACCATCCAACACGTTTACAGGGGTATCTGTATTGTTTACTATGGCGTTATAAAAAGCTTCCAGTTCCATTTTTATAGCATTGCCATCTTCAATGATCGGGTTGGCGATGGCGATTGTTTTTTTGCCGTTGTTTGTTTCAATATCAAAAGTAAAAACGTTGGTATCGCCGGGTGCATTTAGTTTAATTACTTCCGTTTTCTTTTCTAAAAAATCAATACCGATATAAGCATCTTTCTGAAACAGGCGCATCTTCCGCATTTTTTTCATGGAGATACGGCTGCTGGTAAGGTTTGCTACACAACCATTGTCAAATTCTATGCGTACGTTGGCAATGTCAGGTGTATCGCTCATTACTGCTACGCCGTTGGCACTAATGAATTTTACGTTGCTTTTAACCAGGCTTAAAATAATATCGATGTCGTGTATCATCAGGTCGAGGATCACACTAACATCCGTACCCCGTGGATTGAATTGCGCCAGCCGGTGCACTTCAATAAACATCGGTTCGAGTGAATAATTTTTGAGGGCCAGGAATGCAGGGTTAAATCTTTCAACATGGCCTACCTGGAATTTTATATTGGCTTCCTTGGCCAGTTTTACCAGTTGCCTTGCCTCGTCCATGCTGTTGGCCAGTGGCTTTTCTACAAATACATGTTTGCCTTTGGTGATAGCCGCTTTGCATAAATCAAAATGTGCAGTAGTGGGTGCTACAATATCAACTGCATCGCAGGCATCCATCAGTTGTTCCGCATCATCAAATCTTTTTATATGGTATTTTTCAATAACGGCAAGGGCATTTTCGTCACTGGGATCAAAAAAACCAACCAGTTCAACTCCGTCAATTACCAGCCAATTGTTTAAATGAAATTTTCCCAAATGCCCGATTCCTAAAACGCCTACTTTAAGCATAGCAATATTCTTTGTTCAAAGATAAGAAGCTAACCATTAATGAGGGGTCAATATGTTTTGGTATTAAAATTTAATAACTAACACGGCTTTCTGTAGGTGTGGAATTGGAATTTCGTTCTGCCAGAAGCCGGTGCTCATAATGCTGATGCTAACAACGACCTATAGCTTTGCAGCAAGCCCCATTTTAGCTTCCGTTTTTGTCTCTTTTCGGGTGCAAATTTTTTTAGTTGAAAGGTTTCCATATGTGGTGTCGATTGAATGTTCAATTATTTCTTTATAAAACTTGAATGGTGGATTTTCACCAATTCTATATTCGTATGTTACAATTAATGTATTTGCAATTACTGTGTCTATGTTGGAAGTTCCGTAATACAGCCAAGAAGGAATCTCATTATGTAAGGTTTTCCATAAAGTGTCATAGCGTAGCTCAAGTGGTGAAAGTATTGTATCTTTTTTTACACCTGTGACCGTGTTTGTCAGTAAAACTTTTGAATAATTATTGTCAAACACCGGAAGAATGTACCAGTTAGTATATTTATAAAAATGAATGTTTTTGAACCAGTCTTCGTTAGAGAATGTCCCATTTCCTAATTCAAGATTTCTACCATCTTTACTTTTAAGAGTGAAATTTACGTCATAAAATTCTGCAGCCATATCTGCATTGTATGTCTGCTTGCATAACAATTCATAACCGTCAACTTTGACAGTCCTTGTACTTTCCATAGGACCAAATGCTTGTTTAAATAAGATAACTCCAACAATGAAAAGCACGACAATTGTAATTAAAGCAATAAGGATAATACGTTTAACCCATTTTTTCATAGTCTTGGAAGTTTGCCATAGTTGTTGATTGCATTTAATTTCAATTTTTCGACAATCCAATTCATGGCTTTTTTTATTGGTCTAATGTACCCGAAATAACACCATACGCCAGGTATAAGTCCACCACCACTTGCGAATAAAAATCTTTCGATAATTGTGGGTACCCTAAATATGCCATTGATAGTCATTTTATCTACAAAGATGCCAACTGGTATGAAACTGAAAAAAAATATTGAGAAAAAAAGTATTGCAAAGTAGTTTGGTTTGATTACAATATTTATTGTCAGCGGTATCTCAGAAATATAAAAACCTTTAATTTCTGGATATTGTTCCAACGTAAATCCATCAAGTCCATAAGTATTACGTCCAATAGTAAAGCCAGTTTCAGAAGTTTGTGCAACAAATTTGTCGGTTCTAAGACCGCCAAATTGCTTTTGATTCGTTAAACTGTTCAACTCTTCATTAACTTGATTTTTTGATAAGTCGGTGAAATAGCATCTATCAATTGTAACAGGTAATTTCATTGCGAACGAATTTATCGTAGCTAACTATCATATTTTTAAAATATATTAACCTGTTAATCTTATTTGAATTAGTCGCTTCGGATAAATATGTTTTTTGCAACCCAAAACAAAAACAAAAAACCCAAAATTTAAAACAAGTAACTTCTATATATTTCCCTTCCTCAATTCTTCCACGGCATGGTTCACGGCCCTGGCTGTTAACGCCATAAAGGTAAGCGATGGGTTTTGTGTACCGGTAGAAACCATGCTGCTTCCATCGGTAACAAACACATTTTTACAATGGTGCATTGCATTCCATTTATCCAGCAAAGAAGTGGCAGGGTCTTTACCCATTCTTACGCCACCCATTTCATGTATATCCAGGCCGGGCGCCTGCTTACTGTCGTTGATGGATATGTTTTTGCAACCAGCTTTTGTAAGCATTTCTTCGCCCTGTTGTAAAAAATCTTTTAACAGTTTCTCGTCATTGTCATCGTAGCTGATGGAGGTAACCAACTGCGGAATACCCCATTCATCTTTATCTGTTTTGCTCAGGCGCAAGTGGTTGGCTTCTTTCGGAATGGTCTCACCCTGCATCATCATAAATACGCCCCATCCTCCGGGCTCTGACATGGCATCTTTGTAAGCGCCACCAATATCTTCTTTATTGCTGCCATCGCCAGTTCTTCGGCCTGCACTAAAGTGTACCATGTACCCACGCAGAAAATCCATTTCCTGTTTGTGTACATTGCGGAAATTCGGCATCATGGCGCCAGTTGGTTTACGGCCGTAATAATATTGGTCAAGGTGTCCCTCCACATCCGCCGTCATGGTGCCACGATAGTTGTGAAAGGCAACATATTTTCCCAACACACCGCTGTCATTCCCAAGTCCATTGGGAAAACGGTTTGAGGTAGAGTTCAGTAAAATTAAATTGGAATTGAGGGTGGCCGCATTTACAAAAATGATCTTCGCAAAATATTCTGTAGCAACTTTTGTGTGAGCATCAATTACACGAACGCCGGTGGCTTTTTGTTTTTGCTCATCGTAGATAATGGAATGAACTACGGAGTCCGGCCGCAAAGTAAGATTACCGGTTTTTGCTGCCCAGGGTAAAGTAGAAGCATTTGAACTGAAATACCCGCCAAACGGGCAACCCCTGTCGCACATGGTTCTTCCCTGGCATTGCTGGCGGCCCTGGTCAAGGTGTACCTGGTTGGGTTTGGTTAAATGGGCACAACGGCCAATAATAACATTGCGGTCTTTATAATTACTATTTATTTTTTGTTGCAATTCTTTCTCCACACTGTTCAGTTCCCAGGGTGGTAAAAATTCTCCGTCGGGCATTGTGTCCAGTCCATCCATATTACCACTGATGCCCGCAAACTTTTCCACATTGCTGTACCAGGGCGCCAGCTCATCGTAGCTTATCGGCCACTCAACTGCAAAGCCATCACGGGCCGGACCTTCAAAATCGTATTTGCTCCAGCGTTGCGTTGCCCTTGCCCACAACAAAGATTTTCCCCCAACCTGGTAACCACGTATCCAGTCGAAGGGCTTTTCCTGCACGTAGGGATGTTGCTTGTCTTTCACAAAAAAATGCTGGGTTGCTTCGCTAAAAGCATAACATTTTGCTACTACTGGATTTTCTGTTTCTACTTTCAACGGCATTTTTAAACGGTGTTCAAAATCCCAGGGATCTTTAGTAGCCGTAGGATAATCTTTCAGATGCACCACATCTTTACCTCTTTCCAGCACCAATGTTTTCAATCCTTTTTCACACAATTCTTTTGCGGCCCAGCCACCACTGATACCCGAACCAATCACAATGGCATCGAAAGTATTTTTTGAAGCACCGCCTGCATTGACATTTACTTTTGTTGAATCGCCTGGCATATTTTTTTAATTAAAAATTAATAATTAAGAATTAATAATTTGTTCGAATCAGTAATACAAAAGAAATAAGTAAAAATTCAAAAATAAAAATTCAAAAAGAACCTGTCAATCTGATCCTTATAACTGATCACTTATAATCTGTGACTTTGTAACTCATAACTTATAACTCATAACTAATTAAAGGTTCCCCTTCTTCAATTCCTCCACGGCATGGTTCACCGCTCTTGCTGTTAAAGCCATATACAG
>JANXSR010000376.1 GCA_025352625.1 Ferruginibacter sp.
CTTATGCCTGCCACCAAACCTATATCAAAACCTATATTATTAAAGGGGGTTGATTGAACCTTACTAAAATCGGGGCCTCCGGCAAAGCCTATATAAAATTTCTTTTTTTGTTGTGGAGTAGTTGAAGATGTATGTTTTGTATAATTAAGCGTATTGGTATCTTTTAATAATGAAATTTTGAGTGGGGTAATAACAGGTTCTATTGTTATTGAAATTTTTTCTATTTCGTTTCTTCTATTATCAATAGGTAAATTTTGTGAATCTTCTTTGATGGTATAAGGTGCTGCACCAATAATTTTTACATGCGTTACCCCTTCTACACCGTGAACATTATCCAACTCATTTTTATTTGCTTTTTTTAATTTATCCTCCGGGTACAAAGATGTTTGGTTAAGCCTTGCTGTTTTATTGGTGAAGATATTTTCAAAATAAATTATTGGCGGCTTTCTGTAAGTAACGAGAGTTTTATTTTGCCCTTTTGTAGTGATAATTTCTTTCACCATATTTTGTATGCCAACGTCACCTTTATTGGCTAATTTAATCATCAAATTTTCCTTTTCCATTATTAACTCCGGTATAGAAACTGCTGATTTATTTGTTGATTGCTGTGATAGAAACCCGCCTGCAGATAATGCGGCCGATAGTATTAAAAGAGAGACCAATTTTTTATAACTTTTTTTTCTTTCAAATTGTATAGCGTTAGTTTTACCAACTGAAGGATTGATTCTTCCGGCAATACTTTCCCAGTCACCTTCTGTATTTTTAAGGGCATAGTTTTCCGCTGCCCTTTGAAACAGATCATCCATATCGTTTTCTAAATACTGCATGCAGTTAGCAATTCTTTTTGGTTTAAATATTTTTTCATCAATTCTCTTGCCCTTAATAAATTAGACTTTGATGTACCCGTTGGGATTTTTAAAACCTCCGCAATTTCAATATGGGTGTATCCATCTATTGTGTGCATATTAAAAACAATTCTTAATGCAGGAGGCAGCTTCTTTACCAGCATAATCAAATCTTTATAAATCACCATCTCCTCGGCTGATGCAGTTTTATCTTTCATATCCCACACATCTTCTGGTATCCCGCCTATTTCAGGCAACAACATTTTTTTTCTTAAAAGATCAATCGCTGTGTTTATCATGATTTTTTTGATCCACCCCAACAACATCTTTTCAATATCAGCTTCATATTCGCACCTGAATTTTTCAATCTGTAAAAAAAATTTTACAAACCCATCATTGGTAACTTCCAGAGCTTCCTCATAATTATAAATGTACCGGAACACAATTTTTAAAGCATATCCACGGTATCTGTCATAAAATATCTTTTGATACTTCTGATTTTTTTCCCGGCATCCGTTTATTATCGTTAGTGTTTTATCCAAAAAATAAATTACTGGTTTTTTAATTTTTAAAAGGCAATTTTAAAATTACCTTTATTTATCTTCAAAGTATTAAAGGCTACGAAATCCATGGATAATTTTACATCTTTAATTTAAATACGGCTAAGTTGTAAAAAGGGTTGCAATTTTTTCCATTTTATTTTTTATTGAATGATATTGCTCCTGTTATTTAAACAAATGATTGGTTAACAGCTGTGTTACCTATTCTTCCATGTCATCTTTTTTATCATGCAAATTTAAATGTACTTCCCAGCCATTGCTGCCACTTGCCATTTCTATTTCTGCATAAAAATTTTTGTACCGTGGGTCAGATACATTTAGCTGCAGCATGGTATTGGCAAATGGAACATTGCCATCAAGTTTTTCCATATTGCCAATAAAGGAAGCTATGCTTCTGTCTATCCATTTTATCCTGCTTTTATTTACAAGCCTGCAAGTGTTTTTATACACTTTTATTGCTTCCTCATAATCATCACCATCGTACATAATTGCCTGCCAGCTGGCAGTTGTATCTAACTTTGAATGATAGCGGTGGATGGCACAATGGGCCGCACCGGGTAAACTAACTTGCGATTTATACACTTCCATTCCAATCTGCGGAGTCAATTCTTTGCCCTGTATCTTTTTAAAATTATTTCTAAAATCAATCACTACTTTGGTTAACGAATCATTAAATTGAGGTGACGGTAAAACGGATTTGTAAAATTGTGCATGGGCAAAAAGCAGGATGCATGAACATACAATTGTAAGGGTGGTGTTTTTCATAGAATAGATTGAAATGAAATTTTAAAACAAACGTAAAGCCGCTTTATTAGGTATGTATTTTTTAAAAATAGTAATGAACACCTGTGGATAAATAGCAATAGGTGAATTGTACCGAACGTTGCAACAATATTTTACTACAACAAAGGAAGTTATTTAATTTAGCTGCATGAAAGCAGCAAGCATCAGTGATATAAAACAGGAGTTAACAAATCTTCAGCCCGCAAAATTGTTGGAGCTTTGTTTGCGGCTGGCCAAATACAAAAAAGACAATAAAGAGTTATTGAATTACCTGCTTTTTGAAGCGAATGATGAGCAAACCTACATCAGCAATGTAAAGACGGAAATGGAAGAAGCATTTGCAGAAATCAATCAAAGCAATTTATATTTTGCAAAAAAAAGCCTTCGTAAAATTTTAAGAAATACGGCTAAACATATTCGTTATACTGCATCTAAACAGGCTGAAGTGGAGTTGTTATTACATTTCTGCCAAACTTTAAAACATTCTGGCATACCATTAAAAAACAGTACCGTACTCAATAACTTATACCAATTTCAATTAAAAAAAGTAGCTAAAGTAATAGCCACACTGCACGAAGACCTACAGTATGACTATTTAAAAGAACTCAATCAGTTGACGTAAAAATCTCTATGGCTTAAATTTTCCCTCTTTAAAAACAGCTTTAAAATGTTGGAAATCGGGTAGTGAAACATTGGCCACATACGGATTGTTAGGATTATGGCTAATATATTCCTGGTGATAGGCTTCCCCAGGATAAAATTTGGTCAGCGGCACCACCTGTGTTACAATTTTATCACGATATACTTTTGCAGCTGTCAATCTTTTTATGGCAGCTTCAATAACCTGCTTTTCTTTTTCATTATTATAAAATGCTATAGAGCGGTATTCGGTGCCTGCATCATTCCCCTGCCTGTTTAGTGTGGTAGGATCCTGGCTGGCAAAAAATGCATTTACCAATGTTTCATAACTCACCTTCGCCGGATCGTAATAAACCTGTACTGTTTCTGCGTGACCGGTTCTGCCACTGGCAACTTTTTCATAATCCGGATCGGTGGTTGTTCCACCTGCATAGCCACTCACTGCATCCCTAACTCCCACTAAACTTTGAAAAACAATTTCTGCATGCCAAAAACATCCTTCGGCAAAAGTTGCCACCGCTTCATTGGCACCTGCCGGCGTTTTAACTCCAACGGGGATCTTAACATTGTTATCATTATTGCCCGGTGTTTGTGCACAGCTAAAAAGGGTAGTGCTGGCAATAAGTGCTGTAAAAATTAATTTCATGATTATTATTTGATTTAAATGAACGATATCTTAAACACCGAAGTTTGTTTTTAGTTGTTAAAAATTACTAAAATAAAACTACAGGTTTACTATTAATGCTTCACCAAAATTAATGCACATTTTAGTGTTTGTTACATCGCAATAACTAATCTACTTTTGAAACAAAAACACTATGGAACTAACAACGCTTTTTAATGAAGCTGTAATCAACAGCAAAGCCCTGTCAGAAAAGCCATCCAACGATGTATTGCTGCAATTGTATTCGCTTTACAAACAGTCCACAGAAGGTGATGTAAATGTAGATGCACCCAATAACCCCTTTGATTTTGTAGCAAAAGCAAAATTTAATGCCTGGGAAGACTTAAAAGGTAAATCCAAAGAAACAGCCATGCAGGAATATGTAAACCTCGTGACCAGGTTAAAAGGTTAAAAAGAGCTTGAAAAGCAAACTTTTTAAAATAAAAGGCCATTAGTAAAGTATTACACTTACATTTGCTGCGTGATAATAGCTCTATGAGCACAATGTTTTAGTTAGATTCAATTTTTTACTTCTCCAACGTATTAGTTTTCTCTTCTTAAAAATTTTGTCTTTAGTATCAGTTACCGTCACAGGTATTTTAATTTATTTATTTTAATTTTTAAGAAAATGAACATTTACGTTTCAAACTTAAGTTTCAACACAACAGATGTTGAATTGAACGAACTTTTTGCACAATTTGGTACAGTAACTTCTGCCAAAGTAATTATGGACAGAGAAAGCGGCCGCTCACGTGGTTTCGGTTTCGTAGAAATGAGTAGCGATGACGAAGGAAAAGACGCTATGTTAGGCCTTAACAACAAAGAAGTTGAAGGTCGTGCAATGTCTGTTTCTGTAGCAAAAGAAAGAGAAGAAAGAACAGGTGGCGGTGGAAGCCGTGGTGGATATTCAAACAATCGCGGTGGCGGTGGTGGTGGATATTCAAACAACCGCAGTAGCGGTGGTGGTGGTAACAGGTGGTAATTTATTAACCAGCATATCATTAAAAAGAGCGCTCAGCAATGAGTGCTCTTTTTGTTTTTATCCTGTTACAAAAATGTTTTGTTGATAGCCTCCTTTTAATAAATAAGCTTCCCTATCCTTCCGCCACCGCCAGCAAAAAATACTGCTTTTCCTTTCTTTGCTTTTCTGCAAACATGAAAACTTTCTTTACTGATCCAGCTCCAGTTATTGCCTTCGTCGGTACTGATGTCAACACCCGTCAATCCGCAACTAAGCCAGGTTGTCTTAGCAAGATATTCAACGCAACTGCGGTATCCATGCGGAGGCATTGCAGGTTTGGTAAATGATTTTCCACCATCAATGGTAATAGCGCAATTACCGGTTGTATCTTCTTTGGCCAAAAAATCTCCTCCCACCACAATAATAATATTATTATTTTTTACTGCAACGGAATTACCGCCGGTGCTGTTTTTTCCTTGCATAAGCGGAAGGTTGAATTTTTTATCCCGGATAAATAGCCTGCTTTTTAAACCACCGCTAATAAATACTGCTTCCTGCTGATTGAGCTTTCTTACATTAGTTCCACTGCTGGCAAAACAGGCTTCCCCACTGTCTGCAATGGGATAATTTTGTGGTGGTAATTCCTGCCATTTTTTGCCTCCGTCAAAAGTACGGGCTATAAAAAATTTATTGTCTATCGGGTCGCCGATCACAATGCCGCTTTCACGGTCCCAAAATTCCATGGCATCTAAAAACATGCCGTTGGTTTTATTTTCATACACCGTTGTCCAGTTATCGCCACCATCTGTGGTGCGTAAAATATAGGCAGGTGCTGCTACACTCATAATAACTGCTGTCTTATCATCAAATGCTTCAATATCCCTAAAATCTGTTTTTTCAAATCCCTTCACCTTTATCCATTTCCAGGTTGTGCCACCATCGGTTGATTTGCCCACCGTACCTTCACTGCCACTCACCCATACAATTTTATTGGTTACCACACTTAATCCACGGATGGAAATTTTTACATCCGTGTTTAGTATTTCTATTGTTTGTGCATCTAGATTTTTAATACTTGAAAACACTAAAAGAACTGATAAGAAGAGGTTGATTTTAGCAGACATAAAATGATTTGTAAATTCAAGTTAATTAAAAGATGTCATTTTGCTACGCTTCACGGGTTGGTTGTATTATTATATTTGAGGGGGGTGCCAACAGAAACTAAGGAGGTTTACGCACGGTTTTGTAAGGGGCACCCATTTACAAATAGTGGTTCGGCTGATGCCATTACTTGGCCTGTAGTTTACAGTAGCCACATTTCGTGTTCAGGTACTCCTCAATATTCTGGTCTTTTAGTTCCATTTTGGTTGATTTTGTAGTCAACCTATTTCAGGACGAGACATTCTTCTTCTGGTCTGTTAGTGTCCACCTTGTTTAATTATTAGTGCTGCTATTTCTTGAAAGTTCTTTTCATTTGCCATAAATAAAGGTGTCTGCCCGTTTTCCATCTTGGCATTAATCTCTGCGCCATTGTCTATGAGAAGTTTTGAAAGTTTTGTCTGTCCGTTATGAGCGGCTGAATGCAATGGAGTAACGCCTTGCATCTGTTTTGCATTTACATCTGCACCGTGTTTTATTAAGAGTTCTACAATGTCAAAGGCAGAAATTGCACAGGCAGAATGAATTGGTGAAACTTTAAATTGGTTATTAGATGCAATATTTGGGTTTGCGCCTTTGTCGAGAAGTAGTTTTAAAAGAGATAAATATCCAAAAAATGAAGCAAGGCCTAAAGCGGTAAAGCCGTCTGAGGAAAATGAGTTTAAAAATTCAGGGCTTTTGTCCAATAATTGGTTGACTGTTTCATTGTCCCCAATACTGGCAGCCTCAAAAATGTCAAGGGTTTGTTTATGCTTTTTTAAAAGATCAATTGCAAAATTATTTCTGCAATAAGCAGCAAATTGTAAAAGCGAAATTCCCTGTTCTGTTTTGATGTTTGCAAGTGAAGGGTTGTCATTCAACTTCTGTTCCAAGAGGTCGTTTTTACCTGTCTTTATAAGTTCAATAATATCTTCCATATTCATTGTATTTATTTTGTCTATGAATTTCTTGTCATGATGTGTGATCGTTCTACAATGACGCCCAATGTTTGTATTTACAAAATTACACGCAACTCACACTTTTATAAAGGATTAATCTTACAGTTGCCTTTTTGTTTTTTTACCTGTCTGCCAATAGGCAGGTTGTGGTTGCCTAAAGTCAATTATGAATCTAAAGTAAAGGTTTTATTTAATTCGAGCAGCACATTTGTCTGAACGGGGACTTACCGGCGGGAGAGCAGGTTTGAGTAGATTTTTTGGATTAAAAAGATGCAATGTTTGTAATCCACTCCAATCTTTTTAATCCACCAAACCCCATTCAAACTACGCCTAGGTAAAAGTTCCCAAAGGGTATGTGGCAAAAGAGGGCGATGCAACGATTTACCACATAGCTTCTTAGCCCGGACAATAATCTTAATATTGCATCTTACACTTTTTAGGAACCAATTTTTATTTAACCATTTTTAATCTTGATTTAACTGATATGATACCTTACTGGATGAGTAGAACGCAGTTGCTGCTGGGCGATGAAGCGACCACACAACTGATAAACAAAAACGTGCTGGTGGTTGGGCTTGGCGGGGTTGGGGGCATTTGCGCTGAAATGATTGCCAGGGCTGGTGTTGGTAAAATGACAATTGTTGATGGTGATACCGTTGACCTTAGCAATGGCAACCGGCAGATTGCCGCATTG
>JANXSR010000412.1 GCA_025352625.1 Ferruginibacter sp.
CCACCACGCCCACTTTGCCATTGCAATCTTTGTGTTTTGCCAGATAGTCATACCCGGCTATAAAATCTTCCAGCATTTCATTCTTGTCCCGCTTGCTTTGCATTTCACGTCCTTTATCATCATCACCTGGATAACCGCCCAGTGGTGTTAAGGCATCAGGAGCAAGAGAAATAAATCCAGCAAGCGCCACTCTTCTTGCCACATCTTCAATGTGTGGATTGAGGCCACGGTTTTCATGCACTACTACCACACCGCCCCATTTTGGTTGTGTACCAGCGGGCATCGCCAGCAAGGCTTTGATGGTGCCACCACCTTTTGGAGATGGATAAGTAATGTAACCGGATTGTACCCTGGGATCATCGGCTTTCACCTGGATGGCGCCTTCGTAATCGGGCATCATAAAACTCATCAGCGAGGTTACTGTAATACCGCCTACTGCATAGGCACTTAGTTTTTGCATAAAGTCCCGCCTGTTTACGCGGTTGTGTGCATAGTCATCATACAAATCAAATACTTCCTGTTTAATTTCTTCTTTTTTGATATTTTCCATGGTAGCCTTTATTAATATTTACTAAAGTTAAGCAAATACGCTGCCATAAAAAAGAGGCCGTTAATCAAAAAATGAGTTCATTTAAATGGGGAATAAATTTTTTTATTTACTACCTACAGCGATCAGACGAATTGTTGGAAACAAGTGAGGCAACTAATAAAAAAAGCTGATATATTTGAGCATTCTCTTTCATTAATCATTGCTATATGTTCAAATGTTCATTGCACAATATTGTGCTTGCTACTATCCTGTCAATAACATCATTAATTGTAAAAGCTCAAAAAGTAAAAGAGCCTAAAACAACAGCGGAATGGACAAGACCTTACCAGCCATTCCGTATTGCAGGTAACTTATATTATGTTGGCACTTACGACCTGGCATGTTATTTTATTACAACTCCGCAAGGAAATATACTCATCAATACAGGACTGGCCGCATCTGCCACACAAATAAAAAACAATATCGAAACGCTGGGATTTAAGTTTAACGATACCAAAATACTTTTAACAACACAGGCGCATTATGACCATATGGGTGCCATGGCTGCCATAAAAAAAGCAACCGGTGCACAACTAATGGTGGATGAAAAAGAGGCAGATGTATTGGCAACAGGCGGCAGTTCGGATTATGCATTGGGTCAATATGGAACCAGCTTTAAACCGGTAAAAGCAGATCGTTTACTTCATGGTGGTGATACCATTTTGTTAGGCAATATGCAACTGGTTATGTTGCATCATCCGGGTCACACAAAGGGCTCCTGCAGTTTTTTATTTACGGTAAAAGATGATCAGCGATCTTACAAAGTGCTGATCGCTAACATGCCTTCCATCGTTACGGATAAGGCGTTTGCAGCTATCCCAACTTACCCCGCAATAGCCGGCGATTATGCTTATACTTTAAACGCAATGAAAAATATTTCTTTTGATATATGGCTGGCATCGCATGCCAGTCAATTTAAACTACACGACAAACATCAACCCGGCGATGCATACAATCCTGCTGCTTTTAAAGACCAGCAGGGGTATGATGATGCGATCAGTGATCTGCAAAGACAATATGATGAGAAGATGCAGCAGTTACCTGCTGTAAAATAAAAATATTGCAGCATAAATAAAATTGCAAACCCGATAGGCCGCAGTTAATATAAATAATTTTAAATAATATCTCCCCCTTTTGTATTTTTACCCAGTATCAAAAAATGATTCGATCAGTGTCTTACATTTCAATTTGTCCAAAACATTATTTTACTAAAACAAACAATCATGAAAGCAATTAAATTTTTTACAACGCTGTGTATTTTATTAACCACCTTCCATTTTACCCAGGCACAGTCACCAGTGAATGATATGGTGAAAGAATGGGAACGGGCAAAGGCTTATACTAAAGAATATCTTGATACGATGCCGGAACCCGGCTATGCCCTGAAACCCACTCCTGAAATGCGTTCTTTTGCAGAACAAATGTTGCATTTAACGGATGGTAATTATGGTATTGTTTCTGCTGCAAGCGGCGAAAAAAGCCCGGTTGGTTTTGGTGAGTCGGAAAAAGTTACCGATAAATCAAAAGCAAACGTAACCAAACTGGTGATGGACGGTTATGATTTTGTGATTAACAGCATTAAAAAAATGACACCAGCACAGTTGAATGAAAATGTTAAGTTGTTTGGAAGATTTGATGTCACCAAAGGGGCGGCGCTGGCCAAGTGTTTTGAACATCAAACGCACCACAGGGGACAGACCACCGTTTACATTCGTTTGGCAGGTGCAAAACCACCACAGGAGAAATTATTTTAAACAATAATACTTCCATTTTCCCCCCAGGTGCAGGCATCGTCCTGCGCCTGTTTTTCATTACTTTTTTTCTGCCTGCACTAAGTTCTCTTTGCAAAAAGTCTTATGTAAAATTAAAAAAACAAGTAAAAAAATACTACCCTAAAATTCCTTCTTCACCAATTCATACAAATGTTCCATCTTATTGCACTGCCTTAAATAAATTGCATGATTGGTTGCATTGGGAAAATATTTTTTTCCTTCGGGAAGATCAAATGCCGCAGGTATTTCTAAAGCCAGCAAACCAATAAGTACTGCACCAAAAGCAGCGCTTTCTTCCATTGACGGAACAATAACCTGCAGATTAAACATATCAGCAAGCAACTGCACCCAAAAGACACAATCTGCAAAACCACCATTTGCATAAATGGTATTTACAGTTGTTTTCTCCATCAAAATCTTTCCAATACAGTAGGTGTTGTATACGATTGCTTCAAGCGCAGCTCTTACCATGTGAGCCGCAGTATGTTCAATACTTAGATTCCAAAATACGCCTCTTGCGCTGGAGTTCCAAAGCGGTGCTCTTTCTCCCAATATGTAAGGCAATAATAACAAACCATCACTGCCAGGATTGATGGACTCAGCAGTATTGATGAATTGCTGGTAGGGACCGCTATTTTGTAATATTTTTTCTTTTAACCATTGTAATACAATTGCCCCATTGTTACTGGCGCCGCCTGTAATATATTGTTCACCGCTAAGATGGTAACAAAAAGTGCGCATGCTGTTATCTGTTACCGCCTGCTTTGTTACAACCCTTACTGCACTGCTTGTGCCAATGGTTATTGACATAGAACCTTCAACAGTGGCACCGCTGCCAAGGTTGGCCAGTGCACCATCGCTGCTGCCAATTACAAATGCTGTTTGTTGAAAGGCAGACAAACGGTTAGTTGAATTTTTTACTAAATATTCAATGTGTGTTGTAGGTACTATTGCCGATAATTTTTTTGTATCAATACCAACATAGTTCAATATATTTTCATCCCATTGCAGTTGGCTGGTGTTTAATAATCCTGTTGCAGAAGCAATGGATGTATCAATGATATATTTGCCAAACAGCCGGTGAAAAACAAATTCTTTAATGCCAATGAATTTTGATGCATTTAAAAATAATGAGGTTTCATTTTCTTTAAGCCAACATAATTTACAAAGTGGCGACATGGCATGGATAGGAACACCTGATGCATGGTAAAAACTTTTTCCTTCGGCTGTTTCTTTTAATTTGACGGCTAACTCACTGGCACGGTTATCTGCCCAAATAATACAATCGGTTAAAGAATGATCATTTTCATCCATCAGTATCAAACTGTGCATGGCTGCGGCAAAGCCAATGAGTACCGGGTTATCCTGCGGCAATAAATTTGCTGTATTATTTAAACAATTAATTACCGCTTCCAGTATTTCTTGAGGGTTTTGCTCACTCCGGTTTTGCTGCGGATGTTTTATGGGGTAGCTAATTGATTGTTGTGCCAACACCCTTCCCGCTGCAGAAAATGCAACGGCTTTGGTAGAGGTTGTGCCAATATCTATCCCGATGTAATAATCCATGTTATGTTTAATTGAATAATCTTCTTTTGAATTTGTTCATCCACCTATTGACTGCAAAAATAGCCGTAAACCTTTTAAAACGACTTGATAAAAAATCTAAATTAATTAATACCAGTTTGCTTGAAATAAAAGCATTTTAACCTCTACAATTAAATACCTTTATGCCTTAATTGTCATTATGACAATATTTTAACTGCGGCAATATTATTTGTATGCCGCCATTTTTAACGATCTGCTAAAATAACAACTGCCATGATTATCAAGTGCCGGGTTTATTATCAATTATTAGTTTGCAGCCTTATTTTATTATTGCCTTGCCTTGTGTTGGCAACACCTCCCGGAGATTATATTAAATTGGCGGATGGCATTATTGTAAGAATTGCAAATGCAAAAAGGGCAGCTGCCAGGTTAATAAAGATTCAGGTAGTTGCTGATAATATTTTTCATGTAACGGCAACGCCGCTGGATTCTTTTTATACTGAAACCAGCTTGATTTTGGATAATAAAAAACGGAGTGCTGTAAAATGGGAGACGAAGGAATCAGAAGGGCAGGTAATTTTATTTACACAAAATGTACAGGCGAAAATTATTATTTCAACCGGCGAAGTAAGCTTTTTAGACAAGGCAGGTAACCTGGTTTTGCAGGAAGCAAACGGAGGAGGGAAAACGTTTACCGGCACCACGCTGGAGGGAGAGCAATCGTACATGGTGCGCCAGGCTTTTGAAACAACTGCTGATGAAGCTTTTTATGGCCTTGGTCAGCACCAGGCAGGCACTTTTAATTATAAAGGCACACCGGTTTTATTGTCTCAATACAATACAGAAGTCGCAGTACCTTTTATGGTATCAAGTAAAAATTATGGAATTTTATGGCACAATAATTCTATCACAAAATCAATTGACACGAGAGATTGGGAACAGTTATCTACTTTAAAATTATTTAGTGCCACCGGCGATGAAGGCTGGCTGACAGCAACCTATTTTGATAAGAAGAACCCAGCGCATATTTTTGTTGCGAGGCCCGAATCTGAAATTGAGTACAGTTATATTCCTTCCTTAAAAAATTTCCCCGATAGTATTAACCTTGCCAACACACTGGTAACATGGCAGGGGCAGGTGCAGAGCGGTTTTAGCGGTGAGCATCTTTTTAACTTTTATCTCTCCGGTTATACCAAAATATACATTGATGGAAAATTGATTGCCAACCGTTGGAGACAAAGTTGGAACCCGGGCACAGAATTGGTAAAAATTAACTTTGAGAAGGGTAAAAAATATGATTTCAAAATTGAGTGGGATCCTTCCAGCAGCCAGTCTTATTTATCCTGTACCTGGTTAAAACCTTTGTCGGGCAGCGATAAAAATGAATTTGCTTTTGAATCAGCAGCAGGTGATAAAATAGATTACTATTTTATTGGAGGTTCAACTATGGATGAAGTAATTAGTGGCTACCGTGACTTGACAGGTAAGGCAACCCTGTTACCAAAATGGGCCATGGGTTTTTGGCAAAGCAGAGAACGATATAAAACGCAGGAAGAAATACTGACTACTGTTGCAGAATTTCGCAAACGCCACATACCGTTGGATAATATTGTAGAAGACTGGAGTTATTGGGAGCAGGATCAATGGGGCAGCCAGGAGTTTGATAAAAAACGTTTTCCTGATGCAGCAGGTATGATAAAAACATTGCACGAAAAATACCATACCCAGTTTATGATATCTGTGTGGCCCAAATTTTATGAAGGCACAGCCAATTACAAAATAATGAATGACAGCGGCTGGTTGTACAAAAGAAATGTAGCCAACCAGCAACGAGACTGGATAGCGAAGGGATACATCAGCAGTTTTTATGATGCTTACAATCCGGGAGCACGAAAAGCATTTTGGGCTTCAATAAATAAAACGCTTTATCCTTCGGGCGTTGATGCATGGTGGCTGGATGCTACCGAGCCAGATGTTACAAGTAATTTAAGTCCACAGCAACGCAAAGAATTTAGTACCCCCAATTACTTTGGTTCTTCTGTAAAAAATTACAATGCCTTTGCTTTAATGAATGCGAAAGGCGTGTACGAAGGGCAAAGGGCGACCAATCCAAACAAAAGGGTTTTTATCTTAACCCGTTCCTCTTACGCAGGTATACAAAAATATGCGGCCACAACCTGGAGTGGTGATATCGGTTCCCGTTGGGAAGATTTTAAAAATCAAATTCCTGCCGGTTTAAATTTTTGTTTGTCGGGGTTACCTTACTGGACAACTGATATTGGTGGTTTTGCAACAGAGCAGCGCTACGAAAATGCAAAAGGTAAAGACCTGGATGAGTGGCGGGAACAAATGACAAGATGGTATCAATTTGGGGCCTTCTGTCCATTGTTTAGGGTACATGGCCAATATCCTTTCCGGGAAATATTTAATACTGCACCAGAAGATCATCCTGCTTACAAAAGCATGTTGTATTACGACAAATTGCGGTACCGTATGATGCCCTATATTTATTCACTGGCAGGGCAAACTTACCATAACAATTATACAATTATGCGTGCCCTGCAAATGGATTTCGCCACCGACAAAACGGTAAAAAATATTGGCGACCAGTTTATGTTTGGCCCGGCTATTTTGGTAAATCCTGTTACAGATTATTTGGCACGTAACCGTTCTCTTTATTTACCTGCGGGTACCGGCTGGTATAATTTTTATGATGGTAAATTTACAGAAGGTGGACAAAGGGTTAGTGTTGATGCACCTTTGGAAAGGATACCCTTGTTTGTTAAAGAAGGATCTATTATTCCTTACGGACCTGCAATAGAATATACCAGTGAAAAACTGGCAGATCCCATTACGCTGTATGTTTATGCAGGCAAGGATGCCAGCTTTACACTGTATGAAGATGAAAATACCAATTACAATTATGAAACAGGCAACTATGCAACCATTCAATTTATGTATGAAGAAGCATCAAAAAAAATAACCATAGCGGATAGAAAGGGAGGTTTTACCGGAATGTTGAGTAAGCGTACGTTTAATATTATTATGGTTACAAAAGAAAATGCATTGCCGCTCGATTTGGAAAATGTAAAGCCAGTTAAAGTAATAAAATATTCAGGCAAAAAAATTACTGTACAGCTTTAGCAGCAGCAGCTGTTTAATACAAATTATTAAAATGATAAAAATAAAATCACCTATCAATTATATGAAAGTTTACAAAACAATATTGCCATTCTCAATACTGTTGTTAACTGCTTTTTTATTGCCGGTTAAACATGCAAATGGTCAAAGAAAAATAGAAAGCTTTAACAAAAACTGGAACTTTAAACTTGATAGCACTAATGATTACAGCAGGGAATTGGCCAATGAAAATGGCTGGCGCACTTTAAATCTACCACACGACTGGAGCATTGAATTTGCATTTGATTCAACAAGCCCTACCGGTAATGGAGGTGGAGCATTGCGTGGAGGCACCGGCTGGTATCGTAAAACATTTACCATGCCGGTTTCGGCAAAAGATAAAAATGTAAGTATTGATTTTGATGGTGTATACCTTAACAGCGAAGTTTGGATTAATGGGCATTACCTGGGTTTACGGCCTTATGGATTTAGTTCTTTCCGATATAATCTTTCTCCATTTTTGAAATACGGTGCAGGAGAAAATATAATTGCAGTAAAAGTTGATAATTCAAAACAACCCAATTCCCGCTGGTATTCCGGCTCGGGAATTTACCGAAATGTATGGCTGGTTACAACTGCAAAAATAGCAGTCGATCATTGGGGTACATTTGTAACCACACCGTCGGTAAGTGTGCAATCCGCAACGGTAAAAGTTGTTACCAATGTTCGCCGCTTTGTCGGCCAACAAAACAATATTTCAATTACAAACATTGTCTATACCGCCGAAGGAAAGGAAGCGGCAAGAAAAACGACTTCAGGTATTTCACTGAAAGATACAGTTACCTCAGTAACACAGGAGTTGAAGGTAGCATTTCCAACATTATGGTCAGATACAAATCCATATTTGTATAAAGTAGTAACGCAGATTATCAATGACGGGAAAATAGCAGATGACTACATAACCCCATTAGGCATACGCAGTTTTTTATTTGACGTAAACAAAGGTTTTTTGCTAAATGGAAAACCGGTTAAAATTAATGGTGTTTGCGATCATCATGATCTAGGATGCCTTGGTGCTGCCATTAACACAAGAGCATTGCAAAGGCAATTGGAGATTTTAAAAGGTATGGGCTGTAATGGAATCAGAACCTCTCACAACCCGCCGGCACCAGAGTTGTTAGACCTTTGTGATAAAATGGGTTTTATTGTAATGGATGAGGCTTTTGACATGTGGAAAAAACAAAAGAATCCTTATGACTATCATTTGGTTTGGGACCAATGGCATAAAAAAGATTTGCAGGATATGGTATTGAGAGACCGCAATCATCCATCGATATTTATGTGGAGCATTGGCAATGAAATATTGGAGCAATGGGATAGTACCGGAATAAAAATCGGTAAAGAACTTGCTGGTATTGTAAAAGAACTGGATCAAACACGGCTTGTTACATCTGCATTAAATGATCCGCAGCCCACAAATAAAATTTATCAATCAGGCGCATTGGATATTGTGGGTTTTAATTATCATCACCAGGATTTCGCCAATTTTCAAAAGAATTTCCCCGGCCAAAAATTTATTGGTACAGAAACCGTTTCGGCCCTGGAAACCCGGGGCCATTACGATTTAATTCCTTCTGATAGTATGCGCCGCTGGCCTAAACGCTGGGATATACCTTTTAATGAAGGCAATAAAGATTTTACCGTTTCTGCTTATGATAATGTTTCTGCGCCCTGGGGTTCCACCCACGAAGAAACATGGAAAGTAATAAAGAAACATGCTTTTTTAACTGGTCAGTATATTTGGACGGGCTTTGATTATATTGGGGAACCAACACCATATCCATGGCCGGCACGAAGTAGCTATTTTGGAATTATTGACCTGGCAGGATTTCCTAAAGATGTGTATTACATGTACCAAAGTGAATGGACTAATAAAAGCGTTTTGCATATACTGCCTCACTGGAACTGGAAGCAAGGTGATACGGTAGATGTTTGGGCCTATTACAATAATGCAGATGAAGTTGAATTGTTTTTAAATGGCAAATCTGCCGGTATCAAAAAGAAGGAAGGAGATGCCTTGCATGTGATGTGGCGTTTACCCTTTAAACCAGGAACCATCAAAGCCATCAGTCGAAAAAATGGTAAGGTGGTGTTGATGAAAGAAGTATCAACAGCAGGCCCTGCTTACAAAATTGAATTAACTGCCGATAGAAAAATAATTGCTGCCGGAGGAGATGACCTGAGTTTTATAACAGTAAAAGTGTTGGATAAAAATGGTAATCTTGTACTGGACGCAGCCAACCTGGTACAGTTTGAAGTAACTGGGGCAGCAAGTATTGCAGGGGTGGATAACGGTAACCAGACTAGTATGGAAAGTTTTAAGGATAACAAACGAAAAGCTTTTAACGGCCTATGTTTAGCAGTAATAAAGTCTGGCAACACAAAAGGGAACATAGTTTTAAAAGCAACCGCTGTTGGTTTGCAGCCGGCACAAATAAATATTACAGCAAAGTAATAAAGTAGTGCAATTCCTGCAACTGATCTCGTCTTTTTAATGATGCAATTTCAATTTCTGTTAATACGCCATAATATGAAAAAAATTTATTCAGTTGTTTTGCTTTTAAGCTTATTGCAGCATCCATATGCACAGCAATCTTTAAAAAATAAAGTACTCATGTTTGCTTCTTTCAGAGATAATGGCGAAGATGGGCTTCATTTATCTTACAGCGAGGATGGATATAAATGGACTCCTTTAAAGGGTGATAGTTCTTTTCTTACCCCAACAGTTAGTAAAGATAAGTTGATGAGAGACCCATGTATTATAAAAGGTGCTGATGGTTTATTTCATATGGTGTGGACGGTAAGCTGGAAAGACAAGGGAATAGGGTATGCCAGTTCAAGAGATCTAGTACATTGGTCGGAGCAACAATTTATTCCAGTGATGCAAGAAGAGCCTGGTGCGCTAAATTGCTGGGCACCTGAAATTATTTATGATGCACTTAATAATAATTATATGATCTATTGGTCAACCACCATACCCGGTCGGTTTGCCTTTGGTGATACAAGCGGGGATGATAAATACAACCACCGTTTATACTATGTAACAACAAGTGATTTTAAAACGTTTACTACAGCCAAACTTTTATTCGATCAGCGGTTTAGTGTCATTGATGCTACCATTCAAAAGGATGGAAACAGGTATGTTTTATTTTTGAAAGACGAAACGTTAAAGCCGGTACCACAAAAAAATATTCGCACGGCTATTAGTGATAGTCTTACAACAGGATATGGAAGACCTTCTGCACCCATCACGGGTAACTACTGGGCTGAGGGACCTTCCGTTATTAAACTGGATAAAAAATGGATTGTTTATTTTGATAAATACACCGAGGGAAAGTATGGTGCACTTATGTCTACCGATCTTTCAAACTGGAAGGATATTTCTGATGAAATCAGTTTTCCAAAAGGAACAAGACATGGTACTGTTTTTAGTATTTCAAAAGCAGAGTTTAGTAAATTTTTTAAATAGCTGATACATATACAGGATATAAAACAACCGGCATTTGAAAAGTAATACTATTATATTTTGTACAATTTTTTTTTGCTTACAGGCTTGTAATATAATCTTACAGCAAGAGACTCTACAGGCGCAAATGCCTGCTGCAAAAATGATAATTGTTGATAGTGGCTGGGCAAATAATTCTATCAACACAGTTCCCTTTAGAAAAAATTCTTTAATTACTTTTCTTGATACACAATACATCGCTTATTATAACCAGCAAGGTTATGTGGTAGCCGGTAAAAGAAAAATCGGTTCTGCAGATTGGCAATTGCACCAAACGCAATACCGGGGCAATGTTGCAGATGCACACAACAGTATCAGCTTAATGATTGACGGAGCAGGATACCTGCACCTTTGTTGGGATCATCATAACAGTGTATTGCGATATTGCAAAAGTGTAAGCCCCGGCTCATTGATACTAACAAACGAAATGCCAATGACAGGAGACATGGAAGCACACGTAACTTATCCTGAATTTTATAAAATGCCCAATGGTAATTTATTGTTTTTATACAGAGATGGCAGTTCTGGCAACGGCAACCTGGTTATTAACAGGTATGATATTCACTTGCAAAAATGGCAACAGGTACAAAGCAATTTAATTGATGGTGAAGGAAAGCGCAATGCCTATTGGCAGGCATGTGTAGATACAAGAGGCGTTTTTCACATTTCATGGGTTTGGCGGGAAAGCCCTGATGTAGCAAGTAACCATGATCTCTGTTATGCAAGTTCTGCAGACGGAGGTAAAACATGGAACAAATCAACCGGTGAAAAATATACTTTACCCATTAACGCAGCATCGGCAGAATATATCTGCCATATTCCGCAAAACAGCGATCTTATAAACCAAACGGCTATGTATGCAGATGAAGAAAGTCACCCGTTTATTGCAAGTTACTGGCGGCAACAAAATGATTCTGTCCCCCAATACCACCTTGTATTTAAAACAGGCGAAAAATGGCAAATTCAAAATACCGGTTTTCGCAAAACAGTGTTTAGCCTTAGCGGTACGGGTACAAAACGAATTCCGGTTTCAAGGCCTCAGCTTATTACTTACAAAAACAAACAGTTTATTGTGGCGGTTATTATTTTTAGGGATAACGAAAGGGGAGGCTTTATTTCGGCGGCTACCAACAATAATATCAATAAAAATAGTTGGCAGGTACAGAATCTTACCACTACAGCTGTAGGTTCGTGGGAACCTAGTTATGATACCGAATTATGGAAGCAAAGAAAGTTGCTTAATTTATTTGTACAGTTTACCGAACAGCAGGATAGCGAAGGCAGTGCAGTAATAATGCCACAATTAATAAAGGTATTGGAATGGCATCCTAAAAATTAAGAGTGCAGAAAAGTACAAATTGTATTCATAAAGTGCTGCCTAAAAAAATATCATTCTCTGCGGCAGATGTAAAATGCAAACATTTATTCGTAAGCGTAAATTATAATCAGCATGTTGAAAAATAACCTGGGAAGTATTGGTAAGAAGAATACGATAGCACTTGTTTTTTAGGCTCACGTCATTTAAGTGGGGACTAAGCAAAAAGTTTTTGTAGTCTGAATAAAAAAAACTTGGTATCAACTACGCCTCTTTGATTGGCCCTGAATAGTTTTATTTTAGAATTAAATGATTCTG
>JANXSR010000453.1 GCA_025352625.1 Ferruginibacter sp.
AAAATTTCTGTAACACTCATTCTTTAAAATTGACCTTTTTACAAACTATTTAACTGCTACCCTTCCACCCTTTGCTTTGGCATAGGCTTCCGGTTCGGTAACCGGGTTGGGTATCAACAAATCTTCTTTACCATAAATAAAACCTTTGCGCTGAAAATTAGCCGGAGCAAAAGTTTCGCTCAAATAAATGGCATCCTTCGGACAAGCTTCTTCGCAAAGCCCACAAAAAATACAGCGCAGCATATTGATCTCGTATTTGACTGCATATTTCTCTTCCCGGTATAAATTTTCTTCCCCAACTTTTCTTTCGGCTGCTTCCATAGTGATAGCCTCTGCCGGACAAGCTACTGCACACAATCCACAGGCTGTGCAATTTTCTCTTCCCTCTTCATCTCTATTTAAGATATGTAAACCCCTAAACACCGGGCTGAATGGCCTTGTCTTTTCAGGGTAACTGATAGTGGGTGCCTTCTTAAACATGTGCCCAAAAGTAATGGACATACCTTTAAAAATAGCAGGCAGGTAAGCCCTCTCCAATAAAGTCATTGGCCTTCTGTCTACTTGTTTAGCTCTGTTAGTTAATGCTTGCATAAATATTTTGAATTTTAGCAACCCAAAAGTTGCGCAAATATATTTTTATTGTTTAGAAGTAAGCCGATATTTTATTGTAAACCTAAAATCACTGCTCCTGTTACCAACATATTGAATAAGGCCAATGGTATTAAAACCTTCCATCCCAAATTCATCAACTGATCATAACGAAAACGTGGTATCGTCCATCTTACCCACATAAAGAAAAACACAAAGAAAAATGCTTTAAATAAAAACATAAAAATATGTGCAATTGCCATCCAGTTTTGCCCAATCTTTTCTACCATATGCCCATCATTTAAAAAAGGAATATCATAACCGCCAAAAAATAAACTTACCATCACCGCACTACTGATGAACATGTTGATGTATTCTGCAAATAAATAAAAGCCGAGTTTCATAGAAGAGTATTCTGTATGGTATCCACCAATCAGTTCATTCTCCGCTTCCGGTAAATCAAACGGCGTACGGTTACATTCTGCAAATACACAAATCAGGAAAATTAAAAAGCCTAAGGGTTGTTTTATTACATTCCAGATGCCATCCATTTGGCCTGCCACCATTCCTCGCAGGCTAAGCGTTCCTGTTACCATCAGTAAAGCGATCAACGCAATACCCATGGCCAGTTCGTAACTGATGATCTGTGATGCTGCCCTTAAGCCACCCATTAAAGAAAATTTATTGTTGCTTGCCCAGCTACCAATCATGATGCCATACACACCCATACTAACCACACCAAAAACATACAAAATACCGATGTTGATATCAGCAATCTGCAAATGAATTTCCCGTCCAAACAAAGTCACAGTATCACCCCAGGGAATAACCGCACTCGTCATCATAGCCGTTAACATCGCTAAACTTGGGCCCAGTATAAATAAAAATTTAGAAGAAAAATTAGGTATGATCTCTTCCTTAAAAAACAATTTCAATCCATCTGCCAACGGCTGAAAAATACCACCGGGGCCGGCACGGTTTGGTCCTATCCTGTCCTGCATAACCGCTGCCACCTTACGTTCTGCAAAAGTAGCATACATAGCAATTACCAATGATGACATGACCACTACAATAATTAAAACCAGTTTCTCAATAATTAAAGGCAAATCAATGGATAACAACATAATCTATTATATAAATATTTTTTACCGTCTTTAGTTCCTCTGTGGTACATCGTTGTGTCACTCCCTTTTACTGCAAACCTTTGTGGAACTTCCCTTCGATGCGCTACCACTTTTACTATAGCCCGTTATTAAAAGTATCCGAATGTGCCGGACCGTTTATTTCACTCAAATGAACTGTTGGTTTGTTGACCTCACTTTCATCATGAATATCCATCAGCAACCTGGGGCTTCGCCCACCCATAACTTCTTTAACTGTCTCTTTTGGGATAACCAGGCCTTCATATTTTCCCTGCGAAATTACTGAATGGCGGCTAATCTTTGTAACGCCTTCTATTACCCAATCACTTGTTTTCTTTTTATCAAAACGGCAGGCATTGCAGATCCAACCTGGCTTACCATCATAGCTTTGCACTTCGCCCCACTGGTCTTTACGGGCTGTTACCCTAAACACTTCATCGCCTCTTAACCATAAAGTTGTTTTACCACAGCAGTCGGGATTTTCGCAATTGCGGTGAGCATCTACCGGCTTGGTAAACCAAACCCTGTTTTTAAAACGGAATGTTTTATCGGTTAAAGCACCTACCGGGCAAACATCGATCATGTTGCCACTAAAATCATTGTCAATTGCTTTGGAAATATAGGTAGATATTTCGGCATGCTCACCCCTGTCTAAAATACCATGCGAACGTTTATCTGTTAACTGGTCTGCTACATAAGTGCAGCGGTAACAAAGTATACACCTTGTCATGTGCAATTGAATGTACGGACCAATATCTTCTTTCTCAAAAGTGCGTCTTTTAAATTCGTAACGGGTACCTTCCTTGCCATGGTCATATCCCAAATCCTGCAAATGACACTCACCCGCCTGGTCACAAATAGGACAATCCAACGGATGGTTCAATAATAAAAATTCTACCACGCCAGCCCTTGCATCTTTTACTTTGTCGCTGGTAATATTCTTTACTATCATGCCATCCATTACGGTAGTACGGCAACTGGCCACCAGCTTTGGCATTGGCCTCGGATCTGCTGTAGAACCAGCGGCTACCTCCACCAAACAAGTACGGCATTTACCGCCACTGCCCTGTAACTTACTGTAGTAGCACATTGCAGGCGGTGTAACATCGCCGCCAATGGTACGGGCAGCGTTTAATATTGTTGTACCCGGCTTAACTTCGATAGTAATATTATCGATGGTAACTTTAAAATTTGCCGGTGGTGC
>JANXSR010000460.1 GCA_025352625.1 Ferruginibacter sp.
ATTGGGATTAAAAGAATTAATAACCGCACCGATTGTATTGGATAGTGTAGAAGTTAAAACCCCCTAAGAATACAACTGAAGGAATATTAACAGGTAAGTAATTATTTGAAGTTGCCATAAAAATATAAATACTAAAGCAAATTAAAACTGGTTCAAGTTTCTATTATCCGGTTAAAGGGTAAAATGAAAATATAAACCGGAACCATATTTTGGAAATAAAGAAAGACATATTGTGGAGGGTTTACCTAAGTTTTATTGTAATGATATTACTAGGTGTGGTTGTTTTAGGGAGGGCTTTCTATATTCAACAGGTAGAAGGAAAATTCTGGAGCCGGATGGGAGATAGTCTGCATTTGAAATACATGCCATTGGATGCGGAACGGGGTACTATTTATAGCGAGGATGGAAATATGCTTAGTACATCGATACCCATTTTTGATGTGTATGTTGATTTTGGTGCGGATGGGTTAAGAGAAAAAAATGGCAAAAGGTTTAAAGACAATGTGGATTCATTGAGTATTAACCTGGCTCAACTTTTTAAAGACAAAACAAGTGCTGCCTATAAAAAAGAATTACAGTTGGCATATAAAAATGAGGATCGCTATTATACCTTGAAAAAAAAGATATCCTTTGTTGAATACGCACAGCTACGTGAGTTTCCATTGGTAAGACAAGGGAGAAATAAAAGTGGCTTTATCATTGATCCAAGAGATAAGCGCATTAATCCTTATGTGCTGCTTGCCAACAGAACAATTGGTTTATCCAGAGACAATGCAACAAAAAATGTAGGCATAGAACAAAGTTATGACAGTGTGTTGAGAGGAACAGGCGGACAACGGTTGATGCGTTACATAGCAGGTGCTTATATGCCGGTAGAAGGAGCTGAACTTGAACCTGAAAATGGTAAAGACATTATTACCACTTTAGATACGTACATGCAGGATGTTGCAGAAAGCGCTTTAATGAAAATGCTGGTTGGTAATAATTCTTTACACGGTACGGCCATTGTAATGGAGACTGCCACTGGCAAAATAAAAGCCATCGCTAACCTTGGTAAACAAGGGGATGGTACTTATGCAGAAGATTTGAATTACGGGGTTGCAAAAGCAACCGAGCCAGGGTCTATTTTTAAATTAGCTACGCTGTTAAGTTTGCTGGAAGATAAATATGTAACTAAAAATTCTATAGTGGATTGTGAAGGCGGCGTTAAACAGTTTTATGGACTAAGAATTCACGATACGCATCCCAATCACCTGTTAACGGTTAAAGATGCTTTTGCAGCAAGCAGTAATGTGGCTTTTGCAAAAATGGCCGATCAATATTATCATACACAACCGTCTAAATTTATTGAGCATTTGCATTATTTGCGTTTAGATACCATAACAGGAATTGACATTACTGCTTCATCCGGCAAACCAACAATTAAAAAGCCAACCAACCGTAGTTGGGCAAATACTACTATTCCCTATATGGCGCATGGATATGAAGAGCTTGTTACCCCATTGCATATGCTAATGCTATACAATGCTGTTGCAAATGATGGAAAAATGATGAAACCTTACCTGGTAAATTCCGTACGGGAATTTGGGGTAGATGTAAAAATAATTCAGCCACAGGTGGTGGTAGAAAAAATATGCAGTAATGAAACACTTGCCCAACTAAAGGAATGTTTGCAGGCAGTTGTAGACAGCGTTCATGGCACTGGCCACAAAATTTTATTTGACAGCGCTTACGCAATTGCAGGTAAAACAGGCACTGCAGTAACTGCATTAAACAACAAAGGATATAACAAAGGCAACAAAATTTACCAGGCATCTTTCCTTGGTTATTTTCCTGCCAACCAGCCAAAATACACTATGGCAGTGGTTATTCAGAATAGCAATGAATCAAAACTGATTTATGGAGCAGATGTTTCCGGTACAGTATTTAAAGAAATCAGTGATCGTATTTATGGACGTTACCTCAGCAGTAAAAAATTTATTACGCCTTCTATTGATACCACGCAATACAATTATTACGGCATGAAAAACGAATGGAATTCAATTTTCAGCATGTTAAAATTGCCTTACCAGGATTCTGCAATTGGTGGTTACTGGAGAGCAACAAGCATTAAAAATAATACAGCTGTCTTAAGCACACCAGCATATACAACTACCGCCAGTTATGTAATTCCTGCTGTGGTTGGCATGGGTTTAAAAGATGCAGTGTATTTGATGGAAAACAAAGGATTGAAAGTAACCGCAACAGGCAGAGGCAGGGTATTAAGCCAGTCATTGGCTGCAGGTACCGTATTTAAAAAAGGACAAACAGTAGCTCTATTTCTAAATTAATGTTGAAAGATATATTATATAAAGTAAGCCTCCGCTCTGTAAAGGGTAATACCGGTATAGATGTAACGGATCTGCAGATTGACTCACGAAAAGTGAGCGATGGCAGTTGCTTTATTGCTGTAAAAGGAAGTATTAGTGATGGCCATGATTACATTGAAACAGCCATTGCAAATGGAGCAAAGGCAATTGTTTGCGAAGTGTTACCTGCTCAGTTGAAAGAAGAGGTAACCTATGTAGAAGTTGAAAACAGTGCATTGGCTGCAGGCTATATCAGTCATAATTTTTACAATGAACCATCCTTAAAAATTAAACTGGTTGGAGTAACGGGTACCAATGGCAAAACAACAATCGTCACTTTGCTGTGGAAATTATTTACTGGCCTTGGATATAAATGTGGCTTGATAAGTACGGTACAAAATCAAATTGGAGATGAAATTATTTTGGCTACACACACTACTCCGGATGCAATTAGTGTAAATGCGTTATTGAATAAAATGGTGGATGCCGGTTGCAGGTATGTGTTTATGGAATGCAGTAGCCATGCCATTCACCAGCATAGAATTTCAGGATTACAATTTACAGGAGCGCTGTTCAGTAATATCACACACGATCATTTAGACTATCATAAAACATTTGATGAATATATCAGGGTAAAAAAATCATGGTTTGATGGATTGCAGGCTACTGCCTTTGCCATTAGCAATGCAGATGATAAAAGAGGCCAGGTGATGTTGCAAAATACACCCGCAAAAAAATATTTCTACAGCCTTAAAACAATGGCTGATTTTAAAGGGAAGATACTGGAGAACAGCCTGGTGGGGTTGCACATGCTGATGAATGATAGTGAAGTGTATTTCCGCCTCATCGGCGAATTCAATGCATATAATTTACTGGCTGTATTTGGGGCTGCTATTTGTTTGGGAGAAGAAAAAAACAATGTGTTGCAGGTATTAAGCAGTGTTGACGGAGCAGAGGGAAGATTTGATTACATGATCAGCAAAAACGATAAAGTGATTGGGATTGTAGATTATGCACATACCCCCGATGCAGTTTTAAATGTGTTGGCCACCATAAAAAAATTGCGACAGGGAAATGAACATATTATTACTGTAGTAGGATGTGGTGGCGACAGGGATACAGCTAAACGTCCTGTTATGGCCGCCGCTGCATGTGAGCATAGTGACAGAGTGATTTTTACTTCCGATAATCCACGTAGCGAAGATCCATTGGAAATATTGAAACAGATGGAAGCTGGTGTAAGTGTAACAGCAAGAAAAAAATACATCACTATTGCCGACAGAAGAGAAGCGATAAAAACTGCGGTGAGCCTTGCAGTAAAAGAAGACATCATTTTAGTAGCAGGCAAAGGACATGAAAAATACCAGGACATAAAAGGGGTAAAATATGATTTCGACGATAAGAAAATTTTGAATGAAATGTTTGAATTGCTTGATAAGTAAAACAAAATGTAACAACTAAAAACAATCAGCCAATTAGCTATTGGCAAATTAAAAAAGATGCTGTATCATTTATTTCGCTGGCTAACCAAAGAAGGGATAAAATTTCCCGGAAGTGGTTTGTTTGAATTCATCACATTTCGGGTGCTGCTGGCTGTTATATTAAGTCTTGTAATCACCACTGTGTTTGGAAAAAGACTCATCAGGTTTTTGCAGAAAAAACAGTTAGGCGAAACTGTAAGAGATTTGGGCTTGGCGGGGGAGCAACAAAAGAAAGGTACGCCAACAATGGGCGGCATTATAATTATACTGGCCATATTAATACCAACATTGTTATTGGCCAATCTTGATAAAGTATATATAAGGTTGATGATTTTATGTACGCTTTGGTTGGGTACCATTGGTTTTATTGATGATTACTTAAAGATCAGATCAAAGAGATTGGCACAGGCAAAAGGGGCTGATTATAAAAAAGGCGATAGTGATGGATTGGCTGGCAGGTTTAAAATATTCGGGCAGGTAGTGCTGGGTATTATTGTGGGTGCCACTTTGTACTTCAACCAAAGTGTGGTAGTTCAAAGGGAAGTGTACAATCCTGATATAAAATTTGTAAAAGATTCGTTATTGACATCCGGTCAAAAAATGATGGGTGATTCTTTTAACATTGTAAAAATTGATGGAAAGGAACACCTGTTTGTAAAAGTAAAAACACCAATTACAACTATCCCATTTTTAAAAACGCATGAGTTTAATTACGCCAGGTTATTACCAGCCAGTTGGCAAGGGTATACTTATATCCTCTATATCATCATCGTAATATTTATGGTAACGGCAGTAAGCAACGGTGCCAATATAACGGATGGGTTAGATGGTTTGGCAACAGGTGTAAGTGCAGTGATTGGGATTGGGTTGGGAATATTTGCCTATGTAAGCGGCAACATAAAACTTGCTGAGTACCTGAACATAATGTACATCCCTAACTTGGGAGAGTTGTCCATTTTTATTGCAGCTTTTGTAGGAGCCTGTATTGGATTTTTATGGTACAACAGTTATCCTGCACAGGTTTTTATGGGAGATACCGGAAGCCTTGCGTTGGGAGGTATCATTGCGGCACTGGCCATTATTGTTCGCAAAGAATTATTGATACCCTTCTTTTGTTTTATTTTTTTGGTAGAAAATTTAAGCGTGGTAATACAGGTAAGCTGGTTTAAATATACCAGGAAGAAATATGGAGTAGGGCGACGGGTATTTTTAATGAGTCCGCTGCACCATCATTATCAAAAACTGGGCTATCACGAAAGTAAAATTGCTGTTCGTTTTTGGATTGTAACAATTTTAAGTGTGGTGGTGGCAATAGGAACATTAAAGATGAGGTAACAAAGTTTTGAATGATTATAAGCAATGAATGAAGTAAAGCGTATTCAATGTTTTTAAGATAAAAATCCGGGATTATGAAAATAGACAAGTCCACCAGCCCATTAAATTCTATGCTGTTGAAGAACCATTTTTAAAATTTGCAACAACACGCTGAAAAAACAGAACAAGAATCTGTCAAATTTGATGCTGTTGAAGAACCATTCTTTATTGCTACGGCAATAAAGAAAAAGAAATGACCTGTTAAATTCTATGCTGTTGAAAAACCTTTTTTATTAAAAATCCCGTTACGGGGTAACGGGTAATTATTGTACTTATTAATAATGAATACACCTGCAAACATAAAAGCTGAACAAGGGCCTCTGCAAAAGACTGGCTTGAGCAGGCTTGTTATACTTGGTGCCGGCGAAAGCGGTGTTGGGGCCGCATTATTGGCAAAGCAGCAGGGGTACAATGTATTTGTAAGTGATGGCGGTTTTATTAAAGAGCTTTACAAAATTGCATTGCAAAAAAGCAATATTGATTTTGAAGAAGGGCAACATTCCGAAGAGAAAATTCTATCGGCAGATGAAGTGATTAAAAGCCCGGGTATTTCTGAAAAGAATGACCTGGTAAAAAAAATAAGGGCAAGGGGTATACCTGTTATAAGTGAAATAGAATTTGCTTACCGGCACAAAGGGAATAGTAAAATTATTGCTATCACCGGAAGTAACGGAAAAACTACCACCACATCATTGATCTATCACATGTGTAAACTGGGTGGATTGGATTGTGCGTTGGTTGGTAACATCGGCTTCTCATTTGCTATGCAGGTAGCTACCAACCCCAAACCATTGTATGTGGTAGAAATAAGTTCTTTTCAGCTAGATGATATTAAAACTTTTAGGCCGGATGTTGCAGTGTTAACCAATATTACAGAAGATCATTTGGACAGGTATGATTATAAGATTCAGAATTATATAGACAGTAAGTTTCGCATTGTAGAAAACCAGCAGGAAGGCGATGTATTTATTTATTGCCTGGATGATGAAACAACCATAAAAAATATTAGCAAGTATACCATTAAATCAACTTTATACCCCATCACCATGAGTAAAGAACTACCACAGGGAGCATACCTGGCCAATGTAAAAATGCACCTGAAATGGAAAAGTGAAGAAATGCAGATGAGCATAGATGACTTTAAAATGAAAGGGAAACACAATCAATATAACAGTATGGCAGCAAGTCTTGCCGCAACAGCGGTTGATATAAGAAAGGAAAAAATAAGAGAAGCGTTACAAACTTTTGAAAGCCTCGAACACAGGATGGAGCCGGTGGCAACTATAAAGGGTGTGGAGTTTATTAATGACAGCAAAGCTACCAACATTAACAGTACCTGGTTTGCATTAGAGAGTATGGAAAAGCCTACTATTTTAATTTTAGGTGGTGTAGATAAAGGCAACGACTATTCATTGTTGAAAGAAATGGTGACAGAAAAAGTAAAAGCCATTGTTTGCATGGGTACCGACAACCGGAAAATTCACGAGGCTTTTGGTGATATTGTTTCCCTGATTGTTAACACAATAACTGCAGAAGAAGCAGTACAGGCGGCTTTTCATTTTGCCAATAAAGGCGATGTGGTATTACTAAGCCCTGCATGCGCCAGTTTTGATTTATTTAAGAATTATGAAGACAGGGGTAACCAGTTTAAGCAGGCAGTGAAGAATTTATAATAAGTAAAAGGCAAAAAGCAAAAGGCAAAAAGCGTGAGGTGGTGAGTTAGTGAAAAATACCAAACAGAAAACGAAAAACAGAAAATACAAAACAATAGATTGGCAGAGAACATCAACTTAAAGGAATTTTTTACACCCAACATCAGCACCATGGGTGGCAACCTGGTAAGTAAAACCAGGGGCGATAGAGTGATATGGGCCATTGTGATCATTCTTACATTGGTGAGTTTATTGGTAGTGTACAGCAGCACCGGCTCATTGGCATATAAATACAGTAAGAGCACAGAGAGCTTTTTATTCAAACAGTTTGCATTTATTATACTGGGTGTTATAATTATTTATTTTGCACACCGGGTAAACTATACCATCTATTCAAGGATAGCGCTCATCTTATTTTTAATTGCTATCCCGTTACTAATTTATACGTTCTTTTTTGGTACCAAATTAAATGAAGGAAGCCGCTGGATAAAACTACCCGTCATCAACATGACGTTCCAGACATCTGACCTTGCAAAGCTGGCCCTGTTCATGTACATGAGCCGTCAGTTAAGCCGTAAGCAAAAGGTAATCAAGGATTTTAAAAAAGGATTTTTACCCATTATTATTCCGGTAGCCATCATTTGTTTACTGATAGCACCCGCTAATTTATCTACCGCAATTTTAGTAGCAGCTACCAGTTTGCTATTGATGTTTATTGGCAGGGTAAGCAGCAAACATATTTTATTAACCATTGGTATCGCCATGATACCTGTAGTTATTTTATTAACCATCGCTGTAAAATATTACGATAAAGAAGAGCATAAAACAAAAGACCTGCCGTCGGTTTTTTCTGTTGGTCGTGTACCCACCTGGATAGGAAGGATACAGACATTTATGTATAGCAGCAAAGAAGATAACAATGAAAAATTATACCAGATAAACCAGGCAAAAATTGCCATCGCCAATGGCGGCTGGTTTGGTGTTGGTCCGGGTAACAGTAGTGCCCGTAATTTTTTACCACACTCTTACAGCGATTTTATTTTTGCCATTATTTTAGAAGAGTATGGTTTAATTGGCGGTGCATTTATTGTTTTTATTTACCTGCTTTTTTTGTATCGCTGTATCAGGTTGTACCGGAAATGTCCTTTTGCGTTTGGTGCTTTTCTGGCGTTGGCATTAAGCTTTACGCTGGTAATACAAGCCATTGCCAACATGGGGGTTAATGTAAATGTGTTTCCAAATACAGGTGTAACACTGCCGCTGGTAAGTATGGGAGGAAGTAGTTTTCTCTTTACCTGTTTATCCATCGGTATTATTTTAAGTGTGGCAAGAAACGTAGAGCAACTGGAAGGGAAAAGTGCCCTGATTGCAGAAGTAGCTGAATAGATTGAGAGGATACATATTTAAGGCAGACGGAATAAAAATTAAAACTGGTTCAGCCAGTAAACATGATCGACGAAAATAAAAATAGTAGCAAGTCAGCAGGAGCGCAAGGGGCAAGAATCATCATTGCTGGCGGTGGTACGGGAGGGCATATTTTTCCGGCAATAGCCATCGCCAACACCATAAAAAAGTTGTCACCGGCTACCGAAATTTTATTTGTAGGTGCCAAAGGTAAAATGGAAATGGAAAAAGTACCGCTGGCAGGGTACAAGATTGAGGGATTAGACATAGCAGGTTTTAACAGAAGTTCTTTGATAAAAAATATTGCATTGCCTTATAAACTGGTAAAAAGTTTTTTTCAGGTAATGCAGATATTTAAAACATTTAAACCAACGGCTGTAATTGGAGTGGGTGGATATTCAAGTTTTCCAGTACTGCGCTTTGCACAATCAAAAGGGATAAAAACTTTTATACACGAAGCCAATTCCTTTGCAGGTAAAAGCAATATGCTGCTTGGTAAAAATGCCACTAAAATTTATGTTGCTACAGATGGTATGGATAAATTTTTTCCGGCAGCAAAAATTCTGGTGACTGGTAATCCGGTTAGGGAGGCTATTTCAAACAGCATCATAACAAAACAAGAAGGCATCCAGTTTTTTAATCTTGATCCCAACAAAAAAACCATTTTGTCTATTGGAGGAAGCCTGGGAGCAAAAAGTATTAATGAAGCACTGGCAGCCCATTTGAACGAATTTGAAAAAAATAACCTGCAACTGATCTGGCAAACAGGCAAACCATTTGTAGCAACGGCAAAACAAGTAGCAGTAGGAAAACCCACCATTTGGGTAAACGATTTTATAATGAAAATGGAATATGCCTATGCGGCGGCAGATGCGGTGATCAGCAGAAGCGGGGCAATGTCGGTGTCCGAAATATGTGTACAAAAAAAGGCAGCCTTGTTTGTTCCATATCCGTTTGCAGCCGAAGATCATCAAACGGCCAATGCACAGAAACTGGTAAATAAAAATGCAGGTATGATGATAAAGGACAGTGAGGCTTTGGATAAACTGGTGCCATCGATCATAGCCCTGGCAAAAGACGAACAAAAGCTGGAAGCTTTTAAAACCAACATCAGCAGTTTTGCTATCAGCAATGCAGATGATGTTATTGCAAAAGATATTTTGAATACAATTTAAAAAAGCAGCAAGTGCTGCGATAAATGAACAACTATAACAACATATTGACATCATTACACCTGTCACCATTACCTGTTGATAAGGCAGCTGCCGCCGGAATATATTTCCTGGGTATTGGCGGTATTGGCATGAGTGCACTGGCGAGATATTTCAACAGCATTGGTGTTAAAGTGAGTGGTTATGATAAAACTTCAACGCCACTCACACAACAATTAATGGCAGAAGGAATTAACATTCATTTCGAAGATTCATTGGAACTGGTAGATAAAGCGGTACAGTTAGTGATATATACACCGGCAGTTCCCAAAGATCACAAGGAGTTAAATTATTATCAGCAAAATAATTACAAAGTAATAAAGCGCAGCGATGTGTTGCAAGCTATCACAAATAACTCTTTTAACATCTGCGTGGCAGGCACACACGGCAAAACTACCACTAGCACAATGGTAGCGCATATTCTTACGCACAGCAGGTTTGGGTGCAATGCATTTCTTGGTGGTATTGCGGTAAACTACAATACCAATTTTTGGGGAAGCGATAAAAACGTATGTGTGGTGGAAGCAGATGAGTATGACAGAAGTTTTTTAAAACT
>JANXSR010000012.1 GCA_025352625.1 Ferruginibacter sp.
TGATACCGGCAAGGGCGCTGAATATGAAGCAGGCAAATTAACGCTGGAAGACCTGAGGGCTTACGCTGTTGAAAATGGCGAACCAAAAACCATCAGCGGTCAGCAGGAGTATCTGGAAAATATCATCAACAGATTTATTTAATTACAAGGTGGGTAACCCCCAAAAGGGTGGCTCACCTTGTAATTAACGTCAAGCCGGGTCAGGGTGAGCCACCCTTTGGGGGTGACCCACCCGGCTGGAGTAATTTCAAAAAGCACCATCATGTTAATGGAACAAACCATGCGTTGGTATGGACCCAATGATCCTGTAAGTTTATCGTATATCCGCCAGGCTGGCTGCAGTGGCGTTGTTACAGCATTGCACCAGGTTGCAGTGGGGGAAGTTTGGCCGGTGGAAGCAATCAATGAAAGAAAGGAATTGATTGAAGCAGCAGGCATGACATGGAAGGTAATTGAAAGTTTGCCTGTTCATGAAGACATTAAAAAACAGACTGGCGACTATCTTCAATACATAGAAAATTACAAAACGTCTTTGCGCAATGTAGCTGCCTGTGGCTTACAAGTAATTACATACAACTTTATGCCCGTACTCGATTGGCTGCGTACAGATATTGCTTACCCGATGCCTGACGGCAGCACCGCCCTGTATTTTGAAAGAGCCGCTTTTATTGCTTTTGATATTTTTTTGTTGCAAAGAAAAGATGCGGCAAAAGATTATGCGGCTGCAGATGTTCAAAAGGCAACTGACCTTTTTGCCACTATGAGTGAGAAACAAAAAGAAAAATTATTTCAAAATCTATTGCTCGGGTTACCGGGAAGCGACGAGGCTTTTACACCGGAACAAGTACTTACTGCATTGAAAACCTATGATGCCATTGATGCCACTCAATTAAAGCAACACCTGTTTTATTTTTTACAACAGGTTGTTCCGGTAGCGGAAGAAGTTGGTTTAAAAATGGCGATCCATCCTGATGATCCGCCGTACCCGGTATTGGGTTTACCCCGCATTATGAGTACGGAACAGGATGCCGCAGATATGCTGCAGGCGGTGCCATCTCCTGCCAACGGCTTGTGCTTTTGCACCGGTTCTTTTGGGGCAAGAGCTGACAACAACCTGGTCAGCATGATAGAACGTTTTAGCAACAACATCCATTTTCTGCATTTGCGCAGCACTAAAAAAGATGCCGCAGGCAATTTTTTTGAGGCCGATCATCTGGGTGGCGATGCCGATATGTATGCCATCATTAAAGAAGTATTGCTGATGATGCAGCGAAGAAATATTTCCATCCCCATGCGGCCAGACCATGGTCACCAGATGCTGGATGATCTTAAGAAAAAAACTTACCCTGGCTATTCTGCTATTGGCCGGTTAAAAAGCCTTGCCGAATTGAGAGGCGTAGAATACGCCATCAGCAGAAGCATAGCCGTAAACTAATAGAATAATATTGTAAAAAATATAGGTCATTTTTTTCTTATTGAAAAGTAAAATGTACAAACTAAATACCTCTATACTGATAGTTTTCTTTTGCAATACGTTGGCATTGCATGCACAGCTAATAATCAGTGAAAAGCAGACTCCCAATTCATTTTCAATAAAATCGGCAACTATTTATGTAGATATAACTGATTTTACAGTAGTGCAAAAAGCAGCAGCCTTATTGCAGCAGGATATGCAAATGATTACCGGTATGCAACCTTTATTGCAGCACGATATCAAGGCCCCAACCAAAAATATTATCCTTATTGGTTCTGTAGAAAAATCTGTACTTATTCAACAACTTATTCGTCAAAAAAAAATTAATATTGAGTCGTTGAAAACCAGGTGGGAGGGATACCAGCTACAAACCATTGCTCATCCATTTAAAGGCATTGATAACGCATTGGTGATTATTGGCAGCGACAGAAGAGGAACTGCTTTTGGTGTATTTGAATTATCAAAACAAATAGGTGTTTCACCCTGGTATTGGTGGGCAGATGTACCGGTTAAAAAGAAAACTACTTTATACGTTGCTAAAAACAGCTTCGTTAGTGATGCCCCCAAAGTTAAGTACCGGGGCATTTTTATAAACGATGAAGCCCCGGCCTTAAGTGGATGGAGCAAAGAAAAATTTGGCGGCTTTAATCATCTTTTTTACGCAAAGGTTTTTGAACTGATGCTTCGCTTAAAATCAAATTACATTTGGCCAGCCATGTGGGGCAATGCGTTTTATGATGATGATTCTGTAAACATAAAAATGGCAGATGAGTATGGCATTGTTATCGGCACTTCACACCACGAGCCTTTAATGAAAGCGCATGATGAATGGAAAAGATATGGAAAAGGCAAATGGAATTTCGACAGTAATGAAGTTCGTTTAAAAGCATTTTGGAAAGAAGGAATGTTGCGGGCAACCAATGAAAAAATTGTAACAGTTGGTATGCGTGGAGATGGCGATGAGCCTATGACAGAAGGCACTGCCACTTCTTTGCTTGAAAGGATAGTTAACGAGCAACGAAAAATTATTGAAACTATTACCGACAAGCCTGCCGCTGAAACACCGCAGCTATGGGCATTGTATAAAGAAGTGCAGGATTATTACGATCATGGAATGCGGGTACCGGATGATGTTACATTACTGTTGTGCGATGATAACTGGGGTAACATCCGCAAACTGCCCAAATTAAATGAACCTGCAAGAAAAGGTGGTTATGGCATTTATTATCATTTCGATTATGTGGGTGATCCCCGTAATTATAAATGGCTTAATACAAACGCTATTGCAAGGGTATGGGAACAAATGCACCTTGCCTGGGAATACTATGCCCGGCAAATATGGATTGTAAATGTCGGTGATATCAAACCAATGGAATTTCCTATTTCGTTCTTTTTAGATTATGCCTGGAACCCCGAGAAGATCGGTGCCGGTGATCTGCAAAAATATACAGAGCAATGGAGTGCAGCACAATTTGGCAACAGTCATGCAAAAGAAATAGCACACATTATTTCAACATATACCAAATACAATAGTAGAAAAAAACCGGAGTTGTTAAATGAAAATACCTACAGTATTGACCATTATGAGGAAGCACAAAAAGTAACGGACAACTACTATGATTTACTAAAAAGAGCAGAAAAAATTAATGCTGAATTAGCACCTGAATATAGAGCTTCCTATTTGCAATTAGTATTACACCCGGTAAAAGCCTGTGCAAATTTGCAGGCTTTATATACCACTGTAGCCATCAATCAACAACAGGCGGCTGAGGGAAATACCAATGCCAACAAACTGGCAGAAAAAGCAAAACAGTTGTACCAAAACGACTCTTTAATTACTTTGCAATACCATGCCATTGCTAATGGTAAATGGAACCATATGATGGATCAAACACATATCGGTTATACTTATTGGCAACAGCCATTACAACAAAAAATGCCTGAAGTAAAATATGTAGCAGCAGATTCAGCCATAGAAGACAATGCCATCATTACCGGAAAAGCTAAAACGGCACAATTACTAATTCCGGCAAATAAAAAGGGAGCTGTTTTTTTTGAAAATAATGGCTATGTTTCTATTGAAGCAGACAATTTCACAAAAGCTATTAACAGCGATGCTATCACCTGGACAATACTGCCCGATCATGGCAGAACAGGCAATGCCATTACTACTTTTCCTGTAACTTCTGCAGCGCAAAAAATTACAACAAACTCCCCGCATTTACAATACGAAATCTATTTGTATGATAGTGGAAAAGTTGATTTGCAAACCTACTTTTCTCCTACTCTTAATTTTCACAATGATGCAGGTTTGCAATTTGCAGTATCAATAGATAAAGAAAAACCACAAATCATCACCCTCAATAAAGAAAGCAACGACGTAAAAATCTGGTCGGAATGGGTGGCTAATAATATCATCATTAAATCAACTACTCATTTTATAAAGGGCCCCGGGAGGCATATTCTAAAATACTGGATGGTTAGTCCATGTGTTGTGTTACAAAAGTTGGTGCTAAACTTTGGTGGTGTACAACAAAGTTACCTTGGCCCTCCGGAAACAAAATTTAACAATTAACTTATACATTAAAAAACAACAACCATATGCATCCTTTTATCACCCGCAGGTTACTGATTGCGCCACTACTGCTTACCAGTTTTTTTACAGGCATTGCTCAGGAAAAAAAGAAAACACCCATTTCGCAACCGCTTATTTCCAGCATCTACACAGCCGACCCTTCGGCACATGTATTTAACGGAAAAATCTACATCTATAATTCGCACGACATCAATGCAGGCATACCCGAAAATGACAACGGCGATCATTTTGCCATGAGGGATTACCACATTCTTTCCATGGATAGCATCGGTGGAAAGGTAACAGACAATGGAGTTGCGTTGGATACAAAAGACATTGCATGGGCAGGGCGACAGCTGTGGGCACCGGATGCGGCTTATAAAAATGGCACTTACTATTTGTATTTCCCGCTAAAAGATAAACAGGATATTTTCAGAATCGGTGTAGCTACCAGTAAAAAACCCATCGGTCCGTTTAAGGCAGAAACTACACCCATTGAAGGAAGTTACAGCATTGACCCCTGTGTGTTTAAAGACAAAGATGGCAGCTACTACATGTATTTTGGTGGTATCTGGGGAGGTCAGTTGCAACGCTGGAACAACGGGATGTACGATTCAACCACTCCGTTACGCAAGCCCGATGAATTAGCTGTGTTGCCAAAAGTTGCGAAGCTGAGTGCCGATATGAAAAGCTTTGCAGAACCAGTAAAGGAACTGCAGATACTGGATGAGAATGGCAAGCCCTTTTACGAAGCCAGTAACGACAAACGCTTTTTTGAAGGACCATGGATGCATATGTACAAGGGAAAATATTATTTTAGTTATTCAACCGGCGATACACACAATATCTGTTATGCCATTGGCAACAATCCTTATGGCCCGTTTACTTACAAGGGCATCATTTTAAAACCAGTAGACGGCTGGACCAATCATGAATCGATTGCGGAGATAAAAGGCAAGTGGTACATCTTTTATCATGATATACAACTATCCGGCAAAACAGATTTGCGCAATGTAAAAGTGACGGAGTTGAAGTACCGGAAAGATGGCTCTATCATACCGATTGACGCCTACAAATAATCTAACAATTGTTACGACATGAAAAATAAGCAACTCCTTTTAACCGTCATCCTGATCACACTGTTGCTGCAATATGCATCGTTTAGCAATGCACAAGCTGTAAAAAACAATGCTACTGATAAAGGGTTGAAGGATTATTACAACAACTATTTTACAACCGGTGTTGCCGTATCACCCCGCTCAATTAAAAATGAAGAAGAGGTACAACTTATCCTGCAAAACTTTGAAAGCATTACGTCGGAGAACGCCATGAAGATGGGACCGATTCATCCCAAAGAAAATGAATACAACTGGGCAGATGCCGACGCCATTGTTGATTTTGCTGTACAACATCACCTCAAAATAAGAGGCCACAATCTTTGCTGGCACGAGCAAACACCCAACTGGTTTTTTAAAGACAGTGCAGGCAACCTGGTAACAAAACCAGTGTTATTGCAAAGGCTGAAAGACCATATTACCACGGTGGTGAACCGTTATAAAAGAAAGATTTATGCCTGGGATGTAGTGAATGAAGCCATTGATGATAACCCCAATAATTTTCTACGCAACTCCTTATTCTACCAAATTTGTGGCGAAGATTTTATTGTCAAAGCTTTTGAATACGCTCATGCCGCCGACCCGGATGCCATCTTATTTTACAACGATTACAATACAGAAAGAAAAGAAAAAACAGACAGGATTTATATGCTCTTAAAAACACTGAAAGAAAAAGGTGTGCCCGTTAACGCCGTAGGCCTGCAAGGTCACTGGAGTATTTTTGAACCCACACAAAACGAACTGGAATATACCATTCAAAAATTTGCTTCGCTGGGCTTAACAATACAGGTTACAGAAATGGATGTATCGGTGTATAAATGGGAAAAGGAACCAAGAATAAAATCAGTAACCGACATTGACATTTTGACTCCTGAACTCGAACAGCAACAAGCAGAAAAATATAAAATGCTATTTAGTGTTTTTAGAAAATACAAGCAATACATCACCGGTGTTACTTTCTGGAACATCAGCGACCGCAGCACCTGGCTGGATACTTACCCAGTAAGAGGCAGAAAAAATTACCCGCTGTTATTTGATACCCATCTGCAGCCTAAAAAAGCATTTTGGGAAGTGGTGAATTTTTAGCGGGTTTATATAACTTTTTGACTGCTTACAAAAGATTATTTTCTTTTTATCCTTGCAACGTATCCGCCGCCCGAAGCAAGGTGAATAGATAACCGATCTCCCTTTTTTACTGATGCAACAGTCATTTTATAATCATTGGCATTTCGTTCCGCATTGATGCCATCTGCGGCCTCAGTAATTTCATAATCGCCTTCTCCTAAAAAACCCAGTGGGATAGAAAAGTCCTTTGCGGTCCAATTATTCATGGCACCTATGAACCAGTCATTGCCATTGCGTCTTGCTTCTGCAATGTATTGCGGGAACTTGGCATCCACAATAATTGTCTCATCCCAAACGGTAGGTAAAGTTCCAAAAAGATCCATCAATGCAGGTTGCCGGAAAGCATCCGAAATATTACCTGAAAATAATTGCAGCGGGCTTTCATAAATTACAAACATGGCGATCTGGTGCATGGTGGTACCTTGCGCTATAACCTTTTCCATCCCCATTTTTTCAGCATGTTTTTTTGTAGCGTTCTGTAACATGCCGGGCTCATAATCCATTGTGCCCGAAAACATCCTTAAAAAAGGGAGTTGCATATCATGGGTTGGATTGATCAGATCACTCCAGGCATTGTACTCTGAACCCGCCACAGATTCTCTTGTTAAAACATTGGGATGGGTTCGGGAAAACCCTGCCGGTTTTGACGCACCATGAATCATGGCCATCAGTTCCCTTGAAGCACATTCATCAGCAAAATGGTGCAAAAAATTAATCGCCTTTTGATCATCCCGATCAATAAAATCTGTCATCACAATTTTTACGCCCCAGGCTTTAAAGCTATCCAGCGCTGCCGTCATTTGTCGGCGTATGGTCTCTGCCTGTGTCCATAAAATAACGCCGATATGATGTTCATCGGCATACCGGATGATCTCTTTTACATCCATACCTTTTGTGATCGCAAAAAGATCATTCACATCAGACCAGCCTGCATCCAGCATCACATAATTCAAACCAAAGCGGGCAGCAAAGTCCACGTAATATTTGTAAGTGGCAGTGTTTAATCCTGCTTTAAAATCAACGCCGTATAAATTCAGATCGGTGATCCATTCTTCGGTACTTTTCCCCGGCTTTATCCAACTGGTATTGGTCAAAGAGGACGGAGTCGCAAGCCGGTAAACAATATCATTGGTGAGTATAGATGCGTCTGTAGGAGCAATGGCAATGATGCGCCATGGAAAGGTTCTGTTGCCATTTGTAGTGGCAATATAATTGGCACGTTCAGTTACAATTGACTGGCGAAAACCATCTCCTCCCACTACTTTTTCATTAGCAGGATAAGGTGCAAAAATACCTGTTAAACCATTGCCCTTTCCCTTCTGCAAAAACATACCGGGGTAATCAATGATATCAGATTCTGTCAAAATAATTTTCAACGAATCTGGTAAACTGATGAGAACAGGCGAGAAAAAAAGCAGGTTGCTGTTCAGAGTATCTATCCGGGCCGACTGGTAAAACCCTTCAAAACTGGTATGAAAAATATCTGCATCGTCCCGCTTTTTTACTGGTGGAAAACAAACGACCGCTTCAGGTGAAAAATTGAAAATGGCCTCTTCGTTTGTAATGACAAACGGCTGTTTTTTTTGTGTAGAAAAGCGATAGGCAACACCATCATTATATGCACGGAACTGCACTGAAAATCCTTCCTTACACTGCATGGTAAACTCGGTATAAATATCCGGAACGGCTGCGCTCTTCTCTTTTAGCACAGGATATAAAATATTATTAACAGCCCTGCTACCAGTATGGAGCACCTGAGCATTTTTGCCCAATACTTCACCATTGTTTAGCAACATTGAAATGGTTGAAGGCAAAAGAACCATCTTGTTATTATACAAAATACTGTAGGTTATTTGTTGTTGCACATCAATAACAACAGTTGTTTTTTTATCAGGAGAATAAAAAGTGTATTTACCTGCAATAGCCTTTGTGGTAAGGATACAGCTTAATACAAACAAGGCGATTGTTCTGAATACTAACATTTCAACTGGTTTTAAAAGGAAAAATAGCTATCGTAAAATTCAGTAAATTTCTTTTGATGCCTGAATGATTATAGCAAAAAAGAGAGGTCTTCTGAGGCCAAAATTTCTCTTTTAGCCGCAAGGTCATTTTCATCCCAATAAAATAAAACAGCCCCTTTTTCACCAATAAGCTTAAGCTTGTTTCCTCCCAGTTGTAATGCCGTTCCTTCGGGCAAAGCTACTATTGGCAAGCCTGGGTTCATTTGCATAAATTCTTCCAGTCGCTGGTCACGGGTCTCGCCGTGATGTCCTGCTGGTTTTACATTGGTGTAATGCGGATTTATCTGAAAGGGAAACAGCCCCAATGCATTAAAACTTTTAGGCGCTATCACCGGCATATCGTTGGTGGTGCCAATGCCCGGGCCCGTGATATTTGATCCTGCACTCCAGCCAATATAAGGTGTTCCGCTGTTTACTTTATCACGGATAATATCCAACAACTGGCAGTCATAGATATCATGCAGCAATTTAAAAGTATTACCTCCGCCTACCATAATAACATCAGCTTGGGCTATTATTGCTTTTGCATTTGCAGGTTGTACTGTTTGAATGGTATATGGCAGCTCCTTTAAAGCCTCCTGCACTATAGTAGTATAGGCTTCATAATCGTTGTTTACTAAGGCAAAAGGAATAAATGTGATGTTCAGTGGCTTATCTCCTAAAAAATTCTTAATCACCGGCAGTGCCATTTGCAGGTAACCATTGTTACCAACCCTTGAACTGCTAAATGCCAAAATTTGGTTTAAACTCATGCTAAAATTTTTATACTGCCTCTTCCTTTCAAAGGTATTATTTAAATAATCACCCCAATAAAAATTATAAAGTGCCAATCGAAAAAGCCACTAACAGTTTACACGGTAAAATTTTAAAACTAAAATCATTAATTGAAAACGCTATCTACTCTAAAAGTACAGTTCTAATTTTAGCTTTTTGATTTGCTTTATTTGTAATAATTTTAAAGTATGAAAAGATGGCTGCTTTCATACTTTTTTATTTGTTTTATTCAGGTTTCAAAAAGCCAGGATCAAAATAGTAATTCGCTACATATCCCTGTTGAAGAAACCTACTCCGCCAGTTCCATCGCCAGTTATGTGCAAGCTAGTTTTACAACTGACAGGGATAAGCTACAAGCCATTTATGATTGGGTTACCACCAACATCCGTTACGATAAAGACAGCATGTACAATATTAATTGGGGCAAAGAAAAAGATGAACAGGTATCCGCTACCTTAAGAAGAAAAAAAGGCGTTTGCGAAAATTATGCTACTGTATTTACCGACATCACTATAAAAACTGGTGTTCCTTCTTTTGTAGTAAGTGGTTACACAAGAGAGTTTGGCAGTGTTAAAAAAACAGGACATACCTGGAGTGCGGTGATGGTAGAAAATGAATGGCTTTTATGCGACCCCACCTGGGATGCAGGCACAGGTAACCGCAACAATTATTTTCTGGTACCACCTGATCAGTTTATAGAATCGCATATGCCTTTTGATCCCCTATGGCAATTATTACCCTTTCCTATTACGCAACAGGAATTTAGCAGCGGGCATTTGTATGCAAAAAGAGAAACACCTGCCTGGAATGTTGGCGATTCTGTACTATCGTTTCTGCAACTCAACAACCTGCAACAACTGGAAGCATCTTCGTTGCGAATGAAAAAAGCTGGGATAGATAATGATATGGTAAAAATTTGGCGCTCGTATCTTGATATGAAAATTGCAATTGTGTATGGTGACAAAGACATGAATTTATACAATGAGGCCGTAGCCGATCTTAACAGGGCCACCAAAATATTTAATCAGTTTGTTCAATATCGAAACAATCGTTTTCTGCCTGTTAAGCCAGATGCTGAAATGAATGGCCTGCTTACACCTATTGCAGGTATATTAACGCTCGCCAATAAAAAGCTGGAGAATATTGGCAGGGAAGTGGAGAATTTTCAGTACGATACCGGTGCCCTTAAAATCAGGTTGGCTGGGTTAAGGGAGAGAGTGAAAGAACAAGAAAAATTTTTAAAAAACTACCTTGAAAGTGGCGTAGCAGACAGAGGTAAATTATTTTATAAATAGATCCATTTTAAAAAATAAGTAATTCAGTAAAACAGGTTAGATTCGTATCTGCAATCCTATTTCTTCGCCTTCAAAATAATTTCATGAAAAAAATATTTTCTTTCCTTGCCATTGCCATTTGTTTGTTTTTTGTAGCTGCATTTACAAACAGGAATTCTGAAAATGACTGGGTTTCTTTATTTGACGGCAAGACGCTTAACAACTGGAAGGTAGGTGACAATGCTGCTACATTTAGTGTGGAAAATGGAATGATCGTTGTTAATGGCCCCACAGCACATTTATTTTATAATGGAGATGTCAACAACCATACTTTCAAAAATTTTGAATTTAAGGCAACAGTTATGACGATGCCAGGATCTAATTCAGGCATATATTTTCATACATCCTTTCAGCAAGGAGGGTGGCCTGCAACAGGATACGAGGTTCAGGTGAATAATTCTCATACCGACTGGCGCAGAACCGGTAGTTTGTATGGCATACAGGATGTGAAAGAAGTGTATGTAAAAGACAATGAATGGTACACAGAATACATTAAAGTGGAGGGGAAAAGAGTGATCATTAAAATCAATGATAAAACTGTAGTTGATTATACTGAACCGGAAAACGTAAAGCGTGAGGAAGGTGAGGCTCAAAGAATAATTTCCAACGGTACTTTTGCTTTGCAGGGACACGATCCGAAGAGCAAAGTATTTTTTAAAAATTTGTTGGTAAAAGTGTTGCCAGATTAAAATTACACTCTCTATAGTTTCTATAAAAAAATCCTTTGAATGCACGTTCAAAGGATTTTTATTTTAACCCAAAGCCTTACCAATTATAAATTCAACCAATAATTAACTTTTAATACAATGGCCCTGTTTTTATTTTGCAATAATGGAGTGGTAAAATAATTATCGGTGTATACCAAATACAAATCACTCATTGGCTTAAACCGATATTGAAACCTGCTGTTGATATTAAAATTATTTGCCTGCGTATTGTATTGCATAAACGTTGTCCAGGAAATTTTTGTATTAAAACTATATTCAATTTTTGGTGATAACAGAAATAGCTCACTGCTGCCATAGGGATGAGGAAATTGAAGTTTATCGTACTCCGCCTGCAAAATTAAATTTAGGTGTGGCCTGCTTCTGAGCGTAATACTTCCAAGTATTGAATGAATGGTTCCGTTATAAAATTGTCCTCCTGAATAAGTAGCACTGTAGCTAAAATTTTTTCTTGTATCTCCATTGTAAGTTATCAACGCCTGCGAATAATGATACCGATCTGCCGGCAAAGGAGTTGCAACTGTAAAAGAAATGGGATACAATAAGTTTAACTCATTGTGCAGCATCTCTGCTTTTATGGCAGAAGTATTTTTAAATTCAAGCTGGTAAGAGGTGGAGATATCACTTTCGTTAAACGAATTTGTGGGGGTTAAAACTGAATACGATTCAAATTTAAAAGTGTGCCTGCCAACAGCATTATTTTTAGGATAGATGACATAAGACATGGAGGTAAAAAGATGTTTAAAGCCCAGGCGGATAGTGGTATCTTTCTCAGCATCATAATTATTAATGCGCTGTACATATCCCATATCGGTATAATAATTAGTACCAAGCGTTGCTACATCTACCATGGAAGAGAATTTTTTGGTGTTAAACGCAAAACCGGCTTCCTGGAAATTATTCTGCGCCGTAATACCCGGCTTAAAAGAATGATGAAAAGCGTACCAGCCATTCCATTTTCCGTCACGACTAATATAATCAAATGTGGCACCTGCATTTCTACCCCATGCATTTAAAGGATCATTTTTTTGTTGAGCAGCAGTTTGAAAATTTTGATGATTCAAAAAATACAGTTTAACGACAGATCTTGCCAACACGCTTTTATTAAAAGAAACTGCTGAATAATTTTCCGGCGAGTAAGCTCCTTTTGCACCTGTCTGCATACTCATAATTCCAAAGCGGGTAGAAGAATTTAAATTGCCCGACAACCTTGCACCACCTAATATCGGAATGGGATTGTTATTTTTATCCAAGCCAATTCGTCTTGAATAGAAAGGTGTGATAACGCCCGGAATGCCGTACTCCCCAAATATGTCTGCATTTTCTAAAAAGAAAGATCTTTTTTCTGGCAGAAAAATATCGTATCGGGTAAGGTTGGTTACCTGTTGGTCAACTTCTATTTGCGAAAAATCGGGGTTCAGCGTAAGATCTAAATTTACGGCAGAAGTCAGGGTTATTTTACTATCCAAACCAGCACTGAATCCATATTTGGCAGAAAGGTGATCCTGGCGATTGGTTTGAATATTACTTGTTATAAAAGGTATCACTACAGCATTTTTACTGGGGCTAGGTAAAGGTTTGTCCCAAACCAATGAGCCCGTGTACCCCATATTGTAAATTTTAAAATTAGTAGGTACATGAGTCCATCCAGAATATTGGTTGTGTTTCATATCAACCCTTAAAAAATTAATACCCCACAAATCTTTCCCCGGAGGATAGCGAAGCGTTTTAAAAGGGATCGACATTTCTACCGTCCACCTGTCTGCATATTTTTGAGTGGCAGAAAACCATTTATTATCCCAGCTCCATGTTAATTGATTATCCTGGTTCAAACTTACCTGGTCTTCAGACTGCGCATTCAAAGCATTTACAAAAAAAAAGAAACCGTTTGTATGTACATTTTGTGGATCCAACACTAGCCCAACACCATCATTGTCTATATGGCCGATATCTCTTTTTAAACTTTGGATGATACTTTTTCCTGAATCGTAACAGGTAAAGGCAACGTACAAATTCTTGTCATCATACGCCAATTGAACTACTGTCTTTTTTTCAGGCCTCCCTTCATCGGTAGGAAATTTAAGAAAAAAATCTGTTTTCTTTTCGGCCGTATTCCAAACACTGTCGTTTAATACTCCATCAATTTTGACGGGGTTGGCGGAAGTAGCAATGTGAATTTGAAATTCCGTTTGAAAATTTTCAACACCAATAGTTTGGGCCGACAGACTACAATACGATATAGATAATAGGGCAATTGAAAAAAATAATTTCATAAAGTGTAAAACTACTAAACGGGTTATTCTAGAAAAAAAATTATTGATGAGTGGAAAGGTAAAGGCCTTCACTTAGACTTATTGTGAAGAAAGCAAATAGATATTTAACTTATTGGCAATACCGTCCCTATATTCAAATAAAAAACCACCTGATGCACAAGCGGCTTTTATTTCGTGGTCCCGACAAGAATCGAACTTGTGTCTAAAGTTTAGGAAACTTCTATTCTATCCACTGAACTACGGGACCAATTTCCGCAATCTGCTGTTAAATACTGATTAGGGAGTGCAAAAGTAACAAACAACACAATAGCTTCCAACATTGATTGGCTTTGTGCGCAATTAGGCATTTATCCTGTCAATATTCATCCTGTTGTCATTCACGATTCGTAATTTTCTTAGCCTTATCTTTGCCATCCAAATTTTTTACGTTTATGAAGTGGTTAACCTTGGTTATAAAGTATCGTCTGTGGTTAGGAATTGCCTTGCTGGCATTGGCAATTTTTACTAATATACAAGCTGGTTTCTGGCCTTCGTTTGTATTGTACCTGGCTGCAGTAATATTAATTGTGGGTCATTTTATTTTTGGGCCCATGCGGCTTATACAGGAGTTTATGGAAACAGGCGATATGGAAGGAGCAAAAAAAGTGCTGGCTTCTATTTGGTTTCCAGGCTTATTGATAAAACCCATACGTTCCGTTTACTATACAGTGAAAGGTAACCTTGATATGGTGGAACAAAATTATGAAGGTGCAGAAAAGAATTTAAAAAAGAGCCAGGAACTGATGGGCGATGGTGGCATTTTAGGCGGACAAATGAAACAGGCAGAAGGTGCCAACAAATTACAATTGGGTATGCTGGCCATGCAAAAAGGTGATATGAAGCAAGCAGAAAGCTATATCCGTGGTGCTATCCGTTCGGGGTTGCCAGATAAAGAAAATGAAGCGGCTGCTTATTTGCAACTATCTTCTATCATGATCAATAAAAGAGAATTCCGGGCGGGTAAAGAATATTTCAGAAAAGCTAAAGGTTTAAAACCCACTACCCCACAAATTGCTGATCAAATAAAACAAATGGAAAAATACATTACCAGGATGCCTGGTTAGTGATCATTGCGCAGGTTTTAAACCATCAAAAAGTTTTTTAAACAGATCGTTGTGGGCATCGGGTATGGCTCCTATATCGATACTTGTTATGGAACCTTTATCATCTTTTTTTTGCAATGTATAACTAAGGGCATCTCTCTTTCTGCTTTTTTCAGTAGTATCAATTTTTATAGTACCAAGCAACAATTCCCACTCCTTGTCAGTGAGTGTTGTATTTAAGGAAGTCGTCAATTTTTTTCCGGCAATGCCGCCCGATTGAGTAAGTGTTATTTGCATTCCATTTAGATGTGTGTGTGCTTTTTAAATTATTTGCCTGTGTAAAAAAATAATTAATTGGTAAAAAAGAACGCCTAAATAACGCCTGTTTCTTTCCATCCTTTTTCAACGGCTTTTACCTCAGCACTTCCCTTACCAAATAATGATGTGGCCTTTTTTAAAGTTGCAGATGCTGCGGCAGTAAAATCGGCATCCTTCTTTAAAAGACTTTTATCCTGCAATGCTGCATACCAAATAGCGCCGGCCTTTTCCCACGCATTGCCATCTAGTTCATAAGCGGCAATATAAAAGGCATGATTCGGTATGCCCGAGTTGTAATGAACACCACCGCAGTCGCCATCCTCCGTATTAGGCAGTTTTACAAAATCCTTCATGATCCCCGGCTGGGGATCATCTCCAAAAACAGCGTCCTTTTTATAAGCGGTTCCCGGTGCCTTCATTGAACGCAGTGCATTAGGGCCTTTTAAAATATTTTCACCAATCAGCCACTTTGCCTTACGGGCCGGTGTTTTATTTACCCATTGTTTAATTAAAATTCCAAATACATCAGCGTAAGATTCATTTAAGGCGCCACTTTGATTTTCGTAGTTGAGTGCCGCTTCAAAATCAATTACCCCATGGGTTAACTCATGCCCGATAATATCAAGATCAGTTGTGAAACTGTTGGTATATTTTGGAGAACCGGTTCCATAAAACATTTGTTCTCCATCCCAAAAGGCATTAAAAAATGGTTTAAATTTATTTTCCCTGTAACGAATGTTTTGTAAAATGGCCATCCCTTTATTATCGATAGAATTTCGGTTGAACAGTTTTTTATAAAAGCTCCAAACGTTGCCGGCGCCTTCAATTACTCTTTTGGCATCTGCTGAGGCGGGTAATTTTTTCTGACCTTCTTTCCAAATCAATTCGCCAATTTGCATCGGACTTTCATGGGCATCATATAGTTCTCTGTGTAGTTTTGTTTTAGGCGGATCGCCAGCAATTTTAAAAACCCTGGTCGCAGGAGCAATTGCCGCCAGGCTTCTTCTTTTTTCTCTAAAACGTTCATTTGATTTTGCTTCCTGTTTTTCTTCACCCAGTAATTCTCCCAATTTATCAGACATGTAGGGCGGTAAAATACAATGCATCGGGTTGCGGTAATGATGGCACATACAAAAGATTTAATTGATAATATAATGGGGGTTAGCCAAACAGCTATGTAAAATTTATCAATTATTTCGTAAAATGCAATAGCCGGAATAGAGAATTTTTAAGACATCATTTTTCCAAACATAGCCTCCACTTTTGCAAAACGGTAATCAAATATTCCCTTCAGTTGCTTTTTTACAAAAAGGAAATTAGCAACATCTCCCAAAAACCAAAAAGGCATTTTGTAATGTACAATATCTGTCATTTCAACACCACCATCAATGGCTTTAAAATGGTGCTGGTGGTGCCATAAACTATATGGACCAAACCGTTGTTCATCTACAAAATATTGCTTGTCTTCTACATGGGTAATCTCTGTCATCCAGTATAAAGGGATGCCCAGCAAGGGTTTTACAGTGTATTCTATTACCTGGCCCGGATACATTTTATCTCCATGGTATTTTGAAATTACAGCAAAGCCCATATTGTCTGGCGTAATTTCCTGCAGATTACCGGGGCTGCTAAAAAAATCCCATGCTTTTTCCATTGTGATAGGTAATTGCTGTATGGTTTTTAGAGAATAAACTTTACTCATTTTAAGTGTTTTATCCTATAACAATAATCTATTCATTTTGTTTTTGTTTCACCTCAACAAGTTATCTTTAGTAAGATTCAATAGAAGTATTTTAAAAAAGTAAACCGGGTTTATTACTCCCATGCAAACATATCAGCAACAGTTACAAACAAAATTCAACGAAGAATATAAAAAGCTTAACGAACAGCAGCGCAAAGCCGTTGATACCATTGAAGGCCCGGTAATGGTAATTGCCGGGCCCGGTACAGGCAAGACACAGATACTGGCTGCAAGAATTGGCAAGATTTTATTAGATACAGATGTGCTGCCGGAAAACATTGTATGCCTCACCTATACCGACGCAGGCACCATTGCTATGCGCAAAAGGCTACAGCAGTTTATTGGTGCCGACGCCTACAAAACAAACATCTACACCTTTCATGCTTTTTGTAATGATGTGATACAGGATAATTTGTCGCTGTTTGAAAAAAATTCACTAGATGCTATTTCAGAACTGGAAAGTATACAACTATATAAAACGCTCATTGATGGTTTTCCTAAAAATCATTTGTTGAAAAGATACAGGGGTGACGTGTATTTTGAGATCAATAATTTGAGAAATCTTTTCTCTTCTATGAAAAGGGAAGGCTGGCAGCCTGCATTTATTAATAAACGTATTGATGCCTACCAACAAAGTTTGCCGCTGAGAGAAGAATATGTTGCAAAAAGGGCAACCAACAATTTTAAGAAAGGAGATATTCGTACTGACAAGATTGCAGAGGAAACGGAAAAGATGGAGAAGCTGAGAGCAGCCGTAAATGAATTTGAAAATTATCAAACACTGATGCGTAAAAATAACCGCTACGATTTTGATGATATGATCAACTGGGTGATAAAAGTTTTTGAAGAAAATAAAAATGTACTGGCCAATTACCAGGAAAAATTTCAGTACATATTGGTGGATGAATTTCAGGATACCAGCGGCACACAAAACAGGCTGGTGCAATTGCTTATAAGTTACTGGGATGAACCCAACATATTTGTAGTGGGGGATGATGACCAGAGCATTTACCGTTTCCAGGGAGCCAATGTGGAGAACATGGAAACCTTTATGAACGATTACAAAAGCCTGCTGGTTGTGGTGCTGGAAAATAATTACCGCTCCACACAACCGATACTGGATATTGCAAAAACACTGATTGAAAAAAATGAGGAACGCCTCATAAAAAAACGGCCTGACCTGAACCTTACAAAAAATTTAATCTCTTCCAACAGCAATATCAACAAACTCACCAATGAACCATCCATCATTGAATACCTCTCAGTTAAAGATGAGATGGCGGCTATTACAAATAAGGTAGCAGAACTGATTGAACAAAATATCCCGGCAGGGAAAATTGCAGTGATCTACAAGGAAAATAAATATGGTGCAACACTGGCGCAATATTTTAAACTGAAAAACATCCCTGTTTTCAGCAAAAGGAATATCAACATTTTAGAACAGCCTTTCGCAAAAAAGATCATCCAGTTATTACGCTATCTAAATGCAGAACATGATATCCCTTATGGCGGAGATGAAATGCTGTTTGAAATATTGCACTATGATTTTTATACTATTCCACCAATTGAAATTGCGAAACTAACGGTAGAGGCCAATAGTAAAAAATACGATGACCAACAATCTTCCATCCGGAAATTATTATACGATAAAGCCAATACACCTGCCAAAAATTTATTTGATACCGGCATACATAATGGATTGAAAAAAGTAAGCGCCATCCTGGAAAAATTAATTGCAGATGTTGCTAATAGTACGCTGCAGGGATTGTTTGAAAACATCATTCAACATGCAGGTGTACTTCCATACATCATGCAGAGTGATGATAAAATTGGATTGATGCAATTGCTTACCGCTCTCTTCGATTTTATAAAGGAAGAAACCAGCCGTAACCCTTTACTTAACCTGGAAGGTTTGGTTGAGATAATTGAATTGATGGAAAAAGAAGGCCTGCCGTTGCCAATGGTACAGGTAGCTGGCAGCGATAAAGGTGTGAATTTGTTAACAGCACATGGCAGCAAAGGATTGGAGTTTGAATATGTTTTTTTTGCAGGTGTAAATGCATCCTCCTGGGAGAAAAAACGCAAGCCGGGTGGCGGGTATAAATTTCCGGATACCATGTTCACTTCGCTGCCACAATCATCCGATGAAGAAGAATTGAGGCGATTGTTTTATGTGGCTTTGACAAGAGCAGAAAAATTTCTTTCCATCTCTTTTGCCAAATTTAAAAATGATGGTAAAGAAATGGAGCCGTCCATGTTTACCGCAGAAATTTTGCAGGAACATTCTTTGGGCATCAATAAAATTTCTTTATCAGCAGAAGCATTGATTGAATATGAATTGCTGCACTTTACTGCACAGGCTCCCGAGATAGAAAAGGCAGAAGAAGATTTTATAACTGCCATACTGGATAAATTTGTAATGAATGTAACTGCATTGAGTGCTTACCTGAATTGTCCGCTGGGATTTTATTACAAAAATTTGATTCGTATCCCGTCTGGTAAAAGTGAAAACCTGGAGTTTGGAAGTGCCATACACCATGCGCTGGAAAAATTGTTCAGGAGAATGCAGGATGGTAAGCAGGAAACATTTCCTTCCAAAGATGAAATGATGGCCGACTTTAACTGGTACATGCACCGGCACCGGGAAAATTTTACCAAAGAAGCATTTGAAAGAAGAATGGAATATGGTGATGAAGTGCTTCGAAATTATTACAATAAATACATCAATACCTGGAATAAAGTAGTGGCAGTGGAAAGAAATATCCGTGGAGTAATTGTAAATGGCGTGCCACTAAAAGGCAAATTGGATAAGCTTGAGTTTACCGGCAAGGAAATAAATGTAGTAGATTATAAAAGTGGTGATATTGATAAAGCAATGCCTAAATTAAAAGGCCAGAATGATAAAGACCCGAATGGCGGCGACTATTGGCGGCAGGCAGTTTTTTACAAACTGCTTATTGATAACTATGAACAGAAAGACTGGAAAGTAATCAGCACCGAATTTGATTTTATAGAACCTGATAAAAAGAAGGAATACCGTAAAGAAAAAATTGTAATTACTCCTGCTGATATTGAAACAGTAAAGCAACAGATAAAAACTGTTTGGGATAAGATACAGTCCAGGGATTTTTATACCGGTTGTGGCAAAGAAGATTGCCATTGGTGCAATTTTATAAAAGACAATAAATTAGCCATCGCCCTACACGACCTTGCGGAAGAAGAGGAATCAACCAATTAAATCAATTTTATGATTTACTACAGTGGGCAAATAGCAGAAAGAGGTTAAGTTTGCAGTTCAACACTTTTGAATGAAACTTAAATTCTTACTTTATACCGCTGCTGTTTTTTTATTTATTTACATAGTTTCAATAGCCGTTAGCGGCTGTGCACAAATTGGTGCTCCAACCGGTGGACCAAGAGACAGCATTCCTCCTGTTCTGGTGACTGCCTCACCTAAATTATTCACCACCAATTTCAAAGGCAATAAAATTACCCTCATCTTCAATGAGTATATCAATGTGCTGGACGTACAAAAAAATGTGCTGGTATCTCCATTTCCAAAAACATCTCCTGTTATAGATTTTAAATTAAAAACTGTAAGCATTAAGCTGATAGACACATTGATTGACAACACAACCTATGCTATCAACTTTGGAAATGCCATAGTTGACAATAATGAAAACAACCCTTTTAAAGAATTTACTTACGTGTTTTCTACAGGTTCAACCATTGATTCTTTAAAATTAAGTGGTAAAGTGCTAATGGCAGAAACTGGTAAACCAGATAGCACCCTGCAAGCCCTTTTGTACCGCAATGCCAACGATTCGTCAGTTGAAAAAAGAAAGCCAGATTACATTGCTAAAATAAATGCCAATGGCAGATTCACTTTTACCAATTTATCTGAAGGTGTTTATAGAATTTATGCATTAAAAGATGGCGATGGCGGTAAAACATACAATTCAAAAATTGAGAGTTTTGCATTTGCGGATGCAGATATTGTTGTTGCGGCGGTACCAGACTCTGTTTTATTATACGCTTATGAAGAAGAAAAGGAAAAGAAAAAAATACCAGCGGTTGCAGTAAAATCTGCAGCGGATAAAAAATTAAAATTCACTCCAGTTCCATCCAAAAATATGCAACAGGATCTTCGCAGAGATTTTGAACTGGTTTTTAATAATACATTGAAAAATTTTGATACCAGTAAAATTGTATTGACTGATACCAACAACAATAAAATAGAAGGTATCTCCATTTCACTTGATAGTACCCGTAAAGTTGTTCGCATTAAAAACCAATGGCCAATGGATACTTATTATGTATTGGCACTTGGTAAGGATGCGGTAAGTGATTCTGCCAATAACGTGCTGGCTAAATCTGATACCTTTCATTTTAAATCGAAAGGCGAAAGCGATTATGGCAGTTTAACTTTGCGATTTACTAAAGTAGACCTGGCAAGGCATCCCGTTATTCAATTTTTAACTGCTTCTGAAATTGTGAGATCAGTACCCGTAACAGGCCCAAACTGGAGTGACAAATTGTTTAATCCCGGCGAATATGAATTGCGAATTTTATATGATGCCAACAATAACGGCATATGGGATCCGGGCAATTATGAAAAAAAATTACAACCGGAAAAAGCAATTACGCTCGATAAAAAATTAACCATCAGAGCAGATTGGGATAATGAAAGGGACATTGAGTTATAATTGATAATGATAATTCTTCAATTTGAAATGCGTACTTAATTATACAAAAGCTACCCATCTTAATAATTATCCATTATACCATTATCAATTATCCATTTATCTTTACGCCATGATTTTTTCTTCTTCTCTTTTAGAAAATGCGGTGAACGAATTTGCCAAATTACCCGGCATTGGAAAAAAAACAGCCCTGCGTTTGGTATTGCATCTTATTAAGCAAGATGTGAGCGAAGTAACCCATTTTAGCGAAGCCATTTCATTAATGCGGGAAGAAATAAAATTCTGTACCCGGTGCCATAATATCTCAGATGCTACTTTATGTAATATTTGTAGCAACCGTTCCCGCAAGCAGGAAATGCTTTGTGTGGTAGAAAATATACGGGATGTAATTGCCATAGAAAGCACCCAACAATTCAATGGTATTTACCATGTTTTGGGTGGTATTATTTCGCCACTGGATGGCATTGGGCCAGACCAGTTAACCATTGATTCGTTGGTACAGCGGATTGCTACGGAAAATATAACCGAAATCATTTTTGCTCTCAACGCAAATATCCAGGGCGATACCACTATTTACTATATCGGTAAAAAATTAAAAGCCTACCCGGTAAAAATTACCACCATTGCCCGTGGCATTGCCTTTGGCGGTGAGCTGGAATATGCAGATGAAATGACACTGGCAAAAAGTATCAGCAACCGCATACCGGTAGAAAACTACATCAGTGCCGGAAATTAACAACATTGGTTGAAATTTTTAAACGGGCCTTATCATTTTGCGTTACGGCTAAGTTGTTATAATTTTACACTCTTTACAGGTGGATTTGTTTATTGTTCAGCCTGTAATCATAATTACCCGGCGTTTACCAATGGGAAGTGAACTAATAAACGAAAGCAATTCAACACCTCTTCACGGATTGATTATCGTTTAACAGTTTACAATTATTTTTTGGTGAGCGGCAACAGCAATGGTCATCATCGTTGTGTCACTCACTGCAACTATCAGTTAATAATTTAACTTTTATCTAAGCGATGAAAAAAACAATACAGGATTGCCTTAAAGAAAGAATACTAATTATTGATGGCGCCATGGGCACCATGATTCAAAGGCACAAACTAAAGGAAGCCGATTTTCGCAGCGAACGTTTTAAAGACTGGCATACCGATGTACAGGGTAATAATGATCTGCTCAGCATTACCCAACCACAAATTATTATAGGCATACACAAAGAGTACCTGGAAGCAGGTGCTGACATTCTTGAAACAAATACCTTCAGCAGTACCGTTATAGCCCAGGCCGATTACGATATGCAATCATTAGCGTATGAATTAAATGTAGCTTCTGCCAGATGTGCCCGTATTGCTGCCGATGAATACACTGCTAAAAATCCTGATAAACCACGTTTTGTAGCCGGTGCTATTGGGCCCTTAAATAAAACGTTGTCCTTATCCCCAGATGTAAACAACCCTGGTTTTAGGGCTGTAACTTTTGATGAAGTGGCTGCTGCATACACAGAGCAAATAAAAGGTCTGATTGAAGGTGGTGTAGACCTCTTATTAATCGAAACAATATTTGATACCCTCAATGCCAAAGCTGCCATCTATGCAGCCAAAAAATATTTCAGGGAAACCGGTACACCCGAACTGCCGATCATGATTTCCGGCACTATCACAGATGCATCGGGCCGTACCTTAAGCGGGCAAACACTGGAGGCATTTTACATTTCTGTGGCTCATGCCAATCCATTAAGCGTAGGGCTCAATTGTGCATTGGGCGCACAGGAAATGCGGCCACATATTGAAGAGTTGAGCCAGATAGCCGCTTGTTGTACTTCAGCCTATCCAAACGCTGGATTGCCCAACGCCTTTGGAGAGTATGATGAACAGCCGCACGAAACGGCGCATATAATTGAAGAATGGGCAGCCAATGGCTGGCTGAATATTGTAGGCGGTTGCTGTGGTACCACACCAGATCATATAAAGCATATTGCAGATGAAGTGGCTAAATTTAAACCAAGGGTATTGCCGGTATTGGAAGTAGCATTGTAGAACAAGTTTTAGATCACTTATAGATTAATAAAAAGTGGTTTATGCCAAAAACCAAACAAGCTATTGTGGAAATTACAGAGCAATTAATTATTGACAGGGTACATATTATACGTGGTGTGAAAGTTATGCTGGATAAAGATCTGGCAGAAATGTACGGCGTTCAGACATCTGCACTAAACCAGGCCGTGAAAAGAAACAGCCTTCGATTTCCGGATGATTTTATGTTCCAATTATCGCAGAAAGAATTTGAATCTTTGATATCACAAACTGTGATATCAAAACAAGTTGGCAGGGGTGGCACCAGAAAATTGCCTTATGTATTTACAGAACAAGGGGTTGCTATGCTTTCATCAGTACTCAATTCCGAAACTGCTATCCAGGTAAATATCCAGATCATCAGGGTGTTTATAAAAATGAAACAACTATTGCTGGATAATAAAGAGCTGTATTTAAAAATAGAACGGATCGAAAACAAACTAACTGCACACGATGAAGATATTCAAAACATATTTGTGATCTTGAAAAAGCTGTTGCAACCACCACCAATAAAGAGAAAAGCAATTGGGTTTCCATACCCCAACAAAAATTAAATTATGAGCGAAACAACAATAATAAAACCATTTCTAAGGCTAAGCGGATTAGAGCCCCTGGTGGTGAGGCCCGAAACAAATTTTGTAAATGTTGGAGAACGTACCAATGTTACCGGCAGTAAAAAATTTGCACGCCTTATTAAAGATGGTTTGTACGAAGAGGCGCTGAGTGTTGCCCGCCAGCAGGTAGAAAGTGGCGCACAGGTTATTGATATCAACATGGATGATGCCATGCTGGAAGGCGTGGAAGCAATGACCACTTTTTTAAACCTGGTACAGGCCGAGCCTGACATTGCCAAGATCCCGATCATGATCGATTCTTCTAAATTTCAAATCATTGAAGCAGGGTTAAAATGTGTACAGGGTAAATGCATTGTAAACTCCATCTCCATGAAAGAGGGAGAAGCAAAATTTATTGAGCAGGCCTTTATCTGCCAGAGTTATGGCGCATCAGTGATTGTAATGGCTTTTGATGAGGTTGGCCAGGCTGATACGAAGGAACGCAAAATTGAAATATGCCACCGGGCTTATAAGATATTAACAGAACAGGTAGGTTTTCATCCGCAGGATATTATTTTTGACCCCAATATTTTTGCCATTGCAACAGGCATTGAAGAGCACAATAATTATGCGGTTGATTTTATTGAGGCTACTGCTGAAATAAAAAAACTAATGCCGCTTACAAAAGTAAGTGGTGGTGTTAGCAATGTATCCTTCTCTTTCAGGGGAAACGACCATGTACGGGAAGCTATACACAGCGTGTTCCTGTATTACGCCATCAAAGCAGGCATGGACATGGGTATTGTAAATGCAGGGCAGTTGGTAGTGTATGATGAGATCGAGCCTACTTTACGGAATTTGTGTGAAGATGTTATCCTGAATAAAAACAATGATAACAATGAAGCCACTGAAAAATTAATTATACACGCTGAAAAAGTTAAGGCAAAAGGGAAGGTAGAAATAAAGGATGAAAAGTGGAGAAATGACCCGGTTGAAAAACGCCTTTCGCATTCTCTTGTAAATGGCATTACAGAGTATATTGATGCAGATACAGAAGAGGCCCGTTTAAAATATCCTAAACCCTTGGATGTAATTGAAGGCCCGTTAATGGATGGAATGAACATCGTGGGCGACTTGTTTGGTGCAGGCAAAATGTTTTTGCCACAGGTAGTAAAAAGTGCCCGGGTAATGAAGAAAGCCGTGGCAGTACTTACACCATTTATTGAACAGGAAAAAGAAGACAGGAAACAGGCGCACCTGGCAGCAGGCACAACCAATGAAGAAGCGGCCGGTGCTGCAAAAATTTTATTGGCAACAGTAAAAGGTGATGTACATGATATTGGTAAAAATATTGTTGGTGTGGTATTGGGTTGTAATGGGTATGATATCATTGACCTGGGTGTAATGGTGGCAACAGATAAAATTTTAGAAGCTGCCGTAAAAAACAATGTTGACATCATTGGTCTCAGTGGCCTTATTACGCCCTCCCTGGATGAAATGGTACATGTGGCGCATGAAATGAAACGCAGGGGAATGACACAGCCTTTATTGATTGGTGGTGCTACTACCAGCCGCATGCATACGGCAGTAAAAATTGCGCAGGAATATGACAATGGGGTAATACACGTCTTAGATGCCAGCCGTAGCGTAACCGTTGCCGGCAGCTTGTTAAGTAAAGAGCAGAAGCCGGATTTTTTAAACGGAATAAAAAATGAGTACCATAAATTAAAAGAAGATTTTGCCAACCGCAAAACTGTAAAAAATTATTTACCGTTTGCGGAAGCTCAGCAAAACGGTGCAGCAATTGACTGGGATAATTTTACGCCGGTTACACCAACATTTACTGGTACAAAGATTTTTGAAAATTATGACCTTGCAGAGATAGCTGAGTACATTGACTGGCAACCCTTTTTTATTGCCTGGGAAATGCATGGTAAATTCCCTGCCTTATTAACAGATGAAGTTATTGGTAAAGCTGCAACCAACCTGTACAGCGATACTAAAAAAATATTACAAAAAATTATTGAGGAGAAATGGCTAACAGCAAGAGGTGTTATTGGTTTTTGGCCAGCCGGTAAAACAGATCCGGATACAGTTACTATAAATACAGGTACCACGGATGTTGAATTACAATTTCTAAGGCAGCAGATTAAAAAAGCGGCCGGCCAACCCAATTTATCTCTGGCAGATTTTATTGCACCGAAGGGTTTTACAAAGCAGGATTACATTGGTGCTTTTTCAGTAACTATTGAAGGTATTGAACCGCACATTAAAAAATTCGAAGATACACTGGATGATTACAACAAGATCATTTTGCAGGCATTGGCAGATCGTTTTGCAGAAGCATTTGCAGAAGTGCTGCACAAAAAAACCAGGCTGCAATATTGGGGTTATGTTAAAGAAGAACATTTATCAAATGAGCAACTGATTAAAGAAGAATACCAGGGAATTCGCCCGGCACCAGGCTACCCTGCCTGTCCGGACCATACAGAAAAATATAAACTGTTTAACCTGCTGGGTGGCGAAGAAACAACAGGCATACATCTTACTGAATCCTTAGCTATGTATCCAGCATCATCCGTTTGCGGCTGGTATTTTGCCAATCCGGCTAGTAAATATTTTGGCGTTGGAAAAATAAATGAAGACCAGTTAAAAGATTATACCCAAAGAAAACAAATACCGTTGGAAGAAATGAAAAGATGGCTAAGTCCGATATTGGATTAACCATGCTGCTTTGTAAGGTTTAATAAAGATCATATTAACTAACTCCCAATAATAACAGCAACACATCTGCTTTTTGGCTATTTTTGCCATGTAAAGAAAACACTGTTTAATGAAGCATAAAAAAAATATCCTACCTGTAATCTTATTATTTTTATTTAGTTTAATTGAGTTGTCTGCCGCTGCGCAAAACAAAAAAGCAGAAAGAAAAAAAGAGTTTTATTTTTCCTGGGGTTATAATAAGGAATGGTATACCAATAGTACGGTAAAAATAAATCAACCCTCACTTGGTAATAAATACAGTTTCGTAAATATCAAAGGGCACGATCATCCCGGATGGGATGAAGGCTTATTTACCAAAGCATTTACTATACCGCAATATAATTATAGAATTGGCCTTGTAGTAGATAAAAAAAGGGGTATTGCTTTTGAAATAAATTTTGATCATACTAAATTTATTTTTGCTGATCAGGAAGCAAGGATTAAAGGCACGCTCAACAGTAAAAGTGCTGATACCGTTGTTAATTTCTCACAACCAAACGGTTTTTGGTATTACCTTAACAATGGCGCAAATTTTTTACTTTTCAATGTTGTAAAACGCTGGCATTGGTATGCAGATAGAAAGGAAACCATAAAGATTGATTTTTTAGGTAAGGCAGGTATTGGGCCTGTTATACCGCATGTAGAAAATGCTTTCTTTGGCCAAAAAAATAAACAAGGTTTTCAGTTTGGTGGATGGAACATTGGAGCGGAAGCTGCTATAAGAACAACTTTCTTTAACTATGTTTACCTGGAATATTCCAACAAGATTGACTATGCCCGTTACGCTAATTTAAAAATTTACGAAGGCACTGCAAAGCATGCCTTCGGTACCTATGAAATGATTTTAAGCTTAGGTTTCACTTTCCCGGCAGGTGGTAAAGTGAAAAAATAATGTTGTATTTAATTCATAAAACCGTTAGCTAAATCTATCAATATGCGTATCATTTCTTACAATGTAAATGGCATACGTGCCGCAATTAAAAAAGGTTTTATTGATTGGCTTAAAACCAACCCGGCAGATATCATTTGCCTGCAGGAGACTAAAGCAACTAAAGATGATGTGGATTACAAACAGCTGGATGACCTCGGGTTTCACCATCATTGGTTTAGCGCAAATAAAAAGGGCTATAGCGGTGTGGCTGTTTTCTCTAAAATAAAACCAGATAATGTAGTATTTGGTAACGGCCATGCATTAAGTGATGATGAGGGCAGGGTTATACAATTGGATTTTGGAGACATTCGGTTAATCAATGCTTATTTCCCCTCTGGTACAAGTGGAGATGAAAGGCAACAATTTAAATATGTTTGGCTGAATGAATTTCATACTTACCTCACTAACTTAAAAAAGAAATTTCCCAAAATTATTTTAGTGGGCGATTATAATATTGCCCATGAAGCAATTGATATTCATGATCCAAGGGGAAATAAAAACAGCAGCGGTTTTTTGCCGGAGGAGCGGGAGTGGATGACAAAATTTCTTGCAAGTGGCTGGATTGATACATTCAGAGAATTTCATCCCGAACCACACCGCTATAGCTGGTGGAGCCAACGTTTCCCGACTGTTCGTTTAAACAACAAAGGTTGGCGCATTGATTATATCACTGTTACTGAACCTCTAAAAAAACAATTGGTAGATGCTGATATTTTCCCGGATGTAAAACACAGTGACCATTGCCCGGTATTTGTTGAAATTAAAAATTAAATCACTCATGTACATTTACAATGTAACATCAAAAATAGACGCTGATATACATCAGGAATGGCTGGCCTGGTTAAAGGAAGAACACATACCAGACATGATTGAAACAGGTTGCTTTACTGAAGCAGGAATATTAAGATTATTAGAAACTGATGATACTGAAGGACCGACTTACGCTGTTCAATATAGTGCAGAAAGTAAAAGCTTGTATAACCATTACATTGAAAAATTTTCGCATAGTATGCGTCAAAAATCTTTTGATAAATGGGGCAATAAATTCATTGCATTTCGCTCATTAATGCAGGTTGTTAACTAATTGTGCAAAACAAATAAATTCGTTTTGTTAAATAAAATTCCTTTGTATATTAACCTCAAAACCGCATGGGCATTGGTTTTGAGGTTAATATAACTGAAAACCGCTACAGCACTGCATTTCAGCAGGTGTAGTAAATTTTGGGGGTTAGTATTTCTTTCTTAAAATGTCTAAATCCCTTGTTCCTTGCGGTTTTCAGCGATTTATTAGTAATAAATTTTCATAGAAAAAATTTTGTTGCAATTAAAAACCTTCTATATTTGTTGCAGTTAATAAAATTTCAAAAATATAATTATGAACAAAGCAGAATTAATTTCAAAAATTGCTGATGATGCCGGCATTACTAAGACGCAAGCCAATGCAACTTTAGATTCTTTTGTAGAAGCAGTTACAAAAACTTTAAAAGGAAATGGTAAAGTAACTTTAGTTGGTTTCGGTACTTTTTCAGTTTCTAAAAGAGCTGCCCGTAACGGCCGCAATCCACAAACTGGAGCTGTTATTAAAATCAAAGCTAAAAAAGTAGCTAAGTTTAAAGCCGGGAAAGAATTGTCAGGTAAATTGTAATGTTTGCCAAAACACATTAAAAAGCAAGACATATTACAGTCTTGCTTTTTTCATCTTATCTAAATAATCTAAAATAAATAACACTATGGGACGTGGAGATATTAAAACCAAAAAAGGGAAAATTACAAAAGGATCTTTTGGCAAAACAAGGCCATCAAAACCGGCTAAAAAAAATGTAGCCCCCAAAGCTAAAGAAGCTTAATAAAAAATTAGTGATAGTGGATAGTTGTTGCTTTTTGCAGTTTTCAATTATCCATTATCCTGTTTATTAAGGGGCAAGTCTTTCAATTATCCAGGCACCATTTTGTTGCAAAGTATATTGCAACCGATCGTGCAACCTGCTTTTTCTGCCCTGCCAAAACTCTATCAATTGTGGCTTTAGGCGATAGCCTCCCCAATGTGGCGGCCGTGTTATTGATTCCTCTTCAAATTGTTCCGTGTATCTTATTACATTTTCTTCAATAACACTTCTGTCTACAATTAAGCTGCTTTGTGGTGATGCCCATGCTCCAACCTGGCTTCCTGTAGGTCTTGAAAAAAAATAGGCATCACTTTCTTCGCTACTAACTTTTTCTACTATCCCTTCTATCCTAACCTGCCGCTCGAGTTCTTTCCAAAAAAATACAATAGTTGCCTGTGGGTTATCGGCAAGATCCTTCCCTTTATGACTTTCATAATTAGTAAAAAAAACAAACCCCTTTTCGTTATAATCTTTCAGCAAAACAATTCGTGCTGATGGTTTTCCCTCCCTGGTAGCAGTTGCCAATGTCATGGCATTTACTTCTTCTATCGCACTCTTCACAGCCTCCTGCCACCAATGGTCGAACTGAGTAATAGGATTGTTTTGCACGCCTGATTCGTTTAATGTTTCCAGCATATACTCTTTCCTTATATCAGCAATTGCACCCATATTTTTAATTTTATACTGCAAAATTCAACTAAATAAAGCAAACAAAAAAAGCATCCTGAAATTTCAGAATGCTTCGGTAATAAATTTATAAAATAGTTATCCTACTTTTATGCTTCCTGTACTTAACCTGGTTCCCAAAATTGTCCCCAGTATCATTCCCAATATAGCGTACACAACAATTAACACCACTATTGTAACTACCAGATAAATTACTTTTTTATCTTCCGGTGTATTCTTTAAAGGCCCAAGACCAAGATACATCAGGTAAACGCCATATAATCCAAACAAACTTCCAAGCCATCCAATGGCAGGAAAAATATTCAGTAGTGCCCCTATAAAAGCCGGGGTGTATCCATAAGCCACTAATTGTGCAGATTTATTAATATTTTTTGTTGAAGAAAAGGAAGGAGCAAGGGCATCAACAACATAAGCAGTTACAATTACACCCACTACCGCCGATACAACCTGCACTACAGCCATTTTAATTCCCCATTCCATACCTTTCATTCTAAAAAATCCATAATCAATTCCAATAAAACCGTAGCCGATAAATGTGGCTGCCGCTCCTAATAATGCTAAAGGAACTACATACGTTGTTATTACAGCAGAAAGTGTCTGTTCTTCTGTATTAATTTTTTCCCATTCGCTTTTAGGATTGGTAATGATGTTCTTAATTCGTTCAATTAAATTCATATAAAATAATTTTTAGAAAAGTAAAATAGAAAAATCGGCCGATGTATCCTACTGTTTGCTAATTTATTTTTATTCTTTCAACGCTGCCAGGGCTTTCCACTCATCTCTTTCCTGTTCTGCATCAGCTAAACGACTTTCAAGTTCTGCAATCTGACTGGCTTGTTGTTGCAATAAAAGATTTCTATTTTTTAAGTCCTGCAGTTGGTCCTGTAAATCTGCAACATTTATCTTTAAGTAATTATTTTGTTGTTGAAGATCTTCCAGTTGATGTTTAAATCCTACGCTCTCACCGGATAGTTGCTGAAGATCCATTGGCCTGTTAAGGATACCTTCCTTTTCTTTAGAAAAGTCGTCCATATAATTTTGCAAAAGTTCCAGTTCCATCACCTGGTTATCAAGCCTGCTTGTTAGTTCGTTACCATTAACTATTTGTTGCCTCATGTCCAGCATCTCCCGTTCCTTAATAGTGGTATTAAATTCATTTTCTTCCAGCCTTGCCCTTAGGTTTGTATTTTCTGCTACTAATTGCTTTATCTGTACTGCTAAATCAATTTTATCCGTATTATCCATAATTATTCGGCTAAAAAATTATTATGATTCCTGAAAAAATTACTGTGATTTTTTACTCTAAAAATAATGAATAAAAATAGTAATCTAAAAAGGAGGTGGTTGTATTTAAATTATACGATTTAGAGAAGGAGTAATATAAAAGCAATTAAATATTCCGCTAATTGCAGGAATCTGATATTCGATAAGATTAATAAAAATAAAAAGCTTCCGGCATTACATACCGGAAGCTTTTTTATACTAAGATTTTTTTAGCCTTTCACCAATGTGCCTACATTTTCACCTGTTATTACTTTTAATAAATTACCCTCTTTGTTCATATCAAAAACAATGATGGGTAGTTCGTTTTCCATGCATAAAGTAAAAGCAGTCATGTCCATCACTTTTAAATTTTTGCTGATGCATTCATTAAAACTAATATTTTCAAATTTTGTTGCAGTCGCATCTTTTTCCGGATCGGCAGAATAGATACCGTCAACTCTTGTACCTTTTAAAATTACTTCTGCTTTTATTTCTATTGCTCTTAAAGAGCCGGCTGTATCAGTAGTAAAGTAAGGATTTCCTGTGCCTGCACCAAAGATAACCACACGCCCTTTTTCCAGATGTCGCATTGCTCTTCTTCTAATGTAAGGTTCTGCAATCTGTTCCATTTTAATGGCACTTTGCAACCTCGTATAAACGCCCGCCTTTTCCAGTCCGCTTTGTAAAGCCATTCCATTAATAACAGTAGCCAGCATACCCATATAATCACCTTGTGCCCTCTCAATGCCGGTTTCAGCCTCATTCATACCACGGTAAATATTACCACCGCCAATTACAATTGCTACCTGTACCCCTAATTCTATAATGCTTTTAATGTCTCTTGCATATCGTGCTATCACATTACTGTCTAAGCCAAAATTTTTATCCCCCATTAAGGATTCGCCAGAAAGTTTGAGAAGAATTCGTTTGTATTTGGGAAGCATAAAGCGTAATTTTTTTGCGATGCGAAGATATAGATTTTTATGGCCCTGATTATTTTAAAACTTCATCAAATAAAAAAAGCGAAACTTTCGCTTCGCTTTTGTAAAAAATATAAAGGAAATTATCCTAATGCTACTCTTTTAAATTCGGTCACCTTTAAATCAGCACTCACACTTTTTAAATAATCTGCAACAGATTTGCTGTTGTCTTTTACAAAAGCCTGGGCCAATAAAGTATTATCCTTAAAAAATTTATTTACTTTCCCAACTGCAATCTTTTCAGCCATTTCAGCTGGTTTGCCTTCTGCTTTAATTTGCTCAATAGCTATTTCTCTTTCTCTTGCAATTGTTTCAGGAGCGATAGAAGTTTCATCAATCGCCAAAGGATTCATTGCTGCAATCTGCATGGCAACATCTTTACCTGCTTCCACTGCATCTTTATTAAACCCCACTAATACTCCCATACGGTTTGCACCGTGTATGTAGGAAGCAACAAAAGGTGCTTCTACCCTTTCAAATTTAATGGCAATTTTTTCTCCGATGGCAGCTAATTTATCATTGATCAGTTCAGATACTTTAGTACCGTTGATAGCTACTTCATTTAATTCTTCCGCGCTTTTTACATTATTTGCAATGGCCGCATCCATAATGCTTTGAGAGAAAGCAACAAATTCTGCATTCTTGCTTACAAAGTCGGTTTCGCAACTGATGCAAACAATAATACCGGTTTTATTGTCGGCAGTAGTTTTTGCCAATACCACCCCTTCTTTTGCTTCCCTGTCGCTGCGTTTGGCAGCCACTTTTTGTCCTTGTTTACGTAACCAGTCAATGGCAGCTTCAAAATCGCCATTGCTTTCAGTTAATGCTTTACGGCAATCTAACATGCCGGCTCCTGTTGATTGACGCAGCTTGTTGATATCGGCTGCGGTAATTGTTGCACTCATAATTATATTTTTTAACTTAAAAATTCACCTGCTGTTACACAAATGAATTTTTGTAAAATTGTAAGATTGTTAATTAAAGAACTGAATTTTACCTTGGACCACTACCGCCGCCGGTTGCTGGTCTTCTGCCACCTGCTCCCGGACC
>JANXSR010000031.1 GCA_025352625.1 Ferruginibacter sp.
TTATTTTTTCACCGCGGTAAGCGCCATCGCAGGTTACAATAAATTCCGCCCCTGCATCATCCAGTCTGTCGGCAATACTTTGTGCACTAAAACCGCCAAAGATCACACTGTGTATGGCGCCAATTCTTGCACAACCCAACACTGCGTACGCCAGCTCCGGCACCATGCCCATGTAAATGCAAACCCGATCGCCTTTTTTTACACCATTGTTTTTTAATACCTGTGCAAACTGGCAAACCCTTTTGTGCAAACGGGCATAGGTAACTGTTCTCACCCTTTCTTCAGGATTGTTGGGCTCCCAGATAAAAGCAGGTTTATCTGCCATGGTAGCCAGGTGGCGGTCAATGCAATTTTCTGTAATATTTAATTTGCCGCCTTTGAACCATTCTATTTTCGGTTCGGTAAAATTCCAGTCCAGCACTGTATCCCATTTTTTGCGCCAGTAAAAATTCTCTGCAACACTGCCCCAGAATGCGTCAGGTTCATCAACACTTTTTTTATAATCGGTATGGTATTGTTCTAACGAGGTAATTTGAAATGGGTATGACATGGCAATAATAAAAAATTTATAAACTAATAATTTGTATTCGTGCTCAAATTAATATATTTATGGTAATTAATTCCAACAAACGATTGACTGAAATTCTCAACATTCTATATGCTCTCAACTTCATCTAAAGGAATTGGCAAAGTAATTTTTTCTTCCTCCCTCGGCACCTTAATTGAATGGTACGATTTTTACATTTTTGGTATGCTGGCTAAAACAATTTCCGTTCAATTTTTCCCGGAAGGAAATGATACCGCTGCCTTGCTGAGTACGCTGGCCATTTTTGCAGCAGGCTTTTTAGTGCGTCCTTTCGGTGCGCTGGTTTTTGGAAGGCTGGGAGATATGATCGGCAGAAAATCTACTTTTTTATTGACCCTTGTTTTAATGGGCGGCTCTACTTTTTTAATTGGGCTCATCCCGGGTTATCGCTCCATCGGCATAGCTGCACCCTTGCTGGTGTTGTTGTTGCGCCTGGTCCAGGGGCTTGCACTTGGGGGTGAATATGGCGGTGCAGCAACTTATGTTGCTGAACATTCTCCTACAAACAGAAGGGGTTATTACACCAGTTGGATACAAACCACTGCCACACTGGGTTTGTTTGTTGCACTGGGTGTTATCATGGCCGTAAAATCAAACATGTCTGATGCATCGTTTACTTCAGAATGGGGTGGATGGCGTTACCCTTTCTGGATATCCATCTTACTCGTGGGTGTTTCCATTTATATCCGGTTAAAGATGAGTGAATCTCCCATCTACTCTAAACTAAAAAAAGAAGGAAAGACTTCTGTAAATCCGTTGAAGGAAAGTTTTGGCCATAAGGCAAATTTTAAAATGGTATTGCTGGCATTGTTTGGTGCTGTAATGGGACAAGGGGTGATCTGGTATACCGGACAGTTTTATGCACAGTCTTTTTTAGAGAATACGGTGAAGATTGAGTTTATGCAAAACAGGGAAATTTTGTTGTGGGGCATCGGTTTGGCAACACCTTTCTTCTTAGTGTTTGGTGCGTTGAGTGATAAGATCGGCAGAAAATGGATTATGCTGACAGGTATGTTATTGGGCGTGATTTTTTACAGACCAATATTCAGAACCTTTTTAAATGATACAAATGCTAAGGAATGGATTAAAGATAAAAGCAAGATAAGTGACGGAGCATATAACCAAGACTTCAAACAGGATACTATTTTAAATTCTAAGGGAATATTTATTGTTACTCATAAAGAAAATACGTGGTTGTACAATGAAATAAGATTTACTGAAAAAAGGAATGATTCAACAAAATTTATTGGTACACTTTACCCTCCGCTTAGTAGCTTGGGGCCAACAAAACTTAGCGAATTAGAGTTCGTAGAAATACCCGATATAAAACCTACATATTCAAACATTATTCTTTCTTCATCACTAAAGTGGAAATTCATTTTCCTCATTTGGATAATGATCCTTTTTGTAACGATGGCTTATGCACCAATTGCTGCTTTTTTAGTAGAATTATTTCCTACCAAGATCAGGTACACTTCTATGAGTTTGCCTTATCATATTGGCAATGGCGTGTTTGGTGGGTTGGTTCCTTTTATTGCTACCTTATTGTCTACAAGTTTTGCCAATGATCCACTGGTAGGGC
>JANXSR010000057.1 GCA_025352625.1 Ferruginibacter sp.
TCGTCCTTTGTTCATTCTCAATGATTTGTACAAAGAACGAACAGAATTATTTTCAAATCAACGCCGACTTAAAAACGGCGCAAACATAGAACTGTCAAGTGTTTCAAAGAACTATTTTATAAAACAACGCAACGCTAGTGATATTAATTTAAAAAGTTGTTGGCTCAACATTTGAGAAATAGTAATAAAAATACATCATGGAAAAGCGAATATTAGGAATTATTTTATCGCTTCTGGGCATAGCTGGCTTAATATACGCCGGTATAAGTTTCATGAATGGCGGTTTAGATGTTAAGAATATAAAAGCCATTATTTTTTCGGGTGTACTGGGAGGGATTTTCTTTTTTGCAGGTATTAAGCTAATAACTAATACTGCTGATAAGGCTACCTAAATGGATTTGACTTTAATGTTGCTGTGCAGTATATGTAACTATTAGCGTTGAAACGTTCCAGCTAGGAGGTAAAAGAGAATATTTTGCTGGCTGTAACGTTATAGGTATATCAAAAGCCTATTTAATGAAAAAATCTTACCTGCTAACCCTTTTCCTTTGTCCCCTGATTTTATTTGCACAAAAAAAGGTAGATCTTGACCGTTATAATTTTACCGTTCAATTTCATTCGCTGCCAGCAATGCACTTAGACAGTACGTACCGAACTTATAATGTAGTGGTTGAAGGTACTAAAATGATGCAACCTTTTTTGCAACAGTTGTCACCAGCAAATTCAGTTATACTTGAAGGATGGCGAAAGCTTCCACAGGACGGACACATTACCATAAAAGTAAAATTAGAAGATTTGTTACCGGAATCTGTTTCAATAAAGGAACGTACTGAAAATATAAAGAACCCTTTGGGACAGATAACGGGTACAAGGATTTTATACCACGAAGAAGTTGTGTATACATTTGCTGCAACCGCTGTAATAAATGATTATAAAGGTGCTCATGTGCTTGACGAAGTACTTGCAGACAGGGGATATAAGCAGGTTTACAGTAGTCCTGAATTTCCGTTTAGGAAACTGGCAGAAGGCTATTTTTTAATAAATACAAAAAGTACAACCAGTGAATTATATCGTAGCTGTGTTAACAGAGCCATGCATTATTTAAGTAATCGGACCACTGATAATTTTGGATTTGGTGAGGTAACAGTTAATGATGTGATGTGGATAGTTGGTAGTAAAAAGCATCCGGAATATGCAGCCCATCGGGATGCATTCAGGCAGTTAACTGAAGTGCTTTTTGCAATGAATGCCAACCAGTCTATTGATGGTGCAAGAGAGCAATTAAAACCAGTAATTGATTATTTTGAAAGTATGAAAGAAAAATATACTTCCACTAACAAACACGACAGAAAAATGCGGTACGCAAGTTATTTTAATCTTGCTGTATTGTATTATTATCTTGATGATCCTCAGGCTATGATGAAAGAAGCTACCGGACTTGTGTTAAACGATTACGATGTAAGAGACGGGAAAGCTTTTGAAGAATCAGCCAGCAGGTTAAAAACCCTGTTTCAGAAAGCAAATATTTATACCCGTCATTTTAAAGTAGATCCTTTAAGTTACAAAGGCCCATTTGAAGACAATACGCAGACAGTAAAATGATAAATGTCGTCCCGGCATTTATCGCAGCTTGGTCACAAAACAATTAGAAACTTCTGTGCAACCACGATGTTCAATACGCTCCGTGTAATCCGCTATGACGCACTGGCTGTCATTGCAGCTCACATAGCTTCCCGATCCGGTCAATAATTTTTTATTTATGCTTTGTTGTAACTATCCAGCAACGTTATAATTTCTTTAGCTTCTTTAACATCGTGTACCCTTACAATGGCAGCACCATTTAAAAATACCAGGGTATTTAATACGGTTGTTCCGTTTAGGGCTTCTTCGACAGTAATACCAAGGGTTTTATAAATGGTTCCTTTTCTTGAAAGGCCGGCCAGTATTGGCTTATTCAGCATTTGGAAAGCTTGTAAATTTTTAAGCAGCGTAAAATTATGTTGAATAGTTTTAGCAAAACCAAAACCAGGGTCAATGATTACATCTTTAATGCCGGCAACGGTGCAGGCTGCTATTTTTTCAATAAAATAATCCAGCACTTCTTTTACTACATCATCATAGTTTGTATTTTGTTGCATCTTTTCCGGTGTTCCTCTCATGTGCATGCAAATGTAGGGAACCTGCAAAGCTGCTACAGTTTGCAGCATGGCCGCATCCATATCGCCGCCACTAATATCGTTTACAATATCGGCTCCTGCATTAACGGCAGCCGTTGCCACTTCAGCGTAGTAGGTATCAATTGATAAAACAAGACCTGGATATTTTTGTTGTAGCAATGTTATAACGGGCAATACCCTCGCAAGCTCTTCTTCAATTGTAATTCGCTGGCTGCCGGGTTTGGTACTTTGTCCGCCAATATCCAGTATGTCGGCTCCTTCGCTGATCATTTTACCGGCATGGGTTATAATGGCATCCACTCCTTTTGATAAATGCCGGTCGTAAAAAGAGTCGGGTGTAACATTTAGAATGCCCATCACCAACGGTTTATCTAGCACCAATAATTTTCCTTTGCAGTTAAGTGTGTACATCAGGCAGAAACAAGTATTTTTGACAATAAACAAAAGTAGATACATTCAGCAAACAATGAACACTAACCTGCAATACGATACCACTATACAATCCTGCGAAGAAATATTTTTAAAGAAAACCAAAGATTATGGCACTTCTTGGCGGGTATACCGTACTATTTCGGTAGTAGATCAAATTTATATCAAAGCCAAACGCATACGAACCATTCAGGAAAAAGGCGAACAAAAAATTGGAGATGATATATTAAGTGAATTTAAAGGAATCTTAAATTACGCCATCATTGGGTTGATACAACTGGATAAACAAAAAGATGAAACCGAAGATTTGCCTGTGGCCGAAGTTGCAGACTTGTATAAAGAAAAAGTGAACATTGCCAAAAAATTAATGCTGGATAAAAACCATGATTACGGTGAAGCATGGAGAGACATGAGCCAGGAGAGTTTTACTGACCTGATACTTGCAAAGCTGTTACGCATTAAACAGATTTTGTTAAATGATGGCACCACTATAATAAGTGAAGGCATTGATGCTAACTATTATGATATTATGAACTATGCTGTTTTTGCTTTAATACTAATTGAGGAAGGAAAACATTCAACATAAATTGAAATGAGAAATAACTGTTTCAAATTTTCCTTTAAACATTAAAAAATAACTATGAAATTAAGTGTGACCATTGCAAGGATTATTGTAGGTGTATTATTTATATTTTCAGGCCTGGTAAAAGCCATTGACCCATTGGGATTAACGTATAAAATGCAGGAGTTTTTTGAAGTGTGGGGCAGGGAGGGGTATGCAACCATTGTTATGAACTGGATGTATAACCACACTTTTTTATTTTCAATTATAATGATAACTTTTGAAGTGGCGTTGGGTGTTGCTTTATTAACAGGCTTTAGTAAAAAATTGGTATTGCGGGCGCTTTTGGGGCTGATGTTTTTCTTTACTTTTTTAACCAGCTATGTGTTGTTTAGCGGAAAAATAGCTACCTGCGGTTGCTTTGGTGATTGTATTCCGTTAACACCTATACAAACTTTTACAAAAGATATTATTTTATTGCTGCTCATTATTTTTCTATTATTGAAGCAGCAATACATACAACCATTGGGCAAAGAAATGCTTCCGCTTATTTTGGTATTACTAAGTACAATGGGCGTTACTATGTTGCAAATGCATGTGATTAAGCACCTGCCATTAACAGATTGTTTACCCTATAAAAAGGGAAATGATTTATTACAATTGCGTAAGATGCCCGCCAATGCTATCCCTGATAAATTTGACTATGGTTTTATTTATGAAAAGGGCGGTGTAAAAAAAACTTTTGGAACAAACGAATTGCCCGACAGTACCTGGAACTATGTAGATAGAAAAGAAACGCTTATACAAAAAGGAAGTAACAATGTTCCATTAATCAACGATTTTTCTTTAACCGATTCTGCCGGTGTGGATGTTACAGAATCTTTGCTAAGCCAAAATGGTAGGTATTATTTATTCTTTTTAAAAGATATGGAAGGGGGCACAATGAGATGGTCTATGGCTTTTACCAATCTTTGGAAAAAAGCGAAAGAACAAAAAATACCCCTGTATATTGTAACAGCTGACAAGGAAAACTCTACAACATTTTTTAATAAAACAAACCAATATGCGGTACCAATATTAACCTGCGATGCAACGGTTATAAAAACGGCGGCAAGAGCAACGCCTACCTTATTTTTAATGAAGGGCCCTGTGGTGCAGGGTAAGTGGAGTTGGGCGGATATTAAAAAAGCGGTTGGTAATTCGAATTAAAAATTAATAATTGGTAATTAATAATTCTTACATATTGATTTGAACTACTTTTTTGTGAGGTTTTATTGTTGTTACTTATCTCTCTTTACTAATTGTTGAACTTTGAATCAGATTTTAAGAAAAACATTTTATTCATTGCTCGTGCTGCTTGGTGTGGTTGTGCTGGTGTTTTTTATGTTCCAGGGGTTTGGCGATCCGGCACGATTGATTGTTGGACAAACCGGTGATAAAAAAACAATGGACAATATTCGAAAAGACCTTTACCTGGATCAGCCAAAATGGAAGCAGTTTTTTTTATACCTTAATGACGTTAGCCCGGTTTGCATGCATACAAAAGCGGATATTGAAAAGAAAGAATTAAAAGGTTTCTTCATGGGCGGTGCTACTAAGTTGGGGTTAAAGGTTCCTTATCTCCGTAAAAGTTATCAAACAAAAAAAAGTGTGGGCACTGTTTTAATGGAAGCTTTGCCGGGCACATTATTGCTGGCCTTAGCAGCAATGCTTTTAGCCACCATAGTAGGTATATTCTTAGGGGTGTTGGCTGCCGTTAAAAAAGATACCTGGCTGGATACTACTGCTGTATTTGCAAGCATTGCCGGCATATCGGCACCTTCTTTTTTTATGGCCATCATCATTGCTTTTTTGTTTGGAGTGGTACTGCATCCTTTTACCGGCCTCAATTTAACAGGTAGCTGGTTTGATGTGGATGAAGTTACCGGTGAGAAATATTTAACGCTTAAGAACCTAATACTGCCTGCATTTACCTTAGGTATTCGTCCATTGGCAATTATTACACAACTAACCCGAAGTAGTATGCTTGATGTACTAAATCAGGATTATATCCGCACGGCATATGCAAAAGGGCTAAGCCCAAAAACAGTTATTGTTAAACATGCTTTGCGCAATGCGCTTAACCCAGTTATTACTGCTATTACCGGTTGGTTTGCAGAGTTATTGGCAGGGGCTTTTTTTGTTGAATACATTTTTGGCTGGCAGGGTATTGGGAAAATAACCGTGGATGCGCTGGAAAAATTAGATTACCCCGTAGTGATGGGATCTGTGTTGGTGAGTGCCTGTATCTTTATTTTGATTAATATACTGGCAGATGTGTTGTATGCTGTGGTTGACCCGAGAATACGCTAGTTACTTATTTTATTACAACATCTGTTATCACTTTTTCGCCTAGTGCTTCATTAACCCGTTCAATTATTTTTTCTTTTTGGTATAATAACTCATGTTTTAATTGAGCCACTGTGCTGCTAATAAAAAGGGTTTGGTTAATGATCTGGATTTTATCGGTGTATTTAGCAATTGTTTTACCCATTATCTCTTCCCAAACATCATCAATACGCAAGGCCTGCATATCGTTTTTTAATTTGCTTTGTTTTAAAAACAATTTAATTGCATCCTGCATTGAAAATTCGCCCATGGTACAAAGATAATGCTATGCATATATCTGATGGCTGATTTTATAGCAACTGTTTTTTGGGAGTCTTTATAATTTACTTATTTATTAATGAATCCGGCACGTTTCGTTCAGCTTCACAATTCAATAATCTGGTAGGCCGTTTGTAAGCCAACAAATGCCTGTTCCAGTCTTTTTTTATGTGTATCTGTAATAAAAACCTGTCCTTCATTTTTATTACAAACCCAATGCAATAAATTTTGCATGCGGCTGTCATCCAGTTTTTCAAAAACATCATCCAGTAAAAGGAGGGGAGGAAAGCCTTTGTTTATTTTAAGTAGTTCAAATTCTGCCAGTTTTAACGCAAACAGTAAACTCTTTCGTTGTCCTTGCGAGGCCGTTGTTTTAAAAGGTTGCCCATTTAACTGTATAGCAATATCATCTTTATGAATACCTCCGTTACTGCGTTGTAAAATAAAATCTTTTTGCCTCAACTGATTTAGCACTGCAAAAAAATCATTGTCATTTAACTGACTTTCATATTGCAGTGTAACCAACTCATTGTTGTTTGCAATCTGGTTATAAAACTGCTGTACCAGTGGAATTAGTTGTAGCGTAAAATCTTTACGCTTTGCATGTATATAATTTCCGGGTTGCACCAATTGATCATCTAGCACTTCCAAAAGTGTCCAGTCTGTTTTGCCCTGTTCAGCAAATTTTTTTAAATAACCATTTCTCTGTTGCAACACTTTTGTGTAAATAATTAGTTGTTGCAGGTATTCCGGATCTATCTGGCTGATGACTGTATCAATAAACCGCCTGCGTTCTTCACTTCCTCCAACGATTAGTTCAATGTCATCAGGCGCAATCATTACGCAGGGAAACTTTCCAATATGTTCTGAAAATTTGATGTAAGGCACTTCATTCAACAAAATTTCCTTTTTACCAACTCCCCTAAAAATGCAAACAATGTTATTGGATTTATTTGAGGAGAGACTACCTCCCTCATCTTCTGCATTTCCTTCTGCTTTGGAAAGAGCTGGTGGAGCTGTTCCTTCCAGTCTAAAACCATCCATATTAAACTGGCAATTCAAACCATCCGTTTTTGTAAAATAGCTTTTGGTAAAACATAAGTAATAAATGGCATCCAGCAGATTCGTTTTTCCCTTGCCATTTAAGCCACAAATACCAATGACCCTTTCCGTAAAATCGAAAGTTGAAAAGCCGTAATTCTTAAATTGGGTGATGGTTATTTTTGTAAGCCTTAACATTGGCCTGCAAGATAAATTAAATGCAGCTGTCTTTACCAGTTAGCAGCTTTCCAGTCTATTTTAACTGGTATTTTATCTGTATAAGGCAACTTTTACATTTCATTAATTATATATAAATTCATTTATGATGTGGCGTTTAATGATTATTTCTATTGAACAAAAGCAATTATTTAAGCTTAATTAATGCTTTAAAGCCAATAGATAAAGGCTTCTTTGTGGCTTGTTTATTTTATCAATTTCTCCCTTATCTTTGCAGCCTAAAATTTAAACTCATTGGCTACAAAGTTTTCTAAAGAAACCTACCAGTACTGGTACGAATTAATGCTTTTACTACGCCGCTTTGAAGAAAAGACAGGTCAGTTGTATGGAATGCAAAAAATTCGAGGCTTCTGCCATTTGTATATCGGGCAGGAAGCTGTTGCCGCCGGTTGTATGACGGCTACAAATCCAGATGATAAATTTATTACCGCTTATCGTTGTCACGCTTTGGCGATTGCTAAAGGAGTTACCCCTAAATCTACCATGGCTGAATTGTATGGCAAAGCCACCGGTTGTAGTAAAGGAAAGGGTGGAAGCATGCATATTTTTGGAGTAGACGTTGGCTTTTTTGGAGGTCATGGTATTGTAGGTGCCCAGATAGGTACTGGTGCAGGACTGGCATTTGCTGAAAAATACAGAGGTACCAATAATGTTGCTCTTTGTTTTTTTGGAGATGGCGCTGCAAGACAAGGTATGTTGCATGAGACTTTTAATATGGCTATGCTTTGGAAATTACCGGTTGTATTTATTTGCGAAAATAATAATTATGCAATGGGTACTTCAGTTGCCCGTACAAGCAATGTATTAGATTTATATAAATTGGCTGATGCTTACGATATGCCTGGTGATAGTGTGGATGGAATGAGTCCGGAAGATGTGCACAATGCTGTACTAAGAGCAGTAAACCGAGCAAGAGAAAAAGGTGGACCAACTTTATTAGAGATAAAAACATACCGTTATAAAGGTCATAGTATGAGTGACCCTCAAAAATATCGTACAAAAGATGAAGTAGAAGAATATAAAGAAAGAGACCCGATTGAGCATGTATTGAAAGTGTTGAAAGAAGAATTTAAATTGAGTGATGCAGATATAGAAGTGATGAACGATAGAGTTAAAGCTCAGGTAGAAGAAAGTGTTCAATTTGCAGAAGAAAGTCCATGGCCAAATGATGACGAATTGCTAAAGGATGTTTACAGCCAGCAAGACTATCCATTTATAACAGATTAATCATTATTTCTTATCAAATGGAAAAACGGCTTGCTGGTAGTTTTTTCATTCTTCATAAACAACGTTTACCAGCTTAAAACAAGTATATACAATGGCAGAGAAGCAAGTTACCGTTACAGAGGTTGAAAAAAATGAAATAGTTGAAAGGGCAAAAGGTTTTTGGGCTCAGTTCAGCAAACCAATTATTTATATTGGAGGTGCTGTGATATTGTTAGCAGGCGGTTGGCTTGGATATAAGAATTTAGTGAAAGTGCCCAATGAAGCAAAATCTGCAGAACAAATTTTTCCGGCAGAACAGTTGTT
>JANXSR010000080.1 GCA_025352625.1 Ferruginibacter sp.
AGGCGGTAAAAAAGTTACATACACTCCATCAGATTCCTGAGTTTAGGCAGTGGTTGGAAGGCTATGAAAAAGAGAAAAACCTCCTGTTGAATAAAGTGGAGGAAATAAAAAATGTAACCTTCTAAACTCTCCGCCCACGACTTCGGAGTAAGGGCGGCCAGATTCGGTTGTTAAACAACCGGACATCTGGCCATGTGCAAGACCCGGCACATTACGCCTTGATAAAGATTAATACTTGAAGAATTTGTGAGGATACGTTTCGGAGATACTTTGAAACATATAAAAGACAAAGCCAGGAGGCTTTTCAATAAAATCACTTACATAGACTTTTTCTCTTTCCACAAATTCATTTCCACTATCAATCTACCATAAGAGACAAGGCAAATTTTATACCAGTTACAAGTAATAAGCCGCTAATTTTTTGCCATTGTTAGTAAGTGCGTTTTGCAGCTTATAGAGATTGAATTATTATTGTGTTATGAGAGATGCCTTAAATAACCTTTTCAGCAATCAAATTAATTTAGAAGATAACAGCCAGTTTTATTACACAATTAGCCCTTACGAATTGACCAATGCTTTGGGCAGTATTATAGCTATTTTACAGGAATATAATTTTACAAAAAAGGGCGATAATAACGGGCAATTTACCTGCAAATTATACAAGACAAAAGAAGGTAATTGGTATGATATTGAAGAGGCTAAAATGGGTGCTAAAAAAGCTGTTTTAAGGATGCTAAAATCCGCTATCGATGCTAAAGAAAATGATACAATTTTAAATTAATTGTGTTCTAAAAATTCAGTTTGAATATGCCATTATCCCTGCAGTTTTATTGAAATTATTGCGGCAATTTCTTCCTTAATACCACTTAATTGAAACCAGAAATATCTTTGTTTGGGCTCATTTATTTCGTGAAAAATATAGATATCAGCTTTACCTTTTTCTTTATTTACCGCAACTGTTATATGGGGATGTTTATAAACCGTCATTTTGTGGCAGGTAGCAGTTAGTTTGTTGCCTTTAAAGGTAAAACTGAGATCGAATTTGGAAACTTGCATAAGGTTGTTTAAAAGTTAGAAAATTACTAAATTCATGGTATGGAAAACAGTCAGGATATTTTTGAATTAGACTTTAAAGAAGGAAAGATCAGGGTACACCGACATTTTGTAGCGAGCCAAACCATTTATCGTATTGTATTTTCAGATAAAAGAGACCCTTTAGTTGTTACCAGGGCACTTACCGATAACGCTGCCCGTTGGTGGACATCCATACCTGAAGGCAGGCAAACAGAAGCGGAAGAAATAGGGCCATTAATTGCAAACTATATTAAAGCAAATCAATCATAAAATACTATGTGCTATTATAACGGACAAAAGGTTACACATGCTGAATTCATAAGACTAAAGCAATTGGAAAAGGCTTTAGCAAAATACGATTTCCTTACGCATGATTTAAACATAGGTTTTGAATATGGATTGAATACTGTGTTAAAGCCATTGCCTGATAAAGAAGATTTTGATATAGTTCAAATGGAATGGGGATTTATTCCACATTACATTAATAACAGAGAGGATTTGAAGCATTTTCGATTCGGTGGAGTTAACCCAAAATCGGGCAAATTTGATGTGCCAATTATCACACTAAATGCCATTGGAGAAGAATTATTTCAAAAAGTTACTTACAAAAAAGCTGCTATGGAAAGAAGGTGTCTGGTACTGTCCTCTGGCTTCTATGAATGGAGGCATATTTTTCCTAAAAACAAGAAGACCGGACTACCACTTAAAACAGCCGTAAAATACCCTTATTACATCAATCTGCCGGAGAAAGAATACTTCTATATGGCTGGTATCTGGACACCCTGGACTGATAAAAATACCGGCGAATATGTAGAGAGTTTTTCGATTGTTACTACCAAAGCAAATCAACTAATGGAGCAGGTTCATAATGCAAAAAAAAGAATGCCGACTATTCTGAATGAGGATCTTGCTTATGAATGGATATTTGGTAAGCTGGATGAAAAAAGAATTACTGAAATTGCCACCACACAATATCCTGCCGAAGAAATGAAAGCTGTTTCAATTTCAAAAGATTTTATTACGGCTTTGGATCACCAGCAACCATTTGAATATGCAGAATTGCCTTCAATTGAAGCTGCATAGCGATTTCAATAGAACTTCTCAAAATCTACTTTCATTATTTAATTTCTTATGAAAAAAATTATTTCAAACAATAAAACAATGGTATGTATTTCAATCTCATTATTTCTTATTGGGTTCCTTCATAGTGTGATTGTAAAAGATTTTATCTGGTTTCAACGTATAGGGGCGATTATAGTTTGTGTTGGGATTTTACTTTTATCTCGACCCAGTTTAATAAATCAAAGTTTATTATCAGAAGTAGGAATGGCCAATTCTCCTTTTAATAGCAATGATCCAGAGCATTACAAATTTATCGGTGAGCCAGTTCCGGAGATTGTTTCAGAAGATTCAAAAAGCAGAATTGCAGTAAATAAATTAGGCCCTTTAATTACATTTATTGGCACAGTGATTTGGGGGTATGGAGACTTAATTAATAGGCTTTGTTTTTAGTTATCTGCATAATATTTTATACCCCCGCAGCCCTTATCAACAACCCTTCGCCAAACCTTTTTTTTACACTGTCAATGGCCTGGTACAGGCTAATCGTTTCCTGTGTATCATCAAACAAGCTTATCTGGTAATTACCCGGTATAAGATTAGTAAACCGAATGCCAATTAACCGTATCAGCATCCGGCGTTCGTATAGCTTACTAAAAAGCTCTTTTGCCGTTTTTAAAAGAATGTGATCGGCGTTGGTATAAGGTATAGTTAACTGCTTTGTAAATGTTTCAAAATTGGAGTAACGAAGCTTTACCGTAATACATCCCGTTACCTTATCCTGTTGCCTCAAATCAAAAGCAATTTTCTCTGTCATTCTTACCAATTCACTGTTTAGGAAATTGATATCAATGGTATCCTGCTGAAAAGTATTTTCTGTTGAAATAGATTTTTGTTCATGAAAAGGAAC
>JANXSR010000083.1 GCA_025352625.1 Ferruginibacter sp.
TTTAAAACCAATTACCTCCTTAAATCCAAACTTTTCATACAAGTGAATGGCCGGACCAAGTAGTGTATTTGAATACAAAATAATTCTTTCGAGTTCTAATCTCCTGCCCTCCTGTAACACGTGCTCTATCAGTTTATTGCCGATCTTTTTTCCCTGGAATTTTTCATCCACCGCCATTTTTGATAATTCAAAAATGGTGTCACTTACTTTCAACAGTGCAATCGTACCGGCTATTTCTCCATTCAACAGGGCAAAATAAATAAAGCCGCCTTCATTGATATAATACTTTACGGGATTACCCAGCATTTTGTCATCCAACGGTTCTATTTCAAAATACTTTGTTAGCCATGCTTTGTTTAATGCGGCAAAATTAGCAGCAAGAGCATCGGTAAAAGAAACTATTTCAATTATATCTTCCATCACTTCCTTTATAAATAATTCATGTAAGTCGCCAAATCCTTATCGCCCCTTCCACTTAAGCAAATCACCACCACATCATCCTTTTTAAATTTCATTTCATTCAATATATGAAATGCATGCGCTGTTTCCAATGCGGGGATAATGCCTTCTGTTCTGCTCACTTCAAAAGCAGCTTTCAATGCTTCCTCATCTGTGGCACTCATAAAAGTAGCACGACCACTTTTGTATAAATGAGCATGCAGCGGACCAATACCGGGGTAATCCAACCCTGCTGAAATGCTGTGTGGCTCTGTAACCTGGCCATCATCTGTTTGCATCAGCAAACTTTTACTGCCATGCAAAATACCAGGTTTACCCAACTGGGTTGTTGCCGCACTCATACCACTATCAATGCCACAACCTGCCGCTTCCACTGCTACGAGTTGTACAGAAAGATCATCTAAAAAATGATAAAACGCACCCGCTGCATTGCTGCCTCCACCTACACAGGCAATTACATGCGTAGGCAATTCGCTGCCAGTTTTTTCGAGTAGCTGCTTTTTTATTTCCTTGCTGATTACACTTTGAAAACGAGCCACCATATCAGGGTAAGGATGCGGCCCCACCACGCTGCCAATAATGTAATGTGTATCAACTGGATTATTGATCCAATCCCTTATAGCTTCGTTGGTGGCATCTTTCAAGGTTTTGCTTCCGCTAACGGCCGGCACCACTTTAGCGCCCAACATTTTCATTCTTGCAACGTTGGGTGCCTGCCGCTCAATATCTTTTTCACCCATGTAAACAATGCACTCAAGCCCTTTCAATGCACAAACAGTTGCAGTAGCAACCCCATGCTGACCGGCACCTGTTTCTGCAATGATTCTTGTTTTACCAAGCTGTTGAGCCAATAAAATTTGGCCTACTGTGTTGTTAATTTTATGTGCCCCTGTATGGCAGAGATCTTCCCGTTTTAAATAAATTTTTACGCCATGCTTTGCACTTAGCCGTTCTGCTAAAAATAAGGGTGTTGGTCTGCCCACATAGTCTGTCAGCAATTGCTGAAACTCTTCCTGAAATGCAGGTTCGTACATAATTTTAAGATATTGCTCCTGCAATTCTTTCACATTGGGATATAACATTTCCGGAATAAAGGCTCCGCCGAAATCACCGTAATAACCATGTTCGTCAACGGCAAAATTATTTTGTTTTGTAGTCGTCATTTGTATTTAAATTTAACATCGTTGTAGTTTGTCCGCCCTAGCGTATCACTCACTTGTACGTGATACCTATGTGGACCCCTTTCAAATTGTAACGTTATTTTTCTTTCGCTTTATTATGTTTACTCTAACAGCCTTTGGGATGCAAAGTTTTCAATCTCCAAAGATTATGTCCTAAACCGATTCGCTTTAAACTGTCTGGCAATAAATTATTCTTTAAACAATCAATTCTAAAAACTTCAAATCCATCCATCGGTTAAACTTAAAACCTACTTCTTTAAAATGCGCCACTTCAACAAAGCCAAATTTTTGGTGCAGTGCAATGCTTGCTTCGTTGGTTGCTTCTATACCTGCAACAATTGCGTGCAGCTTTAGTTCTTTTGCTGCATCAATAATTGGCTGCATCAATAGTTTGGCAATACCTTTACCCCTGCTGTTGGTGGCTACATACACAGAATTTTCTACTGTGTAGCGGTAACCAAACCATGGCCTGAAAGGCCCAATGGTACTAAATCCTATTACCCTGTCATTTTCTACCGCAGCAAATACCGGAAAGCCCTGCTCCTTTTTTATGGCAAACCATTCCTGCCGCATGGCGAGTGTGTGTGGCTCCTCGTGCCACACAGCTGTTGTGTTTATAATGATATCATTATAAATTTCCAACAGCGTTGGAATATCTTCTTCGGTGGCGTTTCGTATTGTTATCATATTACCCCTATCCCCTACAGGGGAATTATAGATTTTAAAATTGATAAACCTTTCAAAATTCAATAGCTTAAAATTATTTATTTCATGGCCTGCTTTAACTGCAATACCATTGCCATATCTTTTACACCCGGCTCTTTTTCAAACCTGCTGTTGATGTCAATGCCGATAAAATCAGGGTGCTTAAATGCTTTTACTTTTGCAGCATCTTCCAGGCCAATACCCCCGCTTAAAAAGAAAGGCTTTTCTATTTTATTTTTGTTTATCAGTTTCCAGTCGAATTGTTTGCCGGTGCCACCAACAACGCCATCTTTACCCGCAGTATCAAATAAATAATAATCACACACTGCATCATAATCCGCTACCAGCTCATCTATCGAGTCAGTGTCTGCACCAATGCTAAATGCTTTTATCACTTCTACATCATCCGATAACTGCTCACATAATTCGGGCGTTTCGTTGCCATGCAACTGCACCACATCCAAACCATAGTCCTCCACAGTTTGCATAATTTCATCATACTCAGCGTTTACAAAAACACCCACTTTTTTAATATCAAAATCAGTTGACTGTAATTCCTCCTTAGAAATTTTACCTACCACATAACGGGGAGATTCCTTATAAAAAATCAATCCTGCAAAATCAATATTCAATCCTTCTAACTGTTGCAGTTGCTTCAGTTGTG
>JANXSR010000132.1 GCA_025352625.1 Ferruginibacter sp.
TCCTGGCAATAGTTCTTATGATTATATTTTTAACACCAAAAGAACATATTACCAATACAATAGACATATGCAACTGAAGCAAATTATAAGTGCCAAATACTACAGGGTCTAGCGATCTCGCAATTTTAATACTGGTAAATATTAATAAAAACTGGGTAAGAATATTCGATAAAGTTAATACCGAAAAATTTTTAAGTATTTTACTTTTTGCCGTAATTTTTTTTATAGATATCATGATTAAATTTGGCTAGGAATACCTAAGACCTGTTCTGCTATTTTAAAATTTGTATGTATTGCTATTTTGTTATTCTTCGACACTTGAATTTTCCAATGCATCACATCGTACTAAATATAAAACCAACACTGTGGCAGGCATATAGCCTGGCTCGAAAATGGAATAGGATGTAAAAATGGTGGTTAATAATGTTAAAAAATAACCTTTTAGATATGTTGATTTTTCACTTTTGCTTATTTTAAATACATTGTAAAAAAATAGTAGCCACATAATTGTTCCCAGCAATCCAAAGTAGCTGAAGATGCCTGTTAATCCTAAATCTGCAGTCCAATAACCACTTTCCATTGCTTTCATTGATACCAGACCAAGATAACCTCCTTTAGCTGGTATACCATTTCCAAAAAGGATAGTAGGGGCTCCAGCCTGAAGCTCTGTAAGAAAATATTTGTGAGCGGCTATTCTGATATCTTCATCTACATTCTCGGCCTGAGTAGCACTTTCTTGCTTGATACCATTAAATAGGCTGGAAGTAAAATAGAAACTTGTGGCAGCCATTAATAGCAAAATTGTAATTATATATTTTTGTTTAAAAGAACTTGATATCAATGTAAAAAAAAATACAAGAACCAACGCAAAAAGATTCGTTCTTGATTGTGTTAGAAAAAAAAGGCAGGCAAATGACACCGTAAATAAAGCGATGTGAATTAAATTTTTTGTTTTAAAAAATTTATTTAAGAAATAATAGGCCCCTAGAAATGTAAACCCTTGTCCGTAAAAGAAAATCGTAATTCCGTTTCTCCTTTCTTCACTTCGCCAGCTAAAAATAGGGTTCGGATACATGATAAAGTCAATAACAAATATTGCCAGTGAAGCGAAGAAAATCAGTTTAAATATGCCTTCCACTCTTTCAGAGGGAATCTCTAAATATACAAGTACAAAATAAAGTAGATAAATATAAAAGTAGGAATAAGACTTCATTGATGAAGCAAGGGGTTGATCCCAATATATAAAAGATACGAATGCACTAATGAACATACTTAAAATAAAAATAAATACTATTCTGTCTAACGGGTGCTTTTCAATTGCTTTTTTATTTAAAAACTTAATAATTATAAAAGCCATCATTCCAAAACCAACAGCGTATAGCGCCGTGATAACAAGTGTTGCATTATCACTAATTGTCGTCAGTGAGAAAAAATTCAATGATACAAGTATTATTAGAATTATTATTGCGTCCTGAATAATTGATTTCTTCTGTAAAAACATTTTTTTAATTAGCTTATTTTATGCAGACCGGAAAATTTTTAATATAGAATTTATAAAACTTAAGCAATACTAAAATTCTTTATAAAAATATTGATGTGCAATTTGTTAAGGCTTGATAGTCTTTTACCGGGACTGTGTTTAACTCCAATTTATCTTATCTTTTATAGCCTGGCTTAAATTATGGTTAAGTAAAATCTAATAAATATTCATTTCCTATTTCATACCCAACAACTTTTTTATTCTTCCTTTATATTTTATGATGACTTTATTTAGAGTAATTTTTTCAAATTGCTGATCCTTAAAAGGACTAAGTTTCAGATATTTCCAATACATAGCTTTATAGGGGTGTTCATTAAAATAATGCCAAGGTTTGGAGGATCCCGTAAAATGAATTACTACTGGTGTTTCTGGAAGTTTTTTATCTGGAAAATTGTTATAAGTTGTATTAATTTTACCGCATTGATTTGGGAAAAAAATATTTAATACATCCTGATCCCACCAGTCTAAATGCTCTTTATATTCTTTAGCTATTTGTATTAATTTTCCTGATACGGCATCTTCTCTCCATTTTTCTAAATTTATAAATAGAACACCAGCATTAAAATACATTTTAGACGGAATACCTAAATTGTTAAGTCTAATAAGTTCTTCCGCTTCATTTTTATCACTCACACCCAATATACTATATTCAATTGTTTTACCCGTATCAAAAAAAGATAATTCCGTTAATTCCTTTAATGAACCAGTAACAACAGTATCGCAATCAATGTATAATCCTGAGTCCACATGGGCAGGTATAATATCAGCGAAAAGTAATCTAAAATAAGATGCCTTTGATATATAAAGGGTTATCTGAAAATTATCAAATATAGAAATATCGACTGTTAGTAAATGTAAAGTAGTATTATAGTTTTTTTTGCAAAAAGAAACTATTTCGTCAAGGCCAGTTGTATCATCAAGATCATGTAATACATATACATTTATGTCCAAATCTCTATTATTTTCTAAAATGGAAGTGAGTGCAACCGTAAAATGAATGAGATATAACTTGTCTACAGCAAAAAAGATATTTAATGGTTTTTTAGATGTCATATTTTATTGTTATTAGAATACTTAATTAATTCAAAATTTCCTGATGGCTAATACAAAAAGAAACACATGAAATTTTAATTAAAAAGCACCCGCATAAGAATTGATCAGTTCTTTATCAGTAAGAGTCCTACCTGTTTTTTTTCCCATAAAATAATATCCGGATGCTGCATCTAATGCTCCTTTCTTTTTCGTAAGAAAATAATCAAAATATTTTAAATAAAATGCAGTTATACGGGCAAATCCATCAAGTACTTTTCGAATGGATTTATTATTTGAAAAGCTAATCAGGAAATATTTATAAGACCAGGCTAATGCCATTCCCGGGCCACAAACGGCTCCGCTTTCTAGTTCCTCAAAGTGTCTGAATAGTCTCCTATGGCCTAAGTGTGTAAACCTTGTAAAATCAAACTGTCTGCCATGCACCTGTTGCATAAATGGTGTTTCTGCATAAACTATCCCATCCATCTTTATCACTCTATGTATTTCACTTACACACGCATATGGATCCAGTACATGTTCAAGTACAGCTTGCACGATTATTCCATCAAATGAAGCATCCTTAAAAGGAAGATTATGTCCGTCACAAATAAGCATTGTTCTTGGTCCAAAGGAAACATCTGTTTCTACAAATTCAATAGAATCAGGGTATTTGGCCAGAATTTCACTCATCCCCTTTCCGATAACACTACCTCCTAATACAAGCACCTTTTTCTTCTCGCCAGCAATATTATCCTTCAGTAAATTTTTTGCAAAACTATTATAATTCACTTTTGTAGATACATTTAAGCTTAAAACAGGGAAGGCACTTTTTACAGTCTTAAGTATTTTATTTTCTGAAAGTTTAAAAAAAGTATCATTTTCTCTTGCAAAATCTTCGTTGCTAAAAATACTGTTCTGCTCGTTTAATATACATGGAATATTATTATAAACTGGAAACGAAACATTGCATGATTCATTTAAGCATTTAAAAAAATCCTTATTTTCATTTACCTTAATGCTGGTCTTACAAACTGGACAGCAGAGTAATTCAAGATTCTCTTTATCAAAAATTTTATTTCCCATAAAAATATTTTAGAATTGAAAAGGAAGGCAGTGATTTAAAAGCCTTTTCTGTTAAACACCTATGATCTGATTATATTTAATAATCAATCTTTTAATAAAATTATAAAGATTGATTAATTATTTTTTATATCAAAAGACCGGATATTTGAAACAGTATTTTCGATATTTCCTTTTGAGGATGCTCCAAATAAAATTGACTCAATATTAGGTAATCCACAAACATACTTAATTGCTTCTTTTGGATGGATGGCACCGCCACCTAAAACCTGCATCGCAATTGCCCTGAATTTTTTGGTATTTAAA
>JANXSR010000119.1 GCA_025352625.1 Ferruginibacter sp.
CTGGCGGATTTGTCGAACGAAATGGTTTTAATTGTGTCGAGGGGTTTTGGAAGCGTCTGCAAGCAACACTCTTTTACAAAGGTTTGCTTCTGTGTCTGGACTTGTGTGCCTTTGTAAATGTGTGGGGATTCTGTGGAGCCAATTTAAGCAACACAAAAATTGTAAAAAAATATTCACAAAAAAGATGTAAAAATATTCAAAGGCTGTATATTTGCTCTGTAAACGTAAGAATCCTCTGTCTTTACCAGAGGATTCTTATAAATTTTGTTAACAGTAAAATATTTAAGGATGGACACAAAAGTACCGCTTTTGTTTGATTTGGCAAGTTTTGAAAAGAGAAAAACTCCAGAACAAAAGCAATTTGAAGAAACAAATCGGCAACTACTTTTAGATTTCAGAGAGTTTGTCGAAAAAAGTATGAAAAGGTTACACAAAGTCATTTTTGAACAAATTGAACCCGAAAGTCAGGATAATAAACTACCTGCTATTGCAATGAGTGGTTTCCTTAGAGGTGAATTTATAAGGAACTACTCAAATTATTGCAGAAAGGCCACCAGACTAAGGTTTAAATTAATAACAGAAAATGGCGAATGGATTTACATTAAAAAACTTGACCGTCAAAAGAAGCCGTCTAATGTAGAAACAAGGGCAAACAATATAATCTTATACCAGCTAACAGCATTGAACCATGACAAAGGGGCAAACGTTTTTTTAGGATATACTGAGCCTGGGGATTTTACAAAAGTTACAGGGACTTATGCAGTATGTATTGATGGAGCAAAAGTTCAATGGATTTCTGATTTGTCATTGTTAGAACAAAAAATACAAGCAACAGTTGAAAATTTAAATCCAAAAGTGAAAGGGCCAAGTTTAAAAGAAGGTGTTGTGAGATTGAAGAAAAAAAGGAAGTAAGAACGATTAACAACAACAAAAAACTTTGCAATGGAAAAAGTCAATCATAAAATTATTGAGATTGCTCGTATGTCAAGAGGACTAACCCAAAAGGATTTAGCTTCTTTATTACCCAATATCAATCAGCCAAATTTATCAAAAGTTGAAAAAGGCGAGCTAAATGTAACAAAGGAAACATTAAATAATATCGCTAGTACGTTAAGTTATCCAATAGGTTTTTTTTATAAAGAAGAACTTAAAACACCATTTTCTAATATTTATTTTAGAAAGCGAAGTGTAATACCTCAAAAGAAACTTGATAAGATATTTGCAGATATTAAAATAATACTTACAAGCATTGATTTATTATTAGCTGATATTGATTTAGCTGAATACCCCCGTTATTCTTTTGATTTAACTGATGGATGGACACCTGAATCAGTAGCAATAAGAATGAGGGAGATATTAAAAATTCCAAGTGGGCCGATAAAAGATATTGTCACAAAAATTGAGAACACAGGAATTATTATATACTTCTATGATTCTCCTGATGATAAATTTGACGGTCTGACTGCATATACAAATGATGGACACCCTGTAATATTTGTAAATAAAAATATGCCTAATGACAGAATAAAATTTACGATAGTACATGAGTTTGGTCATTTGGTAATGCATATACCTTGTAATGTAGAGCCTTGGAGAGAATTTGAATTAGAAACCAACAAGTTTACGTCTGAATTTTTTATGCCTAAAAAGGAATGTTACCATGACTTGAGAACAGTTTCATTTAATAGGCTTGGCATTTTAAAAACTTATTGGGGTATTTCAAAAGCTGCAATAATAAGACGAGCTAAAGATGTTGATGCAATACCAGAAGCAACATACAAATATTTAATGATTGAACTTGGTAGAAAAAATGAAAGAAAAAACGAAACTGGATATGTAGAAATTGATGAACCGAAGATTTTAAACATGGTTATAGATTTATTGAAAACGGAATTAGGTCAAACCAAAGATGAAATTGCAGAATCACTTAAATTAGGAGTAAATGATTACTGTAAAATATTTGATGACAATGACGGTAATATAAAACCTAAACTTAGATTTATGAAGTCTGCTGTTTAGTGTCCTAAGAAGCGTCTGCAAGATTTTAGCTCTTTTGCAGGTTTGGTCTGTGTCAAGGTTTTGTGAGCCTGCAAATGTGCTAAAATGTGTGTCAGCAAAGAAGCAGAGCAGAATTAAAACACTTTGAAAAAGTAAAGTTGAATGTCAACGGTCTAACAATTTATGAACGGTCAAACCGCTTGCACATTACGTCTGTATTTATGCTATAAGACGCTATTAAAAACTAATAGTAAGAAAAAAATATTACTGATAATCAACATTCTGTTATTATACATTTTGTATTGTCGTTAGAACAATCCACCTACCAACTGGTGCAGGATTTCGTTGTGCTGCCATTCATTACTATTCGCACTGACAATTTACCATTCCAAAATAATTAATATTAACAACAATCACTTTAGCAAAATACAAATTAATCTACCAACAAAATACGCTTAAAAAAAGTTCCCCATTGTTTTAACTGTACAAGAGTGCGACGCCAATAAAGCCCCACAAAGCTTCTTAGCCCGGTCAATAATTTTATTTAACCTTTGAGCCGTTTTTGGCCGCATTGCTACACTGCTTTCTTGCCTACTGAAATATCATTTTATTAATGGCAACAAAAAAGGATGTTTTAACGGTATTTTAATTTGTAAAAAAGAGTATTGTGTTTTTTATGCTGTTTATCTACTTTGTTTTAATAAAGGCCGCCCAACGGTATGTATATCACTGCGGCAAACAAGCTGTAACAATGCTTAATAACAGCACTAAAGCCGCAACATCAAACATTTACTATGGTGGCAACTGTAGCATGCCCAAAAAAAGCAACAGAAAAAGCAATTTTCCCGTTGGTAAAAAAACATTTCCCGTCAGAAAAAAAAGTTGCTTAACTGGAAAACTGGTTTTTCTGTCGGTAAAAAATGTTTTCTTGTTAGAAAAAAAATTTTTCTGACAGGAAAAAGCATTTTCCTGTGAGCGGAAAAAGATTTCCTGTTGTTTTTTAAAATTTTGTGATGGTTGTTGGGCATTTCCTGATGGTAAATCGCTATTGCCTTACAGTTGTTGGGCAACATCTGTCGGGAAAAGGCTAACAACCGACGGTTTTGTTGGTTTGTTTAATGGTACGCCAGGAGTTTTGTTTGGTAATGGTGTTGTTTTTAATGGTACACAAGCCTTGTTTGACGGCATGCCGGTTACCTGCAACAGTTGCTTTTAAAGTTGTGCCAACTGATTGCTTTGGCAAGCCTTTTTTGATTTTTTGCCGTGCAAAAAAAATTATTATGTGGTAGTTTGTGGTAGTGTGTGCCAAAGTTGCAATAAAACCAATCAGCGTTAGTTATAACCTGTTCCACACTATTGTGGTATCATTTTTAAATCTTTTATTTATGAAAATTCCTGGCATTAACACCAGCTTTTCGAAGCTATCGGATGCGAATTTTGAAACACTTGCAAGGCACATTGCAGAGAGTATGGCGGGCAATGGAAATTTCCCCAATCCTAACCCTGCCATTGCTGCCCTAACGGATGCGGTTACCCGCTACAGTAACGCTCTTGTTGCGGCCAAAGACCTTGGTAAAAACAATGTGGCCGAAAAAAATGAGGCTCGTGATGCGCTGGAAGTGACGCTGCGCCTACTGTCACTGTACGTTATGAACATTGCCAATGGCAGCGTTACCTTGCTTACCAGCAGCGGCTTTCCATTAACGAAAGAACGGGAGAATGTGTTTATTGAGGCTCCGGATACGCCTACCCTTAGCAATGGCATTACCCCCGGCTCATTAATTTGCCAGGTGACTGCCGTAAAGGGTGGCAAGGGATACAACCACCAAATTGCGTTTGAACTGCCTACAGATGATACGCTATGGATGAGCAACATGACGACTACGAGCAAGTTTACTTTTACCGACCTTAAACGTGGTAAGGAATACTGGGTTAGGGTAGCTGTTACGGGCAGTAGAAAACAGATTGCTTACAGCGGGGTGGCGAGTCAGTTTGCGCAGTAGATTGATGCATATTTTGATGATTGGTTTGGTGAGCTGTTGGTAGTGAGTGGCTTTTGCACTTTGGGAGTGCTGGTTGCTATTGGCTGCTGACTGCTCACTTTTTTTGTGGTGCCTGCTGCCTGGTTGCATCTCTGCAACGCTGTGCTCTGCAACGCTGCGACTCTGCAACGTCAACGGATTGAAATCCGTTGTTATGATATTAAATCGAGCCTACGGCTCTGCCTGTGATCTTCTACTGACTACATTCACCATTGCTAACTCAATACTGATTACTCACTATCTACTATTTGCTATTCACAATTTGCTATTCACTATTTGCTTTTCACTATTCTCTTCTCTCCGCAGGGTATCTTTTTTTTAAAAAAACTTCTCCTAAAACTTGCATCTTATTTACAAATTAGTTTTATTTATACTTTACTCCTTCCCTCTGCACCATTACTTGTTCAATTTAACTTAACCTAAAAAAAACAATGTACCAATGAGTGCTTCTACAAACAAACGTGCCTACACCCACAAACCAAAACCCCTCTACCACAATGTGCCGCTCTCGAACATTCTGCTCACCAATGCAGAGGCTGCCAAATTTTTACGTATCGGTATCAAACAACTAAAATACTACCGGGACCATGAGTTGCTTCCATTTATGCAAAAAATTAAAAATGGCCGGGTACTTTTTGATCAAACAGATCTGGAGCAGTTTGTAATTGCTAACAGACATACCGGAAAGTTTTTGCCAGATGAGGTGTTGAGTGCTACGGGATGAGGGGCTGGTAATAAAAGCAATGCATGGATTGAAATACATGTGTACAAAATGGGCCGAGCTGATGGCTCTGGCAGTAGAGAATTAAAGTAGTTGCTTACTACTGAAATTGAAAACGTAGAGGCATAGCCTCGGTTTAATTTTTCAACGCCGGATTTTAATCCGGTGATATACAAGATGTGTTGAGCTGATGGCAGCAATGCATGGATTGAAATACATGTGTACAAAATGGGCCGAGCTGATGGCTCTGGAAGTAGAGAATTAAAGTAGTTGCTTACCACTGGAATTGAAAACGTAGAGGCGTAGACTCGGTTTAATTTCTCAACGCCGGATTTTAATCCGGTGTTATACAAGATGGGTTGAGCTGATGGTAGCAATGCATGGATTGAAATACATGTGTAAAAATGGGCCGAACTAAAGTAGTTGCTTACTCCTGGAATTGAAAGCGTAGAGGCATAGCCTCGGTTTAATTTCTCAACGCCGGATTTTAATCCGGTGTTATACAAGATGGGTTGAGCTGATGGTAGCAATGCATGGATTGAAATCCATGTGTACAAAATGG
>JANXSR010000219.1 GCA_025352625.1 Ferruginibacter sp.
ATGTAGTTTTTTGTTAGCAATTGTTTCGCAACAACTAAATAACTTAACTATATCCTTTATTTTAACCTATGTGGGTAATATGCAACCTTTTTCGAAATAATAAAAGTTATCCACAGACCTATTCATGCAACAAAGCCATTAATAATTAATAATTTTTCAGGTACGCAACGAATGCCAATTTATAGAAGTTAAAGCCCGTAAGAAAAAATGATTGATATTGATGACCACTTTTCTGCTAATGCAGTTTGCCCTGATGTTGAAGCGTGGCGATTAGTTTTGAATTATTTCGCTGGTCGTTGATGGTTGTTACGGATGAAGGGCCGGGATAACCAAGGCTTAAAACTATGCTGTTTCCTGCTAACCAATCAACAGCCATTGTGATAGATTGATCGCAGAATGAACTTGAAAAATTTGGTTTGAAAATGCCATAGTAAATAACCTCCTTATCTACTGTTACAGCAAATGGTGTTCCATCGCTTAATGCTTCAATTTTCTGCATGGCAGCAAACCTGAGTGTGAACCTGTAGTCTGATTTTGAGTAAGTAATAATATCAGTGTCTAAAACAATGGCACTGTCCTGCAACACTGCCGTAGCAGCATCCACCTGGCATTTGCCTGGTACAGGCTGAAAATTTTTTAGCAGATAGATCTCTACCGAATCGCCATGTACCGTACTTTTTTTGCAGGCAGAAAATACTGCCGCAAGTACCATAATGAAAAGGAATAGACGCATACAATTTTTTTTTAAATGACAAGCAGATTAATCAGATGGTTGCATTTAAAACAAACTGACTGGTTAGCCAATAAGCAGCCCATTGTAATCAGCACCAAAACCAATCACATTATTGTATTGTTCAAAATCTTCTTTGGGATGCGTTGTTGTCAGCACGAAGGTCTGCATACCCGCATTCAGTGCGCTTTCCACGCCTTTGGGGGCATCTTCAAAAACAATGCAATCTTTTGGATCTACATTCAATGCTGTGGCGCATTGTAAAAAAGTTTCAGGATGTGGTTTACTGATGGTAACATCGTGTGCGCTTACTACCACCGGAAAATATTCCCTTAGCCGCAAATTATCCAGCACAAAATCGATGTTGAAAGGGATGGCGGCGGAACCGATCGCCATTTTGATACCAGCTGCCTTTGCCATTTCTAAAAATTCTTTCAGGCCGTCAATTAAAGCCAGCTTTGGCAGGTAAGCCTGCTGGTATCTTTTTTCTTTCTCGATTGATAATTCATTCATACGCTCCATGGTGAAATGACCTTCACCAAAAAAGCGGGTGAGCACTTCCTCGTTTTTGCCATACATCTGCACCTTCACTTCTTCTTTTGTAAAGTTTGCTCCCAGGTCATTATTTAAAATATTGCGCCAAGCTTCCGCATGGTATGGCATATCATCAATTACGGTTCCATTCAAATCAAATAAAAATGCTTTTGCTTTAATGTTCATCTTAAAATATAATTTTCGGGAAATCATCCTCCGGAATCATTCCGCTTGTATGCATAAGAAATTTTTCTGGATGCAAAAATAAGTTTAGCGATGCGATCTACCTGTTTTTATTCAGAAATAATTACCAGGTAAATTTTAATAAGGCTACCCCTTGACCAGCTAAGGACAACTGATAATTGATGGCGCCTTTTGCAATGGTAACCGGCTTCCCCGCTTCAACTGTTTGCAGTTTACCTGCTTTTTCCAACTGAATGAATTCTGCTGCGCTAATCTCCTGCGGTGAACCAAGTCCTTTCCAAACCGTGTAAGAATTGCTATGCGTTTCATCAATCAAATAGCTGCTTACAATGGCTTTAGCGGCGGGTATATTTTGAAGCGCAAGGTTTATCAATGCCATAGATTTTTTGCTGTCATCATCATGATAATTCCAAAGCATGATGTACAACTCCTTTGTACCTACTGTGGCCAGCGCACTAACATATGGCTGGTCGCCATGAACGCTGCTGTCAACTATCTGCTGCAACGAAAGGGTGTTCGGATTATTTACTTCCAGCATCTTTCCCTTCATCATTCCAAACATTCTGAAAACGTTCAGCACGGGTTTATCAACGCCGTTGGTTGCCAGGTCACGAAAGCCCGCAAACCAGGGTTGGTCTTCAAATTCAAAAGACCAGCTTACTGCCCCTTGCAGGTTTACATCATATTTTTTTGCCAGCGCATACAACTGTGCAAACGAAGCTGCGGTATAACTTGAATACATCGTGCCATTGCGGTAGGCATTCTGAGGATTAAACTTTACGGAACAGGCCGCACAACCTTCAGGATCAAACTCACCTATAATGATTGGCAATTTTTTCAACGTAGGAAAGCTATGAACGATTTCAAAACCTCTTGAAACATCCTGCAACTGCACGGCCATGTTCATCCTTACCTGGTTGTTTACAACAGTTGGATTTCCTTTGGCATGAAACGAAATATAATCCAATGGTGCGCCGGTTTTGCCTGTGGCACTATTTTTACCATCTACACAATGTTGTAAAAATGCTTTTAAAAAATCAGCCGCTTTATCCCACCGTGGACCAGTAGATGTAGGTCCGCCAATGATGGCACCGGGGCATGCCCTTTTTACCGCATCAGCCGCATAATCATACAAAGCAAAATATTCTTCCATCGTGCCTTTCCAGTAACCAATATTGGGTTCGTTCCATACTTCCCAGCACCATGTTTTTACTTCTTTTTCACCATACTTTTCTTTACAATGTTTTACCCATTGGTACACCAGTTCCCCCCATTTTTTATAATCGGATGGAGGGTAGGCCCAGCCAGTAAAGACCGAATCGTACGGCACGCCCGGCTGCCAGTGATGCTGGTATGGCTGCGGTTTTGTCGACAAGGCTTCGGGCATAAAACCTATTTCTGCAATGGGCTTCATACCGCGTTGTACCATCACATCAAAAATGGCGTCCACACCTTTCCAGTCATATATAGGTTTGCCATCCTTATCTTCTGTGTATGCATTGGTACTGCTCCATTTCAACGCTACTTTTCCATCACCTGTGTTTAATAAATTATGCACCCGCACATAGACCGGATTCTTACTGAGCACCGCCAATTCAGAAAGCAATTTTTTACCATCTTTCATGGTGGTATAGTTGGCCTCATCATAGCCAAAATAACTCCACACAGGATCAAAGTTGCCCGTTACTTTTTTTGCATCAATGGTAATGTTGCTGGTAGGCTGCTGCGCAAAGACTGGCTGTAAAATTTCAGCACTGGCTATAACAAAAATGCAACTACCGGCCATTAAACCGGTAGTTGCATTTCTAAGATTTTTTAAAATCATTTTTACAATTGTAGGATTATTTTACAGAAAGTTTGTACACCGTAACACTGTGAAACTGCTGACCGGGCAATAACAAAGTGGTAGGAAATTTTGGTTCGTTGGGTGAATCAGGAAAGTGCTGTGTTTCTAAACACAGCGCCGCATGCTGATTGATTTTTTTACCGGCCGAAGTAGAGATTGTTCCGTCTAAAAAGTTACCGGTATAAAACTGAACACCGGGCTCTGTTGTAAACACTTCAAGGGTTCTTCCTGAAATGCTATCTTTTAATTCAACAATTTTTGAAAGTGAAGAATCTTTTTTATTCAACACAAAGTTGTGATCATAACCACCACTCACAGCGCCAATTTCAAGACCTATTTTTTTGGCTTTTGTAAAATCAAATGGTGTGCCTTT
>JANXSR010000240.1 GCA_025352625.1 Ferruginibacter sp.
TAAATTTATCAGCATATTTTTTTGTTATAATAGCAAACACTAAATAAAAACCGTTTATCCCTCCCCAAATGATATACGTCCAATTTGCTCCATGCCATAACCCACTTATCAGAAATACTATCATCAAATTAAAATACCACCGGGGAACTGACACCTTGCTACCCCCCATTGGAAAATATAAATAATCCTTAAACCAGGTGGACAATGAAATATGCCAGCGTTTCCAAAATTCGCCGGTAGATTTCGACAATATGGGACGTCTGAAATTTGTCATTAAATCAAAGCCCATAACCTTGGCTGTTCCAATAGCAATATCTGAGTAACCAGAAAAATCGCAATATATTTGAAATGAAAAAAAAATGGTTGCCAATAGTAAAGTCATCCCATTTTGTTGTGCAACATTATTATAGGCATCATTTACATAAATAGCAAGTCTGTCTGCTATTACTAATTTTTTAAAGAAACCCCATATCATAATTTTAAGTCCCGCAAAAACTCTATCAATATCAAAATGATGTTTTTCTCTGAATTGATGTAATAAGTTTTGCGGACGCTCAATGGGGCCTGCTACTAACTGTGGATAAAACATCACGTACAAAGCATAAATCCCAAAATGTCTTTCAGTTTGCTGGTTTCCACGATACACTTCGATTGTGTAACTCATTGCCTGAAAAGTATGGAAAGATAGCCCAATAGGCAATAAAATAGATAAATATGGAATAGGGTTTGAAACCCCAAAACCGTTTAATAAAAAAGAAAAATTTTCATTTATAAAATTATAATATTTAAAAATACAAAGAATACCAATATTTGCTATTAAACTACAGACCAAAAAAAACTTACGCCGTTTACCAACGGCCTTTTCAATATAAATTCCAGCAAAATAATCAACTACAATAGTAAATCCTAAAATCAAGATATAAAGTGGCACAAATGCCATATAAAAGTAACAACTACTTAATAACAATAATAGCCATCTTTTACTATGCGGTAATATAAAATAAACTGAAGTAACAACAATAAAAAAAAATAAAAAGTGAAAAGAGTTAAAGAGCATTTACTATTTTTTATGTTGATATTAAATAAAATTTAAAAGCACATTCTTTAATTAGTGTAAAGAATATTTTTTGATGAAGCACCCTTGGTTATCGCAGCATTTAATTATGCTAATCATTTCCTTAAAGGAGTTAACCAAACCTGATAATTAAAAACTTATTTTGAGCCTCTTTATTGTTTTTGTGATTTAAAAATTATTGAATCGATCAATTTATTAGTAAATATTTTTGAACCCTCTACATTTACATGCACTGTGTCATCAAAGAATTTAGAGTTATTTAAAAATAATTTATCTTTTGAAAAATCAAAATAATCTATGTTATTTCTCTTAGCAATTTCTGTTGCCAACTGCATTGAAGTATCTGAACCAATTGAATTAAAAAAATAAGGAGAACAAACAATGTATAATTTTATGTTGGCTCGCAGACATTCACTGATAAATGATTTGTACAGGTTAACTTTTATTGAATCGATTACATACTTTTTAGAAAGATCAACGTTCCTGATTTGTTCATCCAAAACTCTTGTTAATGGTACATACCCATTAATATCAATATTTCTTTTTTTATTAAATTCAGTATTCCCAATAGCTATTTTAAAGAGCATTGAATTGTAAGGATAGACATAAGATTGAAGTTTAAATTTTTCAAAAGGGCTTTTTTGTTCGATAATTGAATGCAGTTCAGGATGATTCTTATAAAAAGGCAACAATACCGATATTCGATCATAGCTACTTTGATCTTCCTTAAATACTTCATTTTCAATATCCAATATTATCATTTTTGGGGTATACCTTTTTACTATGCTTTTAAGAACAGCGTAGTAATAAAAAATAGGTTGCCCATCACGTCCAACATTGTAACAGGTTTGATGCAACCGTTCTTCAAAAAAAAGAGGATTGTATTGTTGTTGTGCCCTGGATGCTCCAAATACAAGTATATCAGCTTTTGTATCTTCAATTGAAAATTTCGTTCTGTATTCCCAACCAGAAGTTTGTTTAAAATAAAATTTACTTAAAAAACTCCCCAAAATAAAGTCAAAAAAAAATGCTAACAGTAAGAACACTCCTACTTTTAAAAAAAGATAAACGTAGCCCTGTTTAATTGATATTTTTTTCGCCAATTTTATCATACTCCTGCTTTATCAAAATTGAAAATAAATAAATTCCCCTCCATCAAAAACCCCTGCCATCAAAATAATCATTAGTAGAATACAGTAATAACAATTACGAACAAACCAATTTTTATTATTGTATAACGAAAATAAACTATTGAAATATTCTCTTTTAACTTCAATTAAAATAAGAAAAAAAATACCCGATAATGAAAAAATAATTATTGAAGGATTTTCAATATAGATGGTTCCCTTTATGGTGAAAATTCTTTTTATTATAGTAAATGCACTAGAAACATCTTTGGCCCTAAAAAAAATAAGCGAAAAAGCAAAGTAGCTAAAGGTGAAAGCAACACCAGCAATATTATTTAAAAAGGCGGGAATTTTTTTGCGAATATTTTTTCTTGTTTTCCGGGTGATGAATTCAATGGTTAATATGAATCCTTGCAGAAGACCAAATACTATAAATGTCCAGTTGGCACCATGCCAAAAACCTAATACAATAAATGTTGTAAACGAGGCATAGACAATACTCCAAGTACCCCAGTCTCTTTTAGCGATAGCTATAGGATTATAAAAATAATCTGCAAACCATGTCGATAAAGAGATATGCCATTTTCGCCAAAATTCTGTTACAGACTTAGCCAACAAAGGTCTGTTGAAATTTTGCATCAAATCAAATCCCAATACTTTTGCGAATCCCAAAGCCATATCTGTGTAACCAGAAAAGTCAGCATACATTTGAAATACATAAAATATAACAGCTGTAATCAAGGATATCCCTGAATGATGTTCTGCATTTCCTAAAACTGCACTAACATAAATTGATAACCTATCTGCAATTACTAATTTTTTAAAAAGACCCCACAAAATTTGTTTCAATCCATTGCTGATATTACTATACTTAAATGCATTTGCCTGTTTTAACTGTGGTAGAAAATGGTGAGCTCTCTCCACTGGACCTGCTGTTATTTTAGGAAAAAAAAGCAGAAAAGTTGCAAAATGTCCAAGGTTTTTTTCGGCAGAGTAATTGCCTCTTTTTATTTCTATCAAATATCCAATTGTCTGAAAAGTGATGTAGGATATTCCTAAAGGTGCTATAACATTAATTAACAAATTGTTGTTAAATGTTGCTGTTGTAGTAAATATTTTGTGCCGTATAAAATTAATGAAATCAAATGCGGAGGAAGTAAAAAAATTGGTATACTTAAAAAATATAAGAATGCCAATGTTTACAATAATAGCAAGAAGATAAAATCGCCATTTTTTTTGAGGAGAGGTACTTTTTTCTATTTCTATTCCTGCATACCATGTAATTAAAATAATAAAAGCTGGGATAAATATATAGATAGGATTACTTTGCATGTAAAAAAATATACCAGATGCCAGTAGCAACATCCATCTAAATTTAGAAGGCACCATGTAATATAATATTGCCACTACTAAAAAAAACAGGGCAAAAAAAATTGATGTAAAAATCATAGTGACATAATTGGTGGTAAATAACCCCTAAAACTGTTTTTAGTAAAATTTAAAAATAATTAAAAATCATCGTGATAATTAACAACTATAACAATGATTTTTAAGAACTATTGAGTATTGTTTCAAGAAAGCTGCTTTCTAGTTATACAGTCTACAAGTTCTCCCACATTTTTCCAGCTTTGTATTTCTTTTGAGGTAAAACGTATTTTAAATTTTTTCTCTATTGCCACAACCAATTGAATATGTGTTAAAGAATCCCATCCCTCAACATCATCTGCCTTTGTATCATTACTTAATTTGATACCATCATTATCCAATTCATCTTTAAAAATTTCATTAAGCTGTTCTAAAATTTTGTTAGGTTCCATTTATATATTTGGTTTTTATAAAACATTTTTTTTCTTGATAATTATTAACTTCCAAAATCCAATGGTTAGTAGCTTGTTCAAAACCAAGTTGAAAATAATGATCTTTAACTAATGCATTTTTTTCCGTGTGTATGTACTCTCCTTTTAAAAATGAATACCCATTCTCTTTTGCACAATTAACTATTGCATTGAGTACAAAATTTTCCATCCCACGTTTTAATACCCGGCAACTCATAAACCATGTGTCAATAAATAAATTATCCTTATCCTCTCGCCTGAGAATTATCACGCATATCATGCCATTATCACCAAATTTATCACTTAAAGTAAATGTAAAGGAAATGATATTTTCATCAACAATACTATTTTCAATTTCAGCCTCTGTATAACGTACAGTTCTTAAATTAAATTGGTTAGACCTTTGAGAAAGTTGCGCCACCCTAGGTGTATTAAATTTATTGAAAGGTTCAATAAATGAAACCATGTTTAAACTTTTTAAAAAATCATCTTCATTAGTAAAACTTTTTTGCAGCACAACCCTTTCTGCTTCTACCTGGTATTGTTTTGTTCTTTCTGCATCTTCATTTGAAATGGAGGTCGTTTCAAAAAGATTTAGCGTATATAAAAATTCTAAATAATCTGCAGGGTCTTCTGGCAATTCAGGCACTGTAATACCATTTATGTTTTCCCTTACAATGTTTCTTTCAAATGGATTATCATCAAGAAATACCATTGAATCAAAACCAATATTTAAAATGCTTTGTATTTGCCTGATATTATCTGCTTTGTTTCCCCAATTAGCTACAAATACCGCAATATCATCCAATCGCAAAACCATGTCAGGGTGCTTTTCAAAGGGTTCTTTTGCAACTGATTCGGTATTTTTACTACAAACTGCAAGAATAATTCCTCTGTTCTTAAGCTTTTTTATCCAGTATTGAAATTCTGTAAAAGATTTGCCAATACCCAGACTTCCCAATTGAATATTTTCTAACCCATCATCCCCAATCACCCCACCCCACATCGTATTATCCAAATCAAGTATTAAACACTTTTTAAAACTGCCTGTCATTGCTCCAATAAGATCAATTGTCTTTTTTGCCACTTCTGGTAAAATATCAATCTTTAAAATCATTTCAGTGTTGATATAAATTGATGGCTGAAAAAGATTGATTTTACCTGAGTGATTTTGAATAGAAGAAAGATCGCAGACATAGAAGCTGGATTGCTTAGCTGCAAAAACCATTAATTCAAAATTTAATTTCCGTAACTGAAACAAAAACGAAGATTCAATTTTGTTAGCATAGTTACCAAAAACTGAGTCATTAATTTCGGTATAGTTATAATAAATAATCTTACATTTTAATTGGGAATTAATTGTAATAACAATATTGTTAATTAATTCTAACTGAGTAATTGCCAAACTATTTTGCAGTGTTGGGTTTAATTTATTATACCTATCAAGAAGTTTATGTGCTGAATGAAAAATGATAATAACTTCGGGATTAAATTCAAATAATTCGGACGAAGGATCAAATACCTGCCGTTCGATTTGATTAAAATCGGCTTCCCATATGTCTAAATCAACTTCTTTCTCAAAGCCTGTTCCACGTAAAGCCTGTTTTAGAAACTGCGTTGCCGTGTCTCCTAACAAAGCAACTTTTATTTTTTTATAATTGCTAAAATCTTTTTTTAAATTTTTCTTTAATTCGTTAAATGTCGGCATATTTATTTTCGCATATTTGTAGACTGAGCCATTTATAATAGCCCACAACATTTCAGTCTTACTTTTATAACAATTAATTTTAGTTCAGCATATTGAATAATCTGGGTACTTTTTTAAATGGCTTAATGTTATGATACTTAATATTAAACTATAAGTTTTTGTAAATAAATTAATTGAGAACTTAAGTTTTAAACCAAATATCTATACTCTTATCATCAATTTTTAAATTCATAATTGTATTGTTAATCTAACTACTAAAAAAATACTCAATTATATTACTTCCTTTTTAATAAGATCTAAATTAAAACACTTATCCTATTTAAGATCATGTCTTTTAATGTTACATTAAATCATTTTTTAAATATTAAAAAGATTTAATTTTTTGTGTTAGTGGAATAACGTTTTTAATGCCTTGTAATTGTTAGTAACAAAAATCAATTTAAAATTAAATCTGAACTTACTCCAATCCGTAATTTCCGAAGATTAATGTTAGTACTACTCAATTATTTAAAAAACATGGCTGTAAATAAAATAAGCCGACTGCAATAATGTTATAGTTAAGTACTATACCTATTAATCCGATTACTCACCTATTTTTTACTTACGAAGTGAAAAATAATCTAATCAATTTCAAACTATGAAAACTTTACAACAAAACTCCAGGCTACAAACGTTGATTAATTTTAGTTACCAAATACCAATTTGGTTATAACATAAAGCACTTGTGTGTTTTTATATCGTATTTTAAATACCCAATAATTGTTATAACTTTTTTAAGTAAGTGCTTTACTTACTATCAATTGAAAATAATAGTCCATCCTATTCCTATAAAACTAAATCCAATGAAATTCTTACCTATTATTTTATGTCTATTTTTATTTTCAACTGTTGCAAATGGAAAAAATTATTATATTTCCTCTACAGGAAATGATAGTAATGATGGGTTAACAATTTCAACACCATGGAAAAGTATTACAAAATTGAATTCTTCATTCAGTACAATTATTGGAGGGGATTCTATTCTTTTTAAAAAAGGGGATACTTTTTATGGTTCCATTTTAATAAGTAAATCTGGTACAAATACTCTACCGATTATAATAAGTGGTTATGGAATAGGCTCAAAACCAATCATTACAGGCTTTACTACTTTATCAAATTGGGTAAACGACGGAAGCGGTATCTGGCATAGCAATTTACCTTCGGCCAGTGGTAGTTTAATAAATGTTACCCTTGATGGTAGTTTACAGCGAATAGGACGTTATCCTAATTTTGGAACCGCAAATGCTGGTTATCTTACAAATACTGGTATTAATGCCACTTCGCCGAGTTTAACCGGCCCAGCTTTGTCAAGTACAATAAACTGGACAGGTGCAGAAGTTGTTATTCGTAAAAATCACTGGATATTAGATAGATGTGCTGTTACTGCTCATAGTGGTGGGGTTGTTACTTACAACAACCCATCGGGGTCTAGCTATGTTCCCAAAAGTGGCTATGGTTACTTCTTTCAAAACGATATTAGAACATTAGATCAGTTAGGTGAATGGTATTTTAATAGCTCAACAAAAAATTTATCTGTTTATTTCGGTGCAGCTCTACCAACATCTTATATTATCAAGGCCTCCACAATTGATAAATTAGTTAACTGTGCTTCATATAGTAATTTAACAATTGAAAGTCTTTCTTTTGAAGGTGCAAATACTGATGCTGTATATTCTAATTATGGTCAAAACAATAAAGTAATTAGCTGTAATTTTAATAATAATTATAATGGTATAAATGGTGCTATTCTTAATGCAGCAGTTCAAAATAATACTCTTACCAACACACTAAACGTTGCCATTAAATTGGCAGATTGGGGAACAGCATATAGCGGAACAGTTATAGTTTCAAATAACTCAATAAAAAATACAGGATTGTTTGCAGGGATGAGTGGAAGTGGGGATGGAATGTTGAATGGTATTGCTTTAAATGCAAGCAATGCGCACATAGAGTATAATACAATAGACTCATCAGGATATAACCCACTTGCTTTTATTGGAGATAACGATACCATAAGATATAATTACATAACCAATTATAACAACATTAAAGATGATGGTGGCGGCATCTATACAGCTAGTTATGGAACAACTTCATCAGGCAGAGATATTAGTTATAATGTAATTAATAATGGTATTGGTGCTACGGATGGTACTCCTAACTATTCAACTCCTGGCAGCACTTATGATTCACACGGCGTTTACTTAGATGAGTTTGCTAACCATGTGTATGTTCATGATAATTCAATTAGCAATTGTCTTCAAGGTGTGGGAGTATTTTTAAATAATGCCAATTACGACGTAATAAAAAGTAATAATATTTACAACGTAAGATATGGTCTCAGAATTACAAGAATGCCAAATCAAAGTCTGGTAAGAAATATTACTTTTACGCACAATGTGGTTTATCCAACGGTATCTAATTTTTTATATTGGAATGGTAGTTTAAATTACCCGACTACAACAACGATTCAGGCTGATATAGCTGCTATGTTTGTAAAAATAGATAGCAATTATTATCGAGATAATATCGTAGCTCCTTTCGACTGGTTTTATCATTTAACTAATGGAGGAACATACGTTGATCAGGCAGCTGTTAATTTTTCTGCGTGGCAAACATTTATCAATCAGGATAAAAACAGTTCTATAATAAGCGCTGAGCCATCAAGATTTGAATACAATCCAACAAGTACATCTAAAACAATCGCTTTAGACGCAAAATATATGAGTGTGGATAATGCATCATTATTTAATGGCTCCATAACCATTAAACCATATAGTTCTGCGGTGTTAATAAAATCAGGAACATTAGATGCTTTTAAGGCTGATGCAGGTTCAGATGTTACACTGCTTTTACCGATAAACAGCACTGTTTTAAAAGGTAGCGTCGTAGGTACAATAATTTCCTATAAGTGGACAAAAATTTCTGGGCCTGATCAATTTACAATTGCATCACCAGACAAGCCTAGCACAACTATCAGTAATTTGATGATTGGGACATACATTTTCCAATTTAAAGTAATAAATAATGTCGGCGATTCAGCTTTATCAACAGTGAAAATTATAACTACAGATGGTGTTTTACCAGTAAAATTAATTGATTTTACCGGTAAAAATAATAACGATAAAATAGCATTACAATGGAAAGTCGCATCAGAAATTAATGTAAGTCATTATGCAATTGAAAGAAGTGATGATGGACATAATTTCGAAAATGTGGGCCAATTAAAAGCAAATAACTTACTTGATATACAAATTAATTATAACTTCAACGATAACTTTCCTTACAAAGGAATTAATTATTACAGACTGGTAATGATAGATAAAGATGGGCAATTTAGCTACAGTAAAGTAATTTCAGTATCTGTAAATAATGTTTCATCATTTGTACTTACTAATATGTCGATTTCTAAAATCAACACAAATTTAAAAATAGGAATTAGTAGTAATTATGAACAGGAAA
>JANXSR010000249.1 GCA_025352625.1 Ferruginibacter sp.
CTGGAAGAATGGAACGCTGAATATTAATTTCCATACAACGTTTGACAGCAGTAAAAAAGAGCTTACCGGAAATGTTGATTACCTGCATTACAACTTCGCAGGCAACCAGGAGGTGAATGGTTCTACGTATGATGCAACGGATGAGTTACTGTCAGCAACCTATTTAAAAAATATACTGCCGCTTAGCATTAATGTATATACTGGCCGGCTTGATTATGCACAGTCGTTCAGCAATGGCTTGAAATTAGAAACCGGTATTAAATCAAGCGTTGTAAAGACAAACAACACATCATTATTCTACACAAAAGAAAACAATGCGCAAAAGTTCCAGGATTCTTTAAGCAATGATTTTACTTACAGTGAAAACATCAATGCCGCTTATATAAACCTGAATAAAAAGTTTGGTAACTGGACTGTGCAGGGAGGCTTAAGAGCAGAGAATACAAATTACAAAGGGCGTCAAACTTCCTACACAAATCAGCAGGACTCCGTTTTTAGCAGGAATTATACAAGTCTGTTTCCAACCGCATTTATCAGTTACGAACTGAATGCAAATAATGAGGTTGCCATATCGGCCGGCAGAAGAATTGACCGTCCTGCTTATCAGCAACTGAATCCTTTTACATCTTTTATTGATAAGTACATGCGCATGACTGGCAACCCTTATTTGCAGCCTCAATTGAGTAATAATATTGAACTGAGCCACACCTATAAAAATAAGTTTACCACTACTTTGAATTACAGTGTTATTCACAATATGATGAATGAAACCCTTGTACACGTTGATTCGCTGATCATCCGCAGCATGGGTAATATTGGTACCCGGTATAATTTTGGAATAGCGGAAAGCGCCACCATTCCTTTTACCAAATGGTACACAGGGGTCTTTTTTGCGAACCTCTACGAAAATAAATATAAGGGAGCGGTGAACGGTTATGCACTCGACGCAAAACAGTTGACGTTAGAGCTCAACATCAATAATCAGTTCAGTTTTCAAAAGGGATGGTCTGCTGAATTATCAGGAACCTATGCCACCAAAAACCGGGATGAGGGGCAAGCCGTATCACTGCCCATCGGGCAGGTATCAGCAGGTATTTCAAAACAATTGCTGAATAACAAAGCCAGCCTTAAGTTGAATGTAAAGGATATTTTCTATACACAAACCATCAGGGAAATTCAGAACTTCCAGGATGTACAATCAACCGTAAACAGGGCCAGGGATACACGGGTGTTCAATGTCGCTTTTGTATACAGGTTTGGTGCACAATCAAAACCAAAGGCAAGCCAAACAACAGAGGAGCAAAAACGAATTCAGTTAAATTAATCGTTTAAAAAAATACAAATGAAACAGGAAACAAAAACTACAGGAAGAAAGAATTTTCGCTGGTACATGCGCTTTTTGCACAACAAGATTGGATTCATCATTACCGGGCTGGTGATTATTTATAGCCTGAGCGGCCTTGTACAAACATACCGCGATACTGATTTGTTGAAACAGGAAGTTGTAAATGAAAAGCAAATGGAGCCCGGTTTAAATGAAGCGCAATTGGGTCCCAAACTAAGGCTGAGAGATTTTAAAGTAACCAGCATTAAAGGGGATACGCTTTATTTTAAAGACGGCAATTATAACAGCGCAACCGGCAAAGCAAGCTATGTCACAAAGGAATGGTATGCCTGGATAACTCCTTTTACTGAATTGCATAAAAGTTCCAGCAAAAACACGGCGCATTATTTCACAACAATATTTGGTATTTTACTGCTGTTTATGTCTGTCTCCGCTTTCTGGATGTTTAAGCCGGGAACAAAAGCATTCAGCAGCGGCGTATTGTTAACCATTGCCGGCATTGTTGCTGCATTATTATTACTGTTTTTTCAATAACATAGTATGATCAAAAGTTTTTTCAATAATAAAAGATCGCAGTGGATCATTCATGTGCTGGCATGGGGCATCATCTTTTCTGTTCCCTATATTTTTGATAATACCCACGAAAGGGGGCAGCACAAAGATGTGGTTGATAAATCAACATTCCGGTCGTTTGATACCATCACCAGTATTTTCTGGATCGCACTGTTTTATTTCAATGCCTTTTTTTTAACCCCCACCTTTATTTACAAAAGAAAATTTGTTGTGTATGCCGGTGCTTTACTGGCTCTTTTTTGCATTACTATCGGTTTGCACAATGGTTTGTTTTACCTGATCTATCACCCGTTTGCATTAAGTTTTACCGGAGCCGCAGTGCACAATATCATTCCCTTTCTTTTTACTATGACGGTGAGCACAACGTATAAAACGATCTCAGACAGGATTGAATCTGACAACCTCAATAAAGAAAAACAACATGAAAATTTAAAAACGGAATTGTCTTTTTTACGGTCGCAGATAAACCCTCATTTTTTGTTTAATGTATTGAATAATATTGCCGCATTGGTGCGAATGAAAAGCAATGAGCTGGAACCCACTGTTATGAAGTTGTCATCGCTGATGCAATACATGCTGTATGAAACCGATGAAGAGAAAGTAATAGTAAAAAGCGAAGTGGAATATTTACAGGCCTACATTGATTTGCAGCAACAGCGCTACGGAGACGAGCTTACCCTGCAGGCATTGTTTGCTATAAGGGAAGAGTGGCATACCATAGAACCCATGTTGTTAATTCCGTTTGTGGAAAATGCATTTAAGCATGGAGGTATGTTGCAGCATCCTGAAATTAATGTAAGCCTGTCAGTAAGTAATAACGAACTTCATTTTACGGTAAAAAATAAATTTGAAGACAGCACTGCAATAAAAGATAAAACGTCCGGCATTGGTTTAACCAATGTAAAAAGGCGGCTGGAATTGTTGTACCCCGGTAAGCATGTTTTAAAGATAGATAAACAGCAGGGCTGGTTTATTATTGACCTGGTGATAACTTTACAATGATGATGAAATGTATTGCCATAGATGACGAGCCGCTGGCATTAAAGCTGCTGGCGGATAATATCAGCAATGTTCCTTACCTGGAACTGGTGGCTACCTGCCGCAATGCCTTCGACGCTATGAAGGTGCTGGAAGAAAATAAAATTGACCTTGTTTTTATTGATATACAAATGCCGGGCTTAACAGGGTTACAGTTTATCGGCAGCCTCGAAAATAAACCCCTGGTAATTTTCATCACTGCATATAAACAATATGCATTGGAAAGCTATGATTTAAGTGTGGTAGATTATTTAGTAAAGCCTGTTGCATTGGATAGATTTATTAAAGCCTGTAACAGAGCAAAAGAACTCTATCAACTTAAAGCAACAAAACAGCAGAAGGTTCAGCCTTCTGCAGAATATTTTTTTTTGAATGTTGATTACAGCCAGGTGAAAGTAGTATTTGATGATATTATTTGGATTGAAGGATTAAGGGATTATATCAAGGTAAATCTTAAAAGTACCAAAA
>JANXSR010000124.1 GCA_025352625.1 Ferruginibacter sp.
TCTTTTACCGATGCTCTTGCTGCTAATTTTGCCGCATTAAACAAAGCATGGCTAACAAAGTATTTTGAAATAGAACCGTTGGATGACAAAATGCTGGGTAATCCCGTAAAGTATTATATTAATGAAGGCGGCTTTATTTATTTTGCCCTGTTGAATGGAGAAATAGCTGGTACAATTGCACTGTTGAAAGTAGGTGACACCATTTTTGAATTATCAAAAATGGCAGTGGATGAAAAATTTCAGGGAAAAAAGATCGGCAATAAACTTATAGAGCACCTGTTACAGGAGGGCAGGAGGTTAGAACTCGAAAGAATTATTTTGTATTCAAATACACTACTTGGTCCGGCCATTCACTTGTATGAAAAGTTTGGATTTAAGGAGGTAATTGGTTTTAAATCTGAATATAAAAGGGCAAATATAAAAATGGAGCTTGCATTAAAATAAAACCATGAACAGAATTGATCAACTCTTTGCTAATAAAAAGAAGAACATATTGAACGTTTACTGCACCGCAGGTTATCCGCATTTAAACAGCACGGTGGAGGTATTAACAGCATTGCAGCAAAACGGGGCCGACCTGATTGAGATCGGTATGCCGTACAGCGACCCGTTGGCAGACGGGCCTGTGATTCAGCAAAGCAATATGGTGGCATTGGATAATGGCATGAGTATTTCTATATTATTTGAACAACTGCAATCGGTAAGGGAAACTATACAGGTGCCGATTATCTTGATGGGTTACATGAATCCCATTATACAATATGGGCTTCAAAAATTTTGTGCTGATGCAGAAAGAGTGGGTGTAGATGGTATTATTTTACCTGATTTACCCATGTATGAATTTGAAACAACCTACCAGCAACTTTTTGAAAAGCATGGGCTTAAATTTATATTTTTAGTAACGCCTGAAACAGGTGAAGAGCGCATCAGAAAAATCGACAAGCTTTGCAGCGGATTTTTGTATGCCGTATCTTCTTCTTCCACCACTGGTAATAACAAAGCTATCGGCGATCAAACTGCCTACTTTAAAAAGTTAGCGGATATGAAACTTAGTAATCCTATCCTTGTGGGCTTTGGTATTAAGGATAAAGCCACTTTTCAATCTGCCTCTGCAAATACCAACGGGGCTATTATTGGCAGCGCTTATATAAAGGCCCTGGAGCATTCCATCAATATACCATCAACCACTAAAGATTTCTTAAATAGTATTCTTACATAATTCATTTGCCTAAAACAGGGTAAATTGCAAGATCAAACTTAAAAAATGAAGAAAATACTTTTAATAGTTTTTGCATTACCGATGTTGGTTACGGCCCAAACAAAAGCAAAGCCAGCTACCCCAATAAAAAAAACTGTTGCAGCACCTGTTGCAGTTGCTGATGGATTTGTAATTAACGGCGACATCACAGGGTTTGCAGATGGCACAACGGTTGCATTATTAAATGGACAAACAGGTGCCCCTGAAATAGAAACCACTATCTCTAAAAATAAATTTACTATTAAAGGAAAACTTGCAGCTCCGGATTTTAAGGTGGTTTTATTCAACAAAAAACCGCCCTACATTATTTTGTTTTTAGATAATAGTACAGTAAAAATTACGGGTGCAAAAGACGCTATTGAAACTGCTACAATAACTGGCTCTCCTTCTCATACGGATTTTGTAGATTTTAATAAAACCATATTCCCTTATCAAAGTCTCTTTGCTGAAAATGCTGTTGAAGATGTTACTGCAAAAACAGCAGCGTTAACAGCCATTGATAATTTCATTCAGCAACACCCTGGTTCGTACGTTACACCACTTGCTATTATCCGGTATAACCAGTTGTCTGGCGATGTTGCCAAAATGGAAACCATGTACAATGGTTTAAGCAATAATTTAAAAACGGCTGCAATGGGTAATTACATTGCGCAACAAATTGCAGAAGGAAAAAAAAATGCCATTGGTACGGTGCTACCCGATTTTAGCCAACCGGATACTACCGGCCAGCCAATAAGTTTATCTTCTCTGCGGGGTAAATATGTATTGGTTGATTTTTGGGCCAGCTGGTGCGGACCATGCCACCAGGAAAATCCTAATGTAGTAGCCAATTACAATAAATTTAAAGATAAAAATTTTACGGTGCTGGGGGTGTCTTTAGACAAAGCTAAACCATCCTGGGTAGACGCAATTAACATGGATGGACTAACATGGAATCATGTGAGCGACCTGCAGGGATGGAG
>JANXSR010000277.1 GCA_025352625.1 Ferruginibacter sp.
TATAGAAAGGTATGGGTTTTTATTGCCAATGGATGATTGCCTGGCACAGGTTGCTATTGACTTTGGTGGCCGTAACTGGATTGAATGGGAAGCGGAATTTAAAAGAGAGAAAATTGGCGAAATGCCTACAGAAATGTTTTATCATTTCTTTAAATCTTTTAGTGATGCTGCAAAATGCAATTTGAATATTAAAGCAGCGGGTGAAAACGAACACCATAAAATAGAATCTATATTTAAGGCATTTGCTAAGTCAATTAAAATGGCAGTTAAAAGAGATATCAACAACAATGCTTTACCAACAACCAAAGGAGTATTGTAAAATTTGTATGTAATAATATGGTAGCAATTATTAAATATAATGCCGGAAATGTGCAGAGTGTGCAATATGCATTGCAGCGTATTGGTGTAGATTCTGTTGTGACGGATGATTTTGAAGTGATCCGCAATGCAGATAAAGTAATTTTCCCCGGTGTTGGCCATGCACAATCGGCCATGCAATACCTTATGAAAAATAAATTAGATACACTCATAATTTCATTGCAGCAACCTGTGCTGGGAATTTGTTTAGGTTTACAATTAATGTGTAAATACTCTGAAGAAGGAGACACAACTTGTTTAAATATTTTTGATACGGAAGTAAAATTATTTTCATCACCGGTTTTAAAAGTACCTCAAATTGGATGGAATAATATATACAATTATAAATCGGTATTGTTTAATGGACTTCCTGAACAGGCCTTTGTTTATACGGTGCATAGCTACTATGCAGCATTGAGTAAAGAAACAACTGCCACAACAGATTATATTTTACCTTTTAGTGCGGCATTGCAAAAAAATAATTTTTATGCGGTACAATTTCATCCTGAAAAATCAGGCTTTGTGGGCGAAACAATTTTGAAAAATTTTATACAAATAATATGACGATCATTCCTGCTATAGATATTATCAACGGAAAATGTGTACGTCTTACAAAAGGGGATTATGCACAGCAAAAAATATATAACGAAAACCCGGTTGAGGTTGCCAAACAGTTTGCAGATGCAGGTTTACAGCGGGTACACATTGTAGATTTAGATGGGGCAAAGGCGGGAAAAATAGTCAATCTTGGAGTGTTGGAGTCTATTGCTGCTGTTACAAATCTCATTATTGATTTCGGTGGCGGGATAAAAAATATTAATGATGTTAGCAATGTCTTTAGTGCCGGAGCATCCATTGCTACCATCGGTAGCCTTGCAGTTAAACATCCTGAAATAGTGGAAGAATGGTTAATGGAATTTGGAGCTGATAAATTTTTAATTGGAGCAGATGTGCTGGAGGAAAAAATAAAAATAAGTGGCTGGCTGGAAGATGGGGGTATTGATATTTTTACTTTTATTGGTAAGATGATTGGTTTAGGAGCCCACAATATTTTCTGTACCGATATATCAAAAGATGGTGTTATGGCAGGGCCTTCTGTTGATCTTTATAAGAAAATAATAGAGCAGCATCCTGAAATAAATTTAATAGCCAGTGGAGGAGTAACTACCATAAATGATGTGGTGGAATTAAAAGCGATTGGATGCAGCGGGGCAATCATTGGGAAAGCTATTTATGAGGGAAATATTACTTTACAACAACTACTAAGTATTAATTAAATGCTTACAAAAAGAATCATACCCTGCCTGGATATTAGAGATGGCAGAACGGTTAAGGGTATTAATTTTGAGAATATTCGTGATGCCGGAGACCCGGCTGAATTGGCGTTATTCTATTCTCAACAAGGAGCAGATGAACTGGTTTTTTTAGATATTACAGCAACTGTTGAAAAGAGAAAGACATTAGTTGAACTGGTAAAAAGAATTGCTGCTAATATCAATATTCCTTTCACAGTAGGGGGAGGAATTAGTACAGTGGAAGATGTGGCGGTATTATTGCAAAATGGAGCCGACAAGGTTTCTGTTAATACTGCAGCATTTAAAAATCCGGCATTAATAGCGGGGTTAAGTAATCGTTTTGGAAGTCAGTGCGTAGTACTTGCAATTGATACAAAAAAAGAGACTGATGGAGAATGGTATGTGTACCTCAATGGAGGCAGAACAAAAACGGATACCAAAACAATTGATTGGGCAAAACAAGCAGTGGCTTTAGGGGCAGGAGAAATATTACTTACTTCCATGAATAATGATGGTACTAAAGCAGGCTTTGCTGTCGATATAACATTGCTTTTATCAAATGAACTTTCGGTTCCGGTTATTGCATCAGGTGGTGCAGGAACTATGGTACATTTTAAAGAAATATTTGAGGAAGGCAATGCGGATGCTGCCTTAGCGGCAAGTATTTTTCATTATAAAGAAATAGCGATACCCGAGTTAAAACAATATTTAGCCAACGAAAAAATAGCCATAAGATTATGACAGTAGATTTTGCAAAATATACAGATGGGCTTGTGCCGGCCATTGTACAGGATGAAGTGACAAGTAAAGTATTGATGCTCGGGTTTATGAATGAGGAAGCATTGTCAAAAACCAACGAGTTGCAGAAAGTTACTTTCTACAGCAGAACTAAAAACAGGCTTTGGACGAAAGGCGAGGAGAGTGGGAATTTTCTTTTTGTAAAACAAATCGCTATTGATTGTGATAACGATACGCTGCTGATAAAAGTTATCCCTGTTGGGCCAGTCTGTCATACAGGTGCTGATACTTGTTTCAATGAAAAAAATGAAGGCAGCAATTTTTTATTACAACTGGAAAAAATAATTGCCGATAGAAAAAATAATCCTTCAGATGAATCTTACACTTCCTCCTTATTTAAAAAAGGCATTAATAAAATTGCCCAAAAAGTGGGAGAAGAAGCGGTTGAATTAGTGATCGAAGCAAAGGATAACAATGATCATTTGTTTAAGGACGAAGCAGCAGACTTATTGTTTCACTACCTGATTTTATTGCAGGCAAAGGGTTTTAGTTTAGATGATGTTGTTGGTATTTTGCAAGAAAGGCATAAAAAATAAAAATCGTACTTTATTTTTTTTATTAAATACGTTTAATAAATATAACAAAAGAATTTTATGCCTTAAAAATGCTACAATCAATACTAAACTACCGTTAGGTTCTTATATAAACACAGAAGCTTTATTTGAGAGATGTTTTTTTTCAACAAACCACCTCTCCTAATGAATAAATAAAACCAGCAGTTATTTAGCTGCTGGTTTTATTTAAATAATAAATTAACAGGCTCCAACAGGCCCCGCCATTAACTTATAACATAGCATTCCAAACCATTTGGTTTATATAGTTTTTTACACTTTCATCCATTTCTTGGTTGGCAAAATCATCTTTCATTCTTTTTGTTATGATGTCATTTAATTCTTTGTTAGAATAATATTTTTTTACTGAAACCGGCTTTATTATATTTTCCTTTACATCTGTAACGCTCAGTTTAGTTGCCATCAGCGAAGTATAAAGTCTTGGAATGGTTACTCCCAGTATCATTCCCGGAAGGCCATTTAGCGTACAAGGGCCACCAGTAATGGTAATTTCATCTGTGTAAAAGGCAAATACATACACACTATCCAATATTACCCCTACAGCTTTCCGGCAGTTAAAGCCTGCAATTAAACGACTTTCATTTGTTAGCTTCCATTGAATTTTTCTCAGGCTATCTTTTATATTTAATGTTGAGCCTAAATTTTTTTGCGAAACAATTTGCCCTGTATTAAAATCTGTATACCATTCGTTTTCATCTTCTCCTCTTGATAAAAATTCTGGCACTTTTGCTTTTTTTTCATCGTAATGATCAAACTTGTAGATGCTCTTATTATCTGCAAAAGTATAATTGTAATATGCTGTTTTAAATGTAGGCAATGTTTCTTTTATTTGATCCCAAAAGCTTCCACTGGGAAGACCCTTTTTAGCGTTGGAAATTACTTCAAACTCAATGGTACCCTTATTAATAAATTGTTGGGCGTTTCCTTTTAAAATGAAAAGGGATAAAGTGATCGCTAAAATTATTTTATGTTTCATAGTTTTTATTTTGAGGGTTGTTCAGTTGGGGTTGCCTTAGGGCCTTTGTTTTTAAAATTCCAGGTAAAGCCAAGCATCCAGTATCTTTTTAAACGTTCGTTTCTAACTTCAGTTAAAGTATTACTGTAAAAATTTCTTTCTATACCCGTGTTCTGGTTTAATATATCCCGTACAAGAAAGTATAAAGTAAATTCATCTGCTTTAAATGTACGTTGTACCCTTGCATTCCAAATTTGATTATTTAAGTTGTTTTGAAACTGTGGTGTTTTTTGCCGCATGTAATAATTGAAATCACTTTTAAGTGACCAAACCTTTTTTAAATATACAGTTGCATCCAGGCCAATTTCATTTGTGTTGTATTTTATTTTGGTGTTATACTGTTGGGTTACATTACTATTATAGGCAAACCTATCAGAGAGGCTAAAATCGTATTTTTTATCTTTAGATTTAGATAAATAAATACCGAGGCCCGTATTTAAGTTCTTTGTGATGTTATCCAAACCATTTATGATTTCGGTGCTATGGTTATAGCTGATATTGGGGTTAAGATTTAGTCTTAAATCCAGTTTTTTTAGTTTATAACCAAAGTAACTATAAAAGCTAACACTAAAGTTTCCATTGGTATTTACAGGCTGGCTAATTGTTTTTCCGGTAGATGGGTTGATGATTCTGCTATCGGTAATGGCATTGCTGGTTTGGCTGAAATTTAAAGATTGATACATGTAAGAATCCTTAATGAAATTATAGCTGTTATGCGAAATATTAAAATCGTTTCTAAAGGATGGTTTTAGTAATGGATTACCAACATATTGGTTAAAGTAGTCATTGTTATCCCTTAAAAGCTGTAATTGATCGGTACGTGGCTGTGTTGTGTTACCATTGTAATAAAAGCGTAGATCATGATTGCTTTTGTAGGAATAGGTAAGACTTGCACTTGGAAAGAAATTGGTATACTTACGTATATAGTCATTACCCCGTGTATGATCAATTAAATCAAAATGGGTTAACCCTATTCCTGTACCAAAATTGTATTTTAATTTTTTCTTGTTATAGCTAATCTTAAATCCTGGTTTATTTACAATAATTTTCTGATCAAACAAATTCGTTAATGAGTCAACTACATCATCGTATTTTCCAGAGCCGGGAGAATACGAATAAGTTGTCTGATCATTTTTTCCGCTTCCAATACTAACCTCATAATTTAATTCTAACGAGTAGTTTTTATTAAGTGGTTCTGTATACACGGCCTTTGCTAAAAATTGCTTAGTCCCTTTTACATAGTCCTTTTGTTGATTTAATTTTTGGCTAAAGGAAATTAAGCCGCCTGTATAAATTTCGTTGTCTGATTTTAAAAAGCTGGTACCATCAGTATTGAGTGTATTCCAGTTAGAGCTAAAGGAAAAAGTTCTTCTGGCTTTTTTAAATTTATGTTTAAATAAAAGGCTGCCACTGAAGGCCTGCTTTTCTGAATTGGTAATTAAATCCCTGATACTGGTATTATTAAGCCTTCCTGACTCGCTGGTATTGGCTGATACTCTGTCTGACTCACTTTCTGTATTGTAATTACCAATTTTAGAAGTAAGTTTTAAGGAATTAGAAGAATCTATTTTCAAGTCATATACCGCACTTAATTTAAACGTCTGTTTATTTACATGTATGTTTTCTACTGCGTTATCATTAAAAAATGAATCTGCAACCTGTGTTTGTGTAAACGTCCGTTTGATATTTTCATAGTCTTGTAAACTGTATTTGGGAGACAATGATAAGTTATGTTTGTCGTTCCATTTATTAGAATACTGAAGCCCAAGATTATTATTCTTAAAAAGACCATTTTGAGTATCAACATAGGGTTCATCATCCTGATTGCCTTGCCAGTTAAAGTTTAAACCACCATCCTCATCAGCACTTACAGAAAAATTATCATCAGTGCCACCAAATTTTTCATTGTCCTGCCATGCTAATCCATCCTGTCCGGTATTACCATTTAAAAAATAACCGGCAATTTTTCTCTTTCCTTTAAAGGAACTAAATAGTAAATTATTATTGTATCGGTTATCAATATTTTTTTGGCCTGGTATTCCTCCCGACAAATCTGCCTTGCCAAAATAACCATGTTTCTTATCATCCTTTAATTTTAGGTTAATTGTCTTCTTTGTTTTACCATCATCAATGCCTGTAAATTCAGATTGGTCACTTTTTTTATTATACACCTGCACCTCTTTTACTGCATCAGCCCTTAAATTTTTTATTGCCATACCCGGATCGTCTCCAAAAAATTCTTCTCCATCAACCAAAACCTTTTCTACAGTTTCCCCCATTGCTTTTATTTTGCCATCTTTATCTACCTGTATACCCGGCAATTTTTTTAGCAGTTCCTCTACATTGGCATTGGCACTTACTTTAAAACTATCTGCTGTAAAAATAGTGGTATCACCTTTAATCCTCATAGGGCTGCCACTTTTTATAATCAAGTCCTGCATCAACTTAATTTTTGGCGTAAGGGAAAGTTTATTTAATTGAAGGCCCTCGGCAGTCACAGTTACATCATCCAGCAAATCTCCAAAGAAGGGGTGAGTCACCATGAGTATATACTTTCCCGGTGGAATATTCTTTAATACAAATCCACCTTCCTTATCAGTTCGTGCAAATTTGTACAAAATAGAATCTACCGGTTTTAAAACGGCCACAACAACGTTGCTGACATTTTTATTATTGATAGTGTCGGAGACAATCCCCGAAATGTTTTGGGCTGATGTTACCAGGCTTGCAAATACAAAGAGAAGACAAAGAATAACTGAGCGGTTGTTTTGAATCATGAAGGGTTAGGTTGGTATTGGTAAAAAATGAAATACTTGTTAAAAGTCTATAAATATATTTACAATACTTACAGACTATCCTTAAATTTACGTTATGCAAATCTTAAAGTTTTTTTGCACATGTAAAAACTTAATCCACCAATGGCGCTATAGTGGCATCAGCGGTAAAAAACAATTGTTATAAAATGACTCAGGATAAATCAGTAATCGCTAAGAAAAAATATGAGGAAGAACATTTTGTAGATAGCACTAAACAAGTATGGAATTACTCCCTATTCACAGATACGGATATCCATAATTATCAAAATGGTAATCTATACAACGGTTACGAATTGTTTGGTAATCATGAAACCGAAGTATTAAATACACAAGGCTTTTATTTTGCTGTATGGGCGCCCAATGCTACAGAAGTTTCAGTAGTAGGACATTTTAATAATTGGCAAAAGGGAGAGCACCTGCTTTTTGTAAGATTAGATAATTCAGGAATTTGGGAAGGGTTTATTCCTAATTTTAAAAAAGGAGAGGCATATAAATACCACATCAAAGGATACAAAGGGGCAGCCATCGATAAAGGAGATCCATACGCTAATTACTGGGAGATGAGGCCAGAAACTGCTTCAGTTAGCTGGAACATGCAGTATGACTGGACTGACCGGGAATGGATGAGTTTCAGAAAGAAGCAAAATGCTTTAAACGAAGCATGGAGTGTGTATGAAGTGCATTTGGCAAGTTGGATGCGGCCGGTAAAAAATGATGAAGAAAGTTACAATACCTATAAACAAATAACAGAGCGTTTAGTGCCATATGTGAGCGACATGGGGTTTACCCATGTGGAATTAATGCCCTTAATGGAACATCCATTTGATGGCAGCTGGGGATACCAGGGTACCGGTTTTTTTGCCCCCACTTCACGTTTTGGCGAGCCTGAAGATTTTATGGCGATGATTGACGCATTTCACAAAGCGGGTGTGGGTGTTATTTTAGATTGGGTTCCTTCGCATTTTCCTTATGATGCCCATGGGTTGTTTATGTTTGATGGTACGCATACATACGAGTATGCAGATATGCGAAAAGGGTTTCATCCCGATTGGAACAGTTATATTTTTAATTACAAACGGGGCGAAGTAAAATCTTTTTTAATCAGCAGTGCAAGGTTTTGGTTCGATCGTTTTCACATTGATGGTATACGGGTAGATGCGGTAAGTTCAATTTTGCAACTCGATTATTCACGCAAGGAAGGAGAGTGGGAGCCCAATGAATTTGGAGGTAACGGTAACATTGAAGCCATTGCTTTTATAAAAGAACTGAATGAAACTATCTACCGTGATTTTCCCGATGTTCAGATGATTGCTGAAGAAGCTACTGATTGGCCAAAAGTGAGCCGGCCCACATTTCAGGATGGTCTTGGCTTTGGAATGAAATGGATGATGGGCTGGATGCATGATACGCTTGATTATTTTAAAATGGATCCTTACTTCAGGCAGTTTCACCAGGATAAATTTACGTTTAGCATGATGTATTTTTTCGACGAAAACTTTATGCTGCCGCTTAGCCACGATGAAGTTGTGCATGGCAAAAGCCCTATGTTATATAAAATGCCGGGAGATGAATGGCAGAAGTTTGCCAATTTACGATTGATGTACACCTACATGTTTACACATCCTGGAGCCAAATTGCTGTTTATGGGCAATGAGTTTGTACAAACCACCGAATGGAATTATAAAAGCGAACTTAATTGGGAATTGCTGGCATTTGATCCACATAAAAAAATGCAGGATTGTGTTAAATCATTGAATAATTTATACAGGCAACAACCGGCCTTGCATGAGCTGCAATTTAAGACAGAAGGTTTTGAATGGACTAATCTTGATCATCGGCAGGAGGGAATTATTGTGTACAAAAGGAAAGGCAAAAGTAAAGAACAGGATATACTGGTGGTATTGAATGTTACACCGGTTGTTCGCAGGGATTGGAAAGTAAAGGTTTATGGAAAATCTGAATGGAAAGAAATTTTTAATAGCGATAATCTTGCCTATTGGGGCACCGGAGATGTTTATAACCCCGATGTTAAAGCTAAACTAATGGAGAACGAAACGGAGCTTTACGAAATAAATATCCATCTTCCGGCGTTAGCAGGTTTGGTATTCCGTTAAAATGGAATAGTTTTTGTAAAATTATCATTATGAAAATCCAGACCTTATTACTTAGCTGTATTGTATTCATAAATACAGCAATTTCACAAAACCCCGATAGTGCTACCTTTTATTTCAACAAAGGCATTGTAGAAAGAGATGCAAAGCGTTACTTATTAGCTGCTGCTTATTTTGACAAGGCAATTAACTTTGACGGTAAAAATACCGCAGCAATAGAAGAGGATGGGTATGCAAATTTAGCCATGCATAAAACAGATGTGGCTATCAGGCATTTTAGTAATCTTTATCAACAGGACCCCTCCAATAAAGCAGCTATTAAAGAATTATCAGCCTTGTATTTCAGCTACCACCAGTATGCAAAAGCTATAGAAGTTGCAAATAAATGTATTGGTTGCGCCAATACGGAAAGAATAATAGCAATGAGCAGTTATCATCTGGAGGATTATGCTACAGCAGTAAAAGGACTATTAAACGTTATATCAAAAGATCCCGCTGATGCTGAAGCAACCTACACAATCGGAAGAAGTTACTTAGATATGGAGCTTTACGCCAAAGCTGTTCCTTATTACACAAAGGCAATAGCATTAGATACTTCAAAAAATGTTTGGATGAATGAATTGGGGTTACTCTTTTTTAACCTCAACGATTTTAAGCAAGCAGCAAACAGTTTTTTAAAAGCAGCAGATCATGGTTACCCGGTAACAAATGATTTTAATGAAAACCTTGGCTACGCCTTCATCTACAGTGGACAATTTGAAAAAGGAGAGAAATTACTTCTGTCTATATTGGCTAAAAAGCCGGGCAACAAAGATATTTTAAGAGATATTGCTGAGGCATCTTATAAACAAAAAAACTTCGATAAATCGTTGGATTATTGCCGGCAGTTGATTGAACTGGATGCCAATGACGCCAAGGCCTTGTACCAGGCAGGCCTGTGCTTTCAACAAAAAGGTCAAAAAGAAAAAGGACAATCAATGTGCGATAATGCTATTAAAATGGATCCCTCTTTATCTGGTCTGCGTCAAAAAAATGACGGAGGAATAGGGTTGTGATTTTATTGTTGTTTTAATATCTGCACCAAGCAAGGTTGATGAATAGTATTTATATTTTTAATCACCACACTTTTCGATAGGCAATTTATCTCTTACTCTCCCGATCTATTCTTGTTTCTAAAAATTACGCCAAATATTTACTCCTACATCTGCGTACAGTAAAACAAATTCGGGTTTATTTAAAAATTATCTATTCTGTTTTTCAATTAAAGTTGCGACAAATTACCTGTGCGTTAGTGTCAATACGGTATAAAGCTATCTACCTTATTTTATTTAACTTAGTGGTAATTTATAAGCAGTTTTATGAAATATTATTTATTATACCTTGATCCGGGAAGTGGAAGCTATTTATTACAGGCAATTATTGCGGCGGTTTTAGGCGGATTGATGTTCTTTAAAAATTTTTGGATTTCGGTGAAATCATTTTTTATAAAACAAAAGCCTAAAAATGTTTTGCCCGAAGAAGAATCAAAAAATCAGGAGAGTGAATAGATTTTGACAGCTGGTAATGGCGTATTTAAAGTCTGCTTGTTCCAGTTATTTAAAATATTTATCGTGTTGGATTAATTATCGCTTATTTAAAATCAAAATAATCCTTTTTTGAATTCAATAATTTCAGCACATTCAGCCTCATACAAAGACAGGGATGGTTTTGTATTTAAATACCAGGGGGAATATTACCGTTGTATAAATGCAGGCTATAATGACCATTACCAATGCCTGGTGCAGGGCGGTTTGTATAATGAGTTGATCAAAAAAAAGTGGCTGGTAAGTCATGAGGAAATTGCTGATACCGCTGCGTTTAATTTACCCGGCACCAAAATTATTTTACCGCAACAAATTTCTGTAATAACATGCCCCTACGAATGGAGTTTTGCCATGTGGCAGGATGCTGCTTTGTTAACCCTCAATATTGCAAAAGCCGCCATTGAAAAAGGGATGCTGCTAAAAGATGCAACACCATTTAACATTCAATTTTTAAATGGTGCACCTATTTTTATTGATACGTTGTCTTTTGAAAAATATACAGAAGAGAAACCATGGGTAGCCTATCGCCAGTTTTGTGAATGTTTTTTAGCACCGCTTTTATTGCAGCAGTATTGTACAGTAGATGGAGGTAAATTTTTCACGATTTACCCCAACGGAGTCCCACTAAATGTTTTAATATCGATTTTACCAAAAAAAGCAAAATGGAATTTGCACAATTATTTGCATATTTATTTGCAGGCAGCTATTAAAGATAAAAAGGAAAAAAATAATGCAGCCAATGCAAGGGTTTTCTCAAAACAAAAAATGCTTTTGCTGCTTAACGGGCTTACAGGCTATGTATCAAAACTGCACATTAAAAAAACCAAGACAACCTGGGATGACTATTATTCGGATACAATTTTGAGCAATGCATATTTACATGAAAAAACAAAGCTTGTAAAATCTTTTTTAAGTTCAGTAGCTTATACTTCAATGATTGATTTAGGTGCAAATGATGGCCATTTTAGTTTGTTATTTAAAAATACTCAAAAGCAAATAATAGCGGTGGATGGTGATGCCAATTGTATTAATGATTTGTATATAAAAATCCGCAGCGAAAAAATTACCAACATTTTACCCGTTTTCAATACACTGCAAACTCCTTCGCCGGCAATTGGCTGGAACAATACAGAAAGAGATTCTTTTAATGAAAGAATAAAAGGAGATGTAATACTGGCGCTGGCATTGGTGCACCACCTTGCTATTGCAAACAATGTTCCTTTTGATTTTATTGCAGGCTGGCTGGCATCAATGGGGAGCTACATACTAATAGAGTTTGTACCCAAAACAGATGAAAAAGTAAAACTACTTTTACAAAATAGGGAGGATATATTTCACGATTACACGGTTGAAAATTTTGAACTCGTCTTTTCAAAAAAGTTTCAGGTAATATTAAAGGAAAAAATTACTGGTACAGAACGACTACTTTATTTAATGAAAAAACTATAAATGAAACAGCTTAAAACTATCCCATGGTTTCTCCTTTTGTTGGTAGTTTTTTTCATCCTGCATGGCACTGTTGAAAATTTTGGATTTATTTATCCAATAGAACTTTTAAAAATTGGCGCAACAATCCTTATTTGTGTAACCTTATTTTATGTAGTCATAAAATTATTGACAAAAAACTCAGTGCATGCTGCATTGATCTGTTTTTTTATAAATAGCTGGATACTGTTTTTCGGGGCGATATTTGAATGGGTAAAAAGTATTCATATTTTATCCTGGTTGCATGGCTACACCATATTTATTCCTTTTATGCTGTGTACGTTTATCCTGTTTATTTTATTTATCCGTAAAAAAATTACACTTCAATATAAGTTGTGTTTGTATCTAAATGTGTTGCTGCTAATTTATTGCCTGTATGATGCTGGGGCTTTAATTTTAAAATCAGTTCAATCAACTCCTTCAGCCTTTTCCGGTAACATTAATTTTGATACTGCCGTGGTTAAAACAAAGCCCAATGTATATCTTTTGCTTTTTGATGAATACCCCGGATACAAAAGTTTACAAGATAGCTTTGGATTTGCCAATGATGACTTGTATCAATTTTTAGAAAAAAAAGAATTTAAGTTTTTACCTACCTATTCCAATTACAACATGACTTTTTACTCGATGGCTTCCATGCTTAATATGGAATATATCAATATGCCTTACAACGCATTGCAAAACACGATGGATGATGACCAGATGCGAATTAAAGAAATTAAGAATGCAAGGGTGATTCAATATTTTAAATCGATAGGATACTCGTTTATCAACTATTCTATTTTTAATATTTTAGACCAGCCTTCCTATAAATCAAACTCATTTGTTATTTCGCAGGCACAGCTTTTAACGCACAAAATTTTTTTTAATAAAGTACTGGCAGATGTTGGATGGAATTTTATTGATGGCAAATATGCTATCCCCTACATTAAGTACATATACATGCAGGAAGATAGAAACAATAAATTTTTCGAAAAAAAATTGACTGAATCAGACAATCAAAAATCTTCCATACCACAGTTTACTTATGCGCATTTTAATATGCCTCACCCATTGGTATTTTATGATAGTGCCGGAAATTATTTACCCACCGCACAAATTTTTGATCCTCAAACCTATTACAACAAACCCATTATTTTGTCTTATATCAAATACACGAATACTAAAATTAAAAAGCTGGTGGAAGTTATTTGTAAAAAGGATACCAGTGCTATTGTAATTGTAATGAGCGATCATGGTTACAGGGGTTACAACATTAATAATTCACCTGTTGCGTTAGTTTTTGATAACATTTGTGCGGTTCGTTTTCCCGACAAAAACTATATAGCGTTTAAAGATGAATGGAGCAATGTAAATTTTTTTAGATACCTGTTTAACAGCCAGTTTCATCAAAACATTCCGTATTTAAAAGATAGTTCAATCTTCTTAAAAGATATTCCTTTAGCTAATTAAAGCGGCAATATCTACACATCTTTTTTCAGTAATTTGGATATATTGTAACACAAAAAAGAACCCGTTAACAATTAAGTTAACGGGTTCTTTTATAATAAATTATTTATTTAATCAGGCTCCTTTGGTAACAACAGCTTTATCCGTAGTTATAGCCACAGGCTCAGTTAAGGCTTTGTCTTTTCCAAGATCAACCAACACCGGTGCAGCTACAAAAATAGAAGAGTAAGTACCAGTAATAACACCAATCAACATTGCAAAAGCAAAACCTCTTGTTACTTCACCACCAAAGATGAACAATATCAAAATAGTTAAGAACACTGTTAAAGATGTCATGATGGTACGGCTTAATGTATCGTTGATAGCACGGTTAATGATAGAGCCTTTGCTTTCGCCTTTTTTAGCATTGTTACTGTATTCTCTGATACGATCAAATACAATCACCGTATCATTCATACTAAAACCTATTACTGTTAAAACGGCTGCTATAAAATGCTGGTCAATTTCCAGCGGGAAGGGTACAATATTTTTAAGGAATGAAAACACGGCTAATGTTACAAAAACATCATGCAACAAAGCTACAATCGTTCCAACAGAATATCTCCAGTCGCGGAAACGGGCAAAAATATACAGGAAGATAATTAGCATTGCAAATAGAGTTGCCTTAATAGCTCCACTTTTTAATTCTTCAGAAATGGTTGGTTGCACTGTTTGCGAACTCAGGATATTATTCTTTGCAAAATCTGCATAAGAAATTCCGGGCAATACTTTTTGCAGTCCCTGGTACAATTTGGTTTGTACCAAACTGTCTGCATTATCAACACCTTTTTTATAAGAAGTGGTAATGTTTAAATGTTTGCTATCGCCAACTGTTTTAATTACCGGAAAGTCTCCTTCAAAAGCATTTTTAAGATCATCTCTAACAGCGTCATTTTTTACAGCTTGTGGAAAAGCTACCGTATAACTACGACCGCCTTTAAATTCAACACCTTCATGAAAACCGTTGAAGTAAGAGCCAACACCAAGCAACAATACAACAATTGAAATACCATAAGCTACTTTTCTGTATTCAATAAATTTAAAACTGGCATGTTTAAAAACCCTTTTAGAAATGCCGGTAAAATAATTGAAGTGACGATTTTTATTGGTCCAGAAATCAGTGATTAATCTTGATACTAAAATTCCGCAGAACAACGAAAGAACAATACCCAGCATTTGTGTAGTAGCAAAACCCAATACAGGGCCTAAACCGAATATAAACAAAATAGCTGCTGTTAAAAAGGTTGTAACGTGCGCATCAATTACAGGAGCTAAAGAACGTCTGTAACCGTCATTAACTGCTTGTGGATAAGATTTACCTTTTGTAAGTTCTTCTTTAATTCTTTCAAAGATAATTACGTTGGTATCTACCGCCAGGCCTACCGTTAACACCAAACCGGCAATACCTGCTGCTGTTAAAGTGAAGCCCATGGCGCTTAACACGCCAATAGTAAAGAGTAAGTTTAAAATCAATGAAATATTTGCAACCCATCCGCCGGTATTGTAGTACAAAAACATTAAAGAAAAAATTACTAAAAATGCAATCCCAAATGCCATCATACCTCCGTTAACAGAAGCCTCACCTAATGTCGGCCCGACAACCTGTTCAGCAACAATTTTTGCAGGAGCATTTGTTTTACCACTCTTTAAAATATTGGAAAGATCCTGTGCTTCTTCAGTAGTGAATTTGCCGGAAATTTCTGTTTGGCCACCTTCGATAGCTCCCATAACATTGGGCGCTGTATAAACGATATCATCCAATGCAATTGCAACAGGACGGTTGATATTATTTTTTGTAAGATCAGCCCATTTTTTTGCGCCCGTGCTGGTCATGTTCATTTTAATAGAGGGGGCTCCTTTATCATCATATCCCTGAAAAGCTTCTTCCACACTTTCACCATCCATTGGTGCTTTTTCGCCACCAGGTAATGTTTTAACCACATATACATACATGTATTTTAAACCTTTTTCAGGAGCTTCTTCAGTACCCAATAAAATTTTAGAATCTGTGGGGAAGTTATTTCTAACAACATCCAGCGACAGGTAATAATTTAATAAGGCGGTATCTTTTGCATGTGTAACAAAACTAAACTGTTTGTTGTATGGAACTTTTTCCTGCCTGATATCAAGCGGAGTCATTACTTCGTATAGAGCCGTTGCAAATTTTGCTTGTTTTGCTGTGTCAGCAATGCCGGAAGAATCTTTGGTTCCGCTTAAAAATGCAGCAAGAGAAGTGGCAGCATTTTCGTACCCTTTTCCAATTTCATCTAAATTGTAAACTGACCAAAATTGCAGATTGGCACTTGCCTGCAGGTATTTTCTAACCCTTTCTTTATCGGTTACACCAGCTAACTCAACCTGTATGATACCTTTATTTTCATCTAAGTTGATGTTGGGTTGAGCCACACCAAATTTATCAATACGCTTAAGTAATATCTTGTAGGTTTCATTAATAGCACCCTTAGCAGTTGTTCTAATCTGTTCAATTACTTTATCATCGCTGTCAGTAATTTTTATTTGCTTGCCTGGGCCTGCAAATAAAGAAGCTAATGGCGTACCGGGGTTTTGTTGGGTGAAAGCGGTACGAAACAAAGTAATGTAATCTGAATTGCTGGCAACTTTTTGTGCAGTTGCAGTTTGCAATGCTTTTACCAAACCGGCATCTTTAGGGTTATTGCTTACTGATTTAAGCAACCCCTCAAGGCTAACTTCCATAGTTACACTCATACCACCTTGTAAATCCAAACCAAGGTTTAGTTCATTCTCTTTACATTTCTGGTAGCTTGTACCAACAATGAGATAAATACTTTTTTCTTTGGTGCTGTCAAGAATGTGGCGCATCCTTGTTTTAACCAATGCATTTTTGTCTTCGCCCGTTACTTCCGGATACTGAGATTTTACAATTCTTTCCGCCTGTGTTTTTACCTTTGCCTCGTAACTGCGTACCACAAAAGTGTACGATAATTCCCAGATAGAGATTAGAATTAATGCAATGGCGAAAAACCAAACTAAGCCTTTCAATTTCATAATTGGTTACTTTTAGTAGCTACTTTGTTAATTTTTTAGAAGTTTGCAAAGATAGGGGAAAAACTGTTTGAAGACTGTTAGCGTTTTATTTTAGATTTTTCGCCATTTTGCACTCTAATCTTTGTTTATGTATTCAAAATATTGTTGCTTTATTACTGCCTGTTTGTTATGTTGTTTTTGTGCAGTTGGGCAAAAGCCAAAAAAGGAAATTATTGCGAAAGTTGATACCGTAAATATTTTAAAAACCAACACTTCAACGATGGTTGTGGCAGACAACTCCAGAACAGACAGCATCCTCGTAAAATTACTTGAGCAATACCCTCCATATTTTGATGGCATCCTTAAAAACAGAAAGCAATGGAATGTTCAAATTATTTATACTCAAATAGATAAAGGTGCTAATGGAATACCGGCTTTAAAGAATTATTATTTTAATGTTAACCCAGATAATTATTTTTACCCTGCCTCTACGGTAAAACTTCCTATTTGTTTATTGGCCTTACAGCGGTTAAATGAATTAAAACAAACTGGTATTGATAAAAATACCACCATGATTACCGAACAATCTCAACCCTGTCAAACAGCTGTTTACAACGATCCAACATCACCTGATGGTAAACCAGCTGTTGCCAATTACATAAAAAAAATATTGATGGTAAGCGATAATGATGCTTACAACAGACTGTACGAATTTTTGGGACGGCGTTACATTAATGAACAATTACATCAAAAGGGGTATGCGAATGCCCAGGTATTGCACCGGTTAAGTATTCCCCTGACGGAAGAACAAAACCGGGCAACCAATTCAATCAATTTTTTAGATAATAGTAACAGACTGTTGTACAAACAGCCTATGCAATACGATAGTTCTCAATATGCAAAACGGAAAGATTCGCTTGGAAAAGGTTATTTAACCGGCGGCAAAGATTATTACAATGGGGAGCAATTGATAAACAATCCGATGAATTTTTCAAACAAAAACAGGATCAGTTTATTGGAGCTTCACAATATTTTATTGAGTATAATTTATCCTGAAAAGGTGAGTGGATCTCAACGATTTAATATCACCGCAGATGACAGGAATTTTTTGCTGAAATACATGAGTCAGTATCCAACTGAAAGTACATTCCCCCCTTACACGGCAGATACAGCGACTTACTGGCCGGCCTATTGTAAGTTTTTATTATTTGGTTCTGCAAAAGGGGAGCTGCCAAAAAATATTCGCATCTTTAATAAAGTAGGTGATGCATATGGCCAATTGACAGATGTTGCTTACGTCGTTGATTTTGATAAAAAAATTGAATTCTTTTTATCAGCGACTATTTATTGCAATGGCGATGGTATTTTAAATGATGACAAATATGAGTACGATACCATAGGATTGCCTTTTATGAAACACCTTGGCGAAATATTTTACCAGCATGAGCTTGAACGAAAAAAGAAAACAGAACCGGACTTATCTCCATTGATTTTTAAATATGATAAATAGTAGTAACTATTTAAATTGTTTCAAAAGCAATAATCCATTCTATAAAAAGATTTCATTAAAATATCATTTTCTTAACTTAACGATCAATAAATGTTTGGTTTCTTGTAAATTTGCATTTCTAAAATTTAACTACATGCATTTTTCTTCTTTATTAGATCGCTTTGCAGAACCTGAAACATTAAAAATGGCTAAACTGGGCCGTGAATTAAGGGCAAAAGGAATTGACGTAATTGACTTAAGTTTGGGAGAACCAGACTTTGATACACCACAACATATTAAAGATGCAGCAATAAAAGCCATCAACGATAACTGGAGCCACTACACGCCCGTTGCAGGTTTCGCAGATTTAAGAGAAGCGGTTTGTACCAAATTAAAAAGAGATAATAACCTCGATTATAAACCTGAAAATATTGTTACTTCAACTGGCGCAAAACAAAGTTTGGCAAATGCTATTTTAGCGGTGGTAGATGATGGAGATGAAGTAGTGATACCAACACCTTACTGGGTAACTTATTCGGAATTAGTGAAGATTGCCCGTGGAATTGTGGTACAGGTAGGTACATCATTAGAAAGCGGTTTTAAAGTAACGCCCGTACAATT
>JANXSR010000301.1 GCA_025352625.1 Ferruginibacter sp.
GATGTAGAGCATGTGCGGATGGAGTTTTATTTTTTTACGATGCGGAGCTCGTTGCCCTTAAAGGCAAGTCCTTCGCTAAAATAAAATTTGAGTATCGAAAGATGCAGGAATATCTAACACAATTAGATGAGGCGTTTGCTCCTTTAAAGGAGTTGCTTGATAAATACCCTAATGCAACATCATTAAAGTATTTCGAAGATGATGGATATATTATAAATGTTGATCTCTCAATTTTAAGGCCTCAAATGGAGAAATTAAACCTAATCTCTTAGCTATTTCAGATACGTCACCTTTTAGAAAGACACGGGTTGCATTTTTAGCCCAAACAGTAACACGATACTTTCCGTCTGTAAATTCCTCCTTTTCTAAATGAGTAATCTTATCTTTTAAGGATATGTCTATTAATTGCCCCTTGACTTTATCAAGGTAAAATTTCATCAAATAGTCGGCACCTTCCGATGAATATACTTCGTAACTCATATAAACTGTTTTAAGGTCACACAATCTAACAAAACATAATCTAAAAACACAATCTTCGCTCTGGAGCGTGGGCAAAAAAAAATAAAACGTTGTGATAGGGAGTAGCGTAGCCTTGTGCGCCTGTTTAACATAATATTAATTATAGGAAATAAATACTATTGTAGATACAGTTAAAGCATTGGGAAGAGATTTTTATTTAACATTGAATTCACAAAAATTTTTTAAAGTAAAATGGGAAATTTTATCCCAACACTTACAGTAAATAAATACTCAATTACTAAAGATCATCCTCTAAATTTTGATAATCTTAAATAATAAATATAGAGTACACATGAAAAAATAGCGAATAGCAAAAATAAAAAAAATCGTAACGCTTTGATACTAAAGGATACAGGAGCTTTATATATTGATAATTTCATAGATTATTTGTTTTAGTTGCTACGTTAATACTAAACTCAGCAATTGAACCGTTTTTACTCTAATTATTCTATAGTACGTATATAACAAAGACTTTGCCAACTATGAATTATCTAATGCATTATCAATCATTTGTATAAAAGCTAGCAAACAATGTTAGCCGTTGAATTTTGTATATCTATTAAGAAATCCGATGATGAAAAAACTACTATTTGTATTAACCGTCTTTTATTATTCAATTGTCTTTATTTCCTGTCAAAAAGAATTGAATTTTCAGGATGTTATTACCAAAACGCCAGGTACTAGTGGAGGCTCTGCTAAATATGCTTTTTCGCAAACAAATGGAACATGTTCAGCTACAATCGTTAAAGGCACTTATAATAAAGGCACCACTTTAAATTCATTAAACACACTAGAAATTAGAGTTAATGTAGATTCTGTCGGTACTTATTCAATTGCAACCGCAAATATTAATGGTATCTTATTTGGAGGTTCTGGTACCTTCACAAAAACTGGTGAACAATCTATAATTTTAAATGGTATAGGAACACCATCGGCATCAGGTTCTTATGCCTACTTACCCGGATCTCAAGGTTGTTCATTTATCATATCATTTTCGGCAAACGCAACAAATGATATGATTGCACAATTTACTTTAAATGGCACACCTGATAGTTGCACAACCCCAATAATTACTGGTGATTATATATTAGGCACTTCTTTAGATTCAAGTAATACAGTTATTATTAAAGCAACTGTAACAACTGCGGGAACCTACACAATTGCAAGCAATGCTATAAATGGAATAATTTTTATAGCCTCGGGAACATTTATAGCTGCCGGGCAGCAAACCATTATTTTAAAAGGTTCTGGCCGTCCTGCTGAAGTGGGCAATTTTACATTTACGCCCGGTACAAATGGCTGTAAGTTTAATATCAATTGTACTACTAATTAATAAGGATATTTATACCAATAATTTATTATTTAAATAAAAAGAGAATGTTTATCCATTCTCTTTTTTTGTGCTTCCTTCTACAAACACTACTTTTACCGGGATGCGACACAATAATATACCAATAGATACAATATTAGCTGGTTTACAAATTAAGGAGCTTAATGAGATGCAGCTTGCATCCTTAAAAGCAAATGCGGAAAATGATGATGTTATATTATTGTCTTCTACAGGTTCAGGAAAAACACTTGCTTTTTTATTGCCAATTGTACAATTGCTAACAAAAGAAAGTAAAAAAGTTCAGGCATTAATTTTGGTTCCATCAAGAGAACTTGCAATACAAATAGATGAAGTATTTAGAAAAATGGCGACGGGGTATAAAGTTACCTGTTGCTATGGTGGACATAAAAGAGAAACTGAAGAAAATAATCTTGTTCAATCTCCTGCCCTTATTATTGGAACACCTGGCAGGGTTGCGGATCATATCCGCCGCAATAACTTTGCTTTAGAAGAAATTACTACGTTGGTTTTAGATGAATTTGATAAATCACTGGAACTTGGTTTTCAGGAAGAAATGGCTTTTATTATAAGTTCTCTTAAATCAGTTAAAAAAAGAATCTTAACATCAGCAACTGACGCCGTTCGTATTCCTGATTTTATTGGAATTACGTCGCCAACAAGGCTTGATTTTTTAGTTCCTGTTCAAAAAGCTGAAGAAGATGAACTGGTGATACGAACTGTATTATCGCCTGAAAAAGATAAATCAGAAACACTTTTTAGGCTTATCTGTTCAATTGGAAATAAATCAATGATTGTATTTTGTAACCATCGGGAGTCAGTTGAACGAACCAGCAGTTTACTAAAAGATAAAGGAATTGTAAATGTATTTTATCATGGTGGAATGGAACAGCAGGAAAGGGAAAGTGCCATGTGCAAATTTAAAAACGGCACATCAAATGTATTGGTAACTACCGACCTTGCTTCAAGAGGATTAGATATCCCGGATATTAAATACATTATTCATTATCATTTACCTGCAACAGAAGATGTGTATACCCATCGCAATGGAAGGACAGCTCGTATGGAAGCCGGAGGTAAATCTATATTGATTTTATCTGAAGAAGAAAAGCTACCAGCATATATTAAAGGCAACGTAGAAAAAATTGAATTACCTGAAAGAATTGAATTACCAGAAAAGCCGAAATGGTCAACCCTGTTTATAGCGGCAGGCAAAAAAGATAAGGTTAACAAAATTGATATTGTTGGATTTTTATCAAACAAAGGACTATTGAAAAAGGATGATATTGGTTTAATAGAAGTGAAAGATTTTTTCTCGTTTGTGGCAGTGCGTAAACTAAAAGTAGGGGCAGTACTGGAGTTGATAAAAGATGAGAAAATTAAGAATAAAAAAGTAAAAATTGCTGTGGCTAAATAAGTCAGCTAAATATTTAAGATACTTTGTAAATTTCATTTTTGATTGAAAGAACCAATAAAATTAGTCACTATATCACAAAATCTTTCTGCATCATTAAACATAAATGAATGTTGAATAGGCAATACATACAGCGGGAAATCTTTCAATTCTGTTTCAAATTTTTTAAGCCGCACGCCATCTTTTTCTGTTGTTAAAATAATTTTATTCAAAGACTGGGTTTTATTGAATTGCTTTTTAATTTCCGCAAGGTCATCACTATTAAAAATATGATGGTCGGGATAACGTAACATATCGTAAGTATGCACATGCCCGGTTAAAAAATCTTTCAGTGGCTTAGGATTAGCAATTCCACAAACAAGCAAAATATCTGTACTAAGAGATAAATCTGTTTCCTTTTTTGTAAAAAGGTGATATGGATGTGTGTAGAATATCTCAGTAAAAAATACCTGTTGATAACTTGACGGTTTTAATTCTTTTATTATCAGTTCTCTTTCCTCTTCGCTAAGATTATGTTTACATTTACTTATGATGATTATATCAGCTCTTCTGCTACTTTTTTTCAAATCTCTCAGATCGCCGGCTGGTAACAAAAAATCTCTTGTATAAAGATTGGCATAATCTGTCAATAAAATATTTAACCCTGCCTTTACCTGTCTATGCTGAAAAGCATCATCTAAAATAATCACTTTCGTAAGCGGCCTTTCATGTAGTAATTGTGGAATGGCTACCAATCGTTCTTCCCCTACAGCTACTGTAACAGTCGGAAATTTTAAATGAAATTGCATTGGCTCATCACCAATATCAAGCGCTGTAGTATTTTCATCAGCAATACCAAAGCCTTTTGTTTTTCTTTTATATCCACGGCTAAGTGTTGCTATAGCGTAATCATTTTTTAAAATCCTTAGCAGATATTCCACCATGGGCGTTTTTCCTGTTCCGCCTACGGCAAGGTTACCCACACAAATGATGGGAAAATTAAAGGAAGAAGACTTTAAATAATTGTAATCGAATAACTTATTTCTGATAAATAAAACAGCACTGTACAAGAAAGAAAAAGGAAGTAATAAATATCGGAAACTCTTCAGCAATGGTTATTTTTTTATTAGTTAAAATACAAAAATGCGTTCAGGTGTAATACAAAAATCTAATTTAAAATCATTTTGATTTATATCCTCTATTTTTTCAATGGCATCAAAATAACTAAACCCAATTTTTATACAATCTTTTCTGCATCGTTTTAAAAAACGATCGTAACAGCCTTTGCCATACCCTACTCTATATCCCTTTTTATCAAAACTTAATAATGGAATAATAACCATATCAATTTCTGTGGGGATTAAATCTATTCCATCAACAGGTTCATCAAATCCATATTTATTGGTTTTAAAAAAAGTGTTATCGTCTGCAATAACAGCCCTAATCTCACAATTAGCTCCCTCCTCCATCATTAATGGATAAAAAAGTTGCTGCTCTGGTTTTTTAAAATAGCAATAGTCTGTTATTCCCTGGGGATCAAATTCGTTCAATTTTTTTATTGGGCAATACGTCATAATTAAGCCTGGTATATCAATTACAAGTTTTTGAAACTGTATCAACAACAGATCATCCATCTTTTCTAGTTGTGCTAAAGAAAACAGGAGACGCTTTTCTGTATAAATTTTTCTGATCTCACTTTTTTTCATTTCCATTAGTAAGATTAAAACAATTGATAAAATAATCCGAGCAAGGTAAACAAATGAACTAAAGAAGTAACTATCAATTTACATGATAAAGATAGAGAAGATTGTAGTTCCGTAGTTCCGTTCAGAATGATAATATTCAAACTTTTTATAATCGTTTCGGGGTGTATGTTCCAATACAAACCATCCTTTTTTATTTAAAAGGTTTTGTTTAAATATTTTTATTGGCAGATCGTCAATAGTTCCTAGTGCATAAGGTGGGCCTGCAAAAATAAAATCGTACTGTTCAGTACATTGCTCTATAAATTTAAATACATCGGATTTTACCAGTTTAAAATTTTGAAAATTTAATAATTGGGCAGTCTTTTTAATAAAATCATACATATTATTATCCTTTTCCACAATTGTAAGATCGGCTGCTCCCCTGCTGGCCAATTCGTAGCTGATACTTCCTGTGCCACCAAAAAGATCAAGTGTTTTTAATGACTCAATATCAAGATTATTTTGAATAATATTAAAAAGCCCTTCTTTGGCAATGTCTGTTGTAGGCCTTGTGTAAGGCATATTTGAAGGCGGATTAATTTTTCTGCCACCATATGTGCCACTGATTATACGCATGCTGCTAATTCAAATAAATGACTGAAATAATGTGATGGATATTTTTTTATGTCTTCACTATAATTGAATTGGTCCGGTAATTTTCCAAATACGGGATGCAGAAAATATTTATACACTTCATTGTATAAACCCGAGGCTGCGTCAATCATTCCATTAAGAACAATGGTTGTATCGTTTACGGGTACATCAAAAGACTGGCAGGCATTTAGTAAATGATATAGCACATCTTCCGGCACCTTGTAACTAAAACTCCTTATTAATTGCAACTTTTCATCTTTAAATAATTGCATCGTAAGATGTGTGGTACTAAAAATACTATACAACTGGTTACGGGTTACTTTATTTACATTCGGCAATAAAGAATACAAATGAAAATGCTGCGCTTGCGGAAATAAATTAGCTATTACTGAATCAACTTGTTTTGGTATCCCATAAACGTTGTTAAGATTATAGCTACTCATAAAATCATTTCGTACAATACGGTCAGATGTATCGCCATATACAAGGTCCAATATTTCATTGTTTGCTACATTATTCATAAACTGTTTTGGTACCAGTTCAGCTTCTGCAAAGGCATAAACAAAACTTATTTTTTTAAAGGTCTTTTGTAAAAAAGGCTGAGCAGCAAAAATATCTTTCAAATAATTCGCAACCTCGTCATTACTGGTACCTGTGTTAAAATGATAAGCTGATAATGCTATGCAGGTATTTATCTCGTTGGTGGCAACATATGAAATGCCCTGCCTGCCAATCTCAATCAATAAACTGCTTTGCGAAGTATCGGCACCAGGAGTTAATATATTAAAGGATGAATTCAAAATGTATGTTTAGGCTGGCAAAATAAGATAAATTTGCCAACTTATGGAAGTAACAGCACCAATTAAAGATTTAAAAGTACAGGTAACCAACAGGCAAATACTATCGATAGCACTGCCTATTACGCTTGCCATTATTATTCCACAAATAAATATGCTTACCAATAGCATGTTCTTGGGCAATCTTAGTACAGAAGCATTGGGTAATGCCGGGATAACAGGTGTTTTTTATTTAATATTTGCAGTTGCCGGTAATGGGTTAAATAATGGACTGCAATCTGAATTTTCAAGATATGCGGGAGGCGATAATACAAGTGCCTTTAAAACCATTTTGGCACAATCAATCCGCATCAGTTTACAACTTGCAGTTGCCGGCATACTAATAACACTGTTTGTTGCTCCATTCATATTGCAACAGGTTGCTGACCCAAAAGCGTATCCGCAAGAAATGCAATTTTTACGGATTCGTATAATGGGACTGCCTTTTTTGTACCTTTTTCAAATGGGCAATGCTTTTTTGGTTGCGTCGCTTAATAGCCGGTATTTAATGATTGGTGCCGTTGCCGAAGCTTCTGTAAATATTTTGCTTGATTATTTATTAATCTACGGTCATTGGGGATTTCCTGCCCTTGGATTTAATGGAGCTGCACTGGCATCAGTAATTGCAGAAGTAAGTGGATTTTTAGTGATGTTATTGGTATTGTATAAAACCGGTTTAAAAAAAGAATATGCATTACTTACAACTTTTAAATACGATAAAGCTACTACCAAAGAAATCATCCGAATTTCAACACCGCTTATTATGCAGTA
>JANXSR010000311.1 GCA_025352625.1 Ferruginibacter sp.
CTTACTGAGAATGAAGGACAGGCAGTGCACGAAAATGCCTGGGGACTAAAATCACTGGCGTATCCCATCCAGAAAAAAACCACAGGTTTGTACTGGGTAATGGAATACAAAGCGCCATCCGACTTCAATGAGAAGCTGAAAATACAGCTTCTGCGTGACGAATCAGTCCTCCGTCACATGTTCACTGCACTCGATAAATACGCCGTCGAGTACAATGCAAGAAAGAAAAGTGGTGTACAACATTCAGCAACAGAAAAAGCAGACGCATAATTATGGCAAAACCAAACGAGATAAAATATCTCACAGCAATCAAAGCTGAAAAGCGTCCAAAAAAATATTGCCGCTTTAAAAAAATGGGTATTCATTATATTGATTATAAAGATGCCGATTTTTTAAAAAAATTCCTGAACGAACAAGGTAAATTGTTGCCCCGCCGTTTAACCGGAAACTCTTTAAAGTTTCAGCGTAAAGTGAGCGATGCAGTAAAGAAAGCCCGTCAAATGGCCATCTTACCATACGTTACCGATTTATTGAAATAATACCCCTATCCCCTGAAGGGGAAAAAGGAGAAGGTATAAACGAAATAATTTTTTCAAACCACCCTAACCCTTTAGTGGGGAAAGTCTGTTGAGGCAGATTGGGTAAAAATGCAAAACAATGCAGGTAATATTAATACAGGATGTAAACAACCTTGGCGGTGCCAACGAACTGGTAACCGTAAAAAACGGTTACGGCCGTAACTTTTTAATTCCTTCTAAACTGGCAATCGAGGCTAGCCCGAGTAACCTAAAACAAAGGGAAGAAAAAGTAAAGCAGCAAGCTAAAAAAGAAGCTAAATTATTAGCAGAATTGAACAGCGTAATTGCAACTTTAACAAGCGGACCATTAAAAATTGGTGCTAAAACTGGTACAACCGGTAAAATTTTTGGTAGCGTAACTTCTGTTCAAATTGCACGTGCAATTAAAGAGCAAAAAGGCTACGAAATTGACCGCCGTCGTATCACCATCCTTGATGAAGTAAAAGAACTCGGTACTTTTAAAGCAAAAATTGATTTTGGTAACGGCAACGAAACTGAAGTTGAATTTGAAGTAACTGCTGAATAATTTCATCTTTAAATAATTCATGATCCGCTCAGTATTTGAGCGGATTTTTTTTGTTCCGATAGGTTGTTTTCAGTTTAACATTCTTACGACTTGTCTGCCGCGGCGGATGGCCTCTTTACCACATTCCCCTATTGAGTAGCTACCTTCAATTTGAAAGCTCATTCTTTATGAAAGTTTACTTTTATAAGACCATTCAATTGTTTTTCTTTGTGCTAAGTAACTATTTTGAAATCTATTTTTCTACCTGTTTTAAAATATTGTCCATGTTAAAAAAAGTTTTTACTTCTGTATGTATCTGTGCTTTTTTTGTAAGTATCATTTTTACCAATTGTAACAATACTTCAAAAACCACCCCCACTATCAATGATACTATTCCCAAAACTGAAACAAAAGAAATTGGAATAAAAGGCAGCTTTAGCAACCAGACAACAATCACTTTTGATAGCTCCATTATAAAATCCTTCCTTGATAGTTTCCCTAAATTCAAAGTATTTGAAAAAGATATCTCCAGTTTTTACAAAGGCAGGAAATATGCATACGCCTGGTATGACGAGAAAGGAATGATTGAACCGGCTGATAATTTATTCAACCGTATTCAAAACATCAGCGAAGAGGGGCTGCCGGATATTGTTCCATATAAATCAGCTTTTGTTGCATTAATGGAAGCTGCGGTTGGTACTGATTCAATTGCGCCCATACTGGAGTTGATGCTTACCTCCCAATACTTTGCCTATGCAAAAAAAGTATGGCAGGGTTTAGATGAAAAACAAACTTTGGCAATGGATTGGTTTTTACCACGCAAAAAAATTACCAGCCAGCAATTGTTAGACTCGATGCTAAGCGGTAAAAATTTGCTGGAAAATTCTCCTGTATTCAAACAATATAATTTGCTAAAGGACTATTTGAAAAAGTACAATCTTATAAAATCAAAGGGTAACCTGGCAATTATTAAGGGCGATAAAAAAGCATATCAATTGAACGATTCGTCAGAAACTGTGGGAGCAATCAGAGAACGGTTGTTTTTATTGGGCGACATTACTGAAAATAATCAATCGAACAAATTTGATAAAGCTTTATTTAATGGAGTAAAAAATTTGGAGCAACGCTTGGGTTACAAAGAAGATGGCATTGTAAATGCCACCTTATTTACCGAATTAAATTATCCCATAGATAAAAGAATTGAACAGATATTGGTGAATATGGAACGTAGCCGTTGGGTACCTGTTCAATTGAAGAGTGATTACCTGCTGGTGAATATTCCGGAATATAAACTACATGTTTATGAGCATGATAGTTTGGCATTTAAAATGAATGTAGTGGTTGGCAAAGACCAAAATCAAACAGTAATTTTTAATGGTGATATGAAGTACGTAGTATTTAGTCCCTATTGGAATATTCCGGCAAGCATTTTAAAAAAAGAAACATTACCGGCTATTAAACGCAATCCAAATTACCTGGCTCAACACAATATGGAATGGAATGGGGGGAATGTAAGGCAAAAACCAGGACCAAATAATTCTTTAGGCCTGGTGAAATTTTTGTTCCCCAATACCCACAGCATTTACCTGCATGATTCTCCGGCTAAGTCATTGTTTAACGAAGATAAAAGAGCATTCAGCCATGGATGTATCCGTTTGGCTGAACCAAAAAAACTGGCACAATATCTTTTAAGGAACGATCCCAACTGGAATGAAACAAAAATTACTGTAGCAATGAATAAAAAAGTGGAACAATATGTAACACTTAAAGCTACCGTTCCTGTATTCATTGCCTATTTTACTGCATGGGTTGACAGGCAGGGAAAACTTAATTTGAGGAACGATGTGTACAAAAGAGACAGCCGTTTAGCCAAAATGATACTGGAAAATCCGGGTTTGTGATTTTTTTTGAAAATTATTGTTTTTTTAAATAAATAGCTACATTTGTGTTGCATTAATGGTTTTAGTATTTCGTCGTTAGCTGATAGATGTCTTTTTCGAAGTCCGTTTACAGTTCATTGTACCGCTAAGTCATTAAAGTTATTATTTAATTTTAAAAAGTTTTTACAATGAACATTTACGTAGGAAATCTCAGTTGGACAATGACCGACGAAGA
>JANXSR010000332.1 GCA_025352625.1 Ferruginibacter sp.
CATACTTGGCCGCTAACTTCCTGTAGCCGGTGCCTTGCGTTAAATACTCGGTAATTGCTTGTTGTTTGATATCCATTTTTAAGTTGATTTGTAGTCAACCTATTTCAGGACGAGACATTACAAAAGCCGAAGATAACTTCCGTCCGCCCGTATTTTGGCAAACCCCCTGTTGTATGCAGGCGGATTTGTCTAACGGAATGGTTTTAATTGTGTCGAGGGGTTTTGGAAGCGTCTGCAAGCAACACTCTTTTACAAAGGTTAGCTGTCGTGTATGGGCTTGTGTGCCTTTGTAAATGTGTGGGGCTTTGTCAAGCCAATAAGTTCTTTGAAATTAATTTAATAATGAAACAATTTGGCTAAAAAGGTCAATTTGCTTATGTGGTTTTAAGGCAGAAATCTTTTTGGTTATAATTGATTTGCTACCTGTAAAAATTTTATGACACCTTATTTCAGAATAACCATTTAAAGACTTGGTAACATCTGCATCTTTAATTACAAAACTGAAATCATCATTTCTTATTTCGGATGTGATTTGAGCTAATATTAAGTCAGTCGTCTTATTTACGTTTGAATTTGATACAACTATTGCAGGTCTTAATTTACTACTTTTTAAGTCAGTAAAAGGGAATGGGATTAATACTATGTCTCCTTTAGAATAAAAACTCATAAATTGTTATTTAAAAACTATTCCATCTTTCGTCATCTTCATTTTCCCATCCTTCTTTTAAGGATTTTTCTGAAACATTCATACAAAACATAGTAAGTTCATCATCTGACAATGTTGAATACTCTGTTTTAATACTTTCGCTTGTGTAAGTATAGCCAAAATTTTGAAAAAAATAAATGAAGTTCAAGAAAGTATTTCCGCTTTTATTAAAATCAATGTCAGTACCTGCGTAAGTATTTTTATTATTTACTGTTAGAGTCTGCATCTGTTTTTTGTTTAGTTATTTGCTCAAATTCAGAAATTTTGTTTAAAAGGAATTCAGAAAGCTGCTTTGCAACGTGCAAGTCAACATAAATACCAAATTCAAATTCTCTAATTATTCCTACTTTACTATCAGAACTGTCTGTTATTGTTCTATTCGATAAATCATGGATGATTGATTTAGGAATTGGAAATCTTTCGGCATAAAAATTAATGTTTAATAAATTTTTAGGTGTTAATCCACCATAAGCACCATCCACATGCAGTTCTCTGAAGTTGTGAGAAATTTTATTAAAAACCGTTATTTCGTTTTTTTTTGCTTTTTCTTTCATGGCAGTAATGATGCAATATTAATGCAGAAAATTCATATAATTGTTAAAAGTGGCTTAATAATACCCTTTAAAGCTTGTAAATGTTAAATTTTTACAATATAACGAATGATTTTAAATATTATTATGTGAATTTCAATGAAGCGTCTGCAAGATTTTAGCTGATTTGCAGGTTAGGTCTGTGTCAAGGTTTTGTGAGCCTGCAAATGTGCTAAAATGTGTGTCGGCAAAGAAGCGTTGGCTATTAAAACATTTTGAAAAACTAAAGATGATTGTCAAACGGTCGCTCCTTAATAAACGGTCTGCCCGCTTGCATACAACGGACAGGTATTGCCGAAGTGCAGGGAATAGAAATCCGTCCGCCCGGCTGACTGCTGCTGAGTAAAGATAAAAAAGATGATGATATATTCTATAGCTAAATAGATAAGGTCAAGCTGGATATGCAGATGCACAATGAACAGAAAGTTGAAACACGGCTTCCGTCAGCCTGCATTTTGGCAATACCAATGTTGTACGCATACCCTTTCTACTCGGTCGTCTATAATGTGGGTCTGTGTCGCACCGCATGATGGTTGCCGTGTGTAGGGCAAGGCAGGCTCTTGGTCAGGTTGGCTTTTGTGCAGAGGTTTTGTGCCTGCCCATGTGCCTGACTTGCAGCGTTGGCTTGTTATGTTAGTCAAGTTGTATGTCGCAAAGAGCATGGTAGGTGCAACGAACATACAGTGGAAAATCAAACCTTTTTAATACTTGAAAAAACCAAATCATTCAGAAATGCAACGACCTCAGTTTCCTCTTTATTCTTTCCAAAATCAGTAAGCGAAGGAAGGTTATTCATAAAAAAATTCTGAAAATGTGCCATTTCAATAATCGTAGTAGCCAATGACCTTGGATACTTGTACTTGGGACTACATTCTAAAATTATATCTCCGATAACGGCGCAAAGGTCTTTGTAGGGCTTAAAAAATTGGTGTTTATTATCTTCTCCAACCTGCTTGGTTAAATATGCTTTTGAACCTTCTGAAATTATTATTTGGTGTAGTAAACTTTCATTTACATGACTTGTTTTAGCATCATCTTGTACCGTTGTTGCCAATAGTTTTATTACCTTTTTTAACTTTACAACAGGGTCTGTAACATTATTAGTTTGAAAACTAATCTGGTATTCAAGCCAACTCCAATACCAAGCTATGATGTATAAAAGTAACCGATGCTTATTTTCAAAGTAGCGGTAAATCCCTGCTTCTGTAGTGCCAATATCCTCTGCCAATTTTTTAAAGGTAAAAGCTTCAAAGCCATCTTTCTCAATTAATTGAATACTATGTTTTATGATGTTCTTACCCAACTCTGTTTGCTCTGGATTTCGAAGAAATAAATCCTCATTCATTTTTATTTGTAGTTGCAATTTCATTTCTGTCTGTATTTAGGTCAGTTACTGAGTACGGAACAAAGCTAAGGGAAAAATATTTTACAATTATTTATGATAGTAATACTATCTTTTAAAATAATAACCCTATCTTTGCTAAATAATCATAAAAATATGAACCAGATAAACTTATTTAAAAACTTAAAGAACGATTTGCCTGCCAGTATTGTAGTGTTTTTTGTTGCAGTTCCCTTATGCCTTGGAATTGCATTAGCATCTGGTGCACCATTATTTGCAGGTATAATTGCAGGTATTGTAGGCGGTATTTTGGTAGGTACAGCAAGTGGCTCACCTTTAGGCGTTAGTGGTCCTGCTGCTGGATTAGCAGTAATAGTTTTAACTTCTATTGCAACACTTGATGGTTCGTGGACGGCATTTTTAACTGCTGTTGTTTTAGCAGGAGTGTTTCAGTTGATTTTGGGATTTGCAAAGGCTGGCTTTATTGCCTACTTCTTTCCATCTTCTGTAATCAAAGGAATGCTTACAGGTATTGGGCTGCTTATAATTTTAAAACAAATTCCCCACGCATTGGGTTGGGATAAGGACGCAATGGGGGATGACGCTTTTTTTCAGGCAGACGGACAAAATACGTTTTCTGAAATTTTTAAGGCATTTGACTTTATAACACCTGGGGCAGTAATCATAGGTGCAATATCCTTAGCAATTCTTATATTTTGGGATAAAGTATTAAGCAAAAAACATAAAATATTTAACATCATAAATGGACCGCTTGTAGTGGTGTTATTTGGCATATTGATGTTTAACTTTTATAAACATGGAATTCTTGATTTTAGTTTAAATTCAAAACAGGTAGTAGCAATACCAGTACCAGATTCAATTTCAGGCTTCTTTGCCCAATTTACTTTCCCCAATTTTTCAGCACTTGCAAATTTTGAAGTTTGGAAAATTGCCATTGTATTGGCTATTGTAGCAAGTTTAGAAACTTTGCTTTGTGTAGAAGCCACTGACAAAATGGACCCTGATAAAAGAATTACACCTACAAACAGGGAATTGAAAGCACAAGGTTTAGGAAATGTTGTTTCGGGATTAATAGGCGGTTTACCTGTTACACAAGTTATTGTACGGAGTACAGCAAATATATCATTTGGTGGCAAAACAAAATTATCTGCTATTCTTCACGGTGTTTTTTTATTAATAAGTGCTATCACTATTGCAAGTGTTTTAAATATGATACCACTTGCAAGTTTAGCAGCAATACTTTTAATGGTAGGTTACAAGTTAGCAAAGCCAGCACTCTTCAAGGATATGTATAAGTTGGGTTGGGAACAGTTTATTCCTTTTACTGCAACAGTTGTAGCAATTTTAGCAACTGATTTATTAAAAGGGATTACAGTAGGAATACTTTTTGGCATCTTTTATACACTACGCCATAGTTACCGCAATTCACATCACATGAAAGAAACAATATCTACCGAAGAAGGGCAAGAGCTACATCACCTTGTTTTAGCAGAAGAGGTTTCATTCTTTAATAAAGCCAATGTGATTAAAGAGTTAGATGAAATTCCTGCCAACTCTAAAGTGATAATTGATTGCAGTAAATCAAAATCCATTGCATATGATGTAGTTGAAATAATACAGAACTATAAGAGCAATGCTAAGAACAAAAATATAACTGTTGAAACGATAAATTTTATTGAACCTGTTAACAAATAAAAACAAGACTATGACACTCAATATTCAATCACCAAATATTACGCTTAAACAAGAGGTAATTGATTTTTTAAATCAAAAACTTAATATGTTGTCCCGAAGGTATAATGAAATCATTAGTGTGGATGCGTCCTTTTGGATAGAAAAATCTTCTACAAATGCAAATAAACTTTGCGAAATAAGATTAATTATATCAGGATACGACCTGATTGCATCTGCCCAATGCAAAACCTTTGAAGCAGCAATATCTAAAACATCAGAAGCCTTGGAAAGACAAATAGAAAAAAGGAAAACAAAATTAGAAAATGCTAAATAACACCATAAGTAAATGAGTGAAGTTTTAATACCACTTTTAACCCTTATTGCCTTAGAATTAATTTTGGGAATTGACAATATTATTTTCATTTCCATATTAACAGATAAGTTGCCCCAAAATCAAAGAAACAAATTGAGATATTGGGGACTTGGTTTGGCAGTAATAATGCGGTTGGGATTATTAGCTGCAATTTCTTGGATTTTGAAATTAGATAAAACGCTGTTTACAATTTTTAATACTGAATTTTCAGGTAAAGGAATTATTCTTATAACTGGGGGCTTGTTTTTGATATGGAAAAGTACCAAAGAAATATATCAGAAAACTGAACTGGCAAACAGCACAAAAAAGGCTAATAAAGTTGCAGCAAGTTTTAGAACTCTGTTAATTGAAATTATTATTCTCGATTTGGTTTTTTCAATAGACAGTATTATCACAGCCGTAGGTATGGTAAAAGAATTGTGGATAATGTATGTTGCTGTAATAGTAAGCGTAGGCATTATGCTGATAGCATCAAAACCCATTAGCGAATTTATAAGCAGGCATCCTTCCTTTAAAATTCTGGCTCTGTCGTTTTTAATTATGATAGGCATTGCATTGATAGGCGAAGGCTTGCATTTTGAAATACCAAAAGGATACATTTATTTTTCGATGGCGTTCTCGTTTATCGTAAATTTTATACAAGTAAAAACCCATACAATGCCTAAGAGCAATTAAAATGAAAAGATATCTATTCATAGTATTATTTATAAGTGTTTCAATGCTTTCTTTTTCCCAAAAAAGCGATGTAGGTAACTGGTTTATATATTTTGGTAATCAAAAAATAAACAAGAAATGGAATTGGCATAATGAAGTGCAATACCGCAATTATAATTTTACAGGCGACTTGCAACAACTGCTTTTACGAACAGGAGTTGGATATAACTTGACAGAAAGTAATAACAATGTGTTATTCGGTTATGCTTTTATAAATTCACAACGCTATTTGCCAGATTCGGATGATAAAGTAGGCACAAACGAACACCGTATTTACCAACAGTTTATTACCCGTCAAAACTTTAGCAGGGTATTTATTCAACACCGCTATAGAATAGAAGAACGGTTTTTACCAAATGATTTTCAAATTCGCTTCAGATACTTTTTGTCTTTAAATATTCCTATCAACAATAAAACCATGAGCAACAAAACATTTTATGCTTCAGCCTACGATGAGATTTTCATAAACATGAATAGTCCCATTTTTGACCGTAACAGGATTTATGCAGGTTTGGGCTATGTGATAAGCAAAAACTTTAGAGTAGAAACTGGTTTTATGGCACAAAGCTTAGAAAATACCAATCGCAATCAATTTCAAATAATAGTATTCAACAACATTCCTTTCACTAACAATTAAAAAATAAGAAAATGAAGACATTAACTAAAGAAATGCAAAATGCCATTACCCCTTCAATGGCTTTAGACTTATTAAAAGAAGGCAACAAAAGATTTGTAAACAATCTAAAAGTAAACCGCAACCTTTTACAACAAGCAAATGAAACCTCAGACGGGCAACATCCTTTTGCTGTAATACTGAGTTGCATAGACAGCAGAACATCTGCCGAATTGATTTTTGACCAGGGATTAGGAGATGTTTTTAGTGTTCGTATTGCAGGCAATATTATCAATGAAGATATTTTGGGCAGTATGGAATTTGGTTGCAAAGTTGCAGGCTCAAAAATCATAGTTGTTTTAGGGCATACCAAATGTGGTGCAGTAAAAGGTGCTTGCGACCATGTGGAAATGGGTAACCTTACAGCACTGTTAAGTAAAATACAGCCTGCAGTATATGATGAAAAAACTGTAACGGAAAATCGTAATTCTGGCAATAGTGAATTTGTAGAAAAAGTTGCAAGCATTAATGTAAAAAGAACAGTACATGCCATTATGGAACGTAGCCCTATTTTAAAAGAAATGATAGAAAGCGGAAGTATTGGCATTGTTGGCGGCATTCATGATATAACAACCGGTGAAGTACGTTTTTATGATGACACCTTAATTATTAATACTCCTAATTAAAATCCATTTTCAGGCGGTTGTAAAATACCGCCTGCTTGTTTAAGGGGTTTTAGTTTTAGTTCGTGTTGTCAGGAAAAATGTCGAACCGGAAAATGTTTGCAGTGTGTTGGCAATTGCAGCTCTTTTGCAAGGTTAGCTTTGTGTCGGGGTTTTGTGTGCCTTGCAAATGTGCTGCAATGTGCGGTGGGCTGTTAGGGTTTTCGCATTGAATGTCCCGTCACTTGAAGGTGAACGGAATTGTCAAATAGGGTTTGTGTCGTCCTGATTTTAGTTGACTCTTTTTGACGTTATCCACAGTTGGATAAGATGCCTGTGTTTTACGTTTTGAGTTTAGTTGTTCATCTTTGTTTTATCAGTTGAAGCAGACCTGGTGTTTTAGTTCTGGGG
>JANXSR010000344.1 GCA_025352625.1 Ferruginibacter sp.
ATCAAGAAAAAAAAGAAAGTGAACACTCCCTCAAAAAGAAAGGCTTAGGAATTAAATACTATAGCCTATAAATAAGGTACTGTTGTTGATGAACAGCAATCAAAACAAAAACAATTATAAAAAAAAGTAACCATCTATGTTTAAATTATTTAAAGAACGTCCGCACGATGTAAAGTTTATCCGTAACATTTTATCGCAATTCATCAAAGAAAAATTGCAGCGGGCACAGGGCGGAGAAGGAGCCAACATTATGGGCGTTTATATTTTTATTAACTGCAGTGATGCCGAAAAACATTTGTATGAAGCGGCAGTGTTTGCCAATGTACCCGGTAAATTTAAACTGGAAGAAGTACAACGTATAGCGGATGATTATGCCATCACGCTGTCGCCTTCTTTTAAATGTGATATTGTATTTACAGACAAATTTCCGCCGCAGGCCGATCTGATAAAAGACATCAATGCCGCCGTGTTTATCTCTACAAAAAAATCTGGGCTTATCAATAAAAAGAGCCAGGCCTTTATTAAAATTTTGAATGGCGAAGCCGAGCAGGAAAGCTACTCACTTGATGCAGCGAACGGAAGAATCAATATCGGACGGGAAGCTAAAGTGCAGGCCGCCGGTAACTACATGCGCAAAAACACCATCGCCTTTAAACCCAATGAAATCAACCGTTCTGTAAGTCGCCAGCATGCACACATTGAGTGGGAAGCAGACAGTAATTCTTTCCTGGTGTTTGCAGATGAAGGCGGCATTCCACCCAACAATAAAATGAAAGTGCGAACGCCAGAAGGTGTGCTGATTAAAATGCAGGCGATAGAAGTCGGCCATCGTTTGCAAGAAGGCGACCAGGTTATTTTAGGCGATTCGGCGGTGCTTGAATTTACTTATTCGGGGGGCAATTATTGATATGGCAAAAGTATTTACGATAACAGAAGGATTGGAAAATCTCGGTGCGTTAAAATCGGGCGGACAGGGCTCTGTGTACAAGGCAAGAAAGACCGGCGAAATTATCACCGCAATAAAAATCATTCCCACACCCATCGCCAGTGAAACGGAAGATGATAAACATTTTGCTTCTTTTCAAAACGAAGTGCAGAAATTAAAAAAGGTAAACGAAATTCCCAATCCAAATGTTGTCAGCATCATTGCTTCCGGCATTACCAGTTCCGGTAACCTGCCTTACATAGAAATGGAATACATTGAAGGTCCCGATCTTGCTGAACTACTGAAGCCACCATACGAACCCGTTTTTACCGTTAAAGAAACCATCAAGGTAGCAGACCAGTTAGCGAATGCATTGGCCCATTGTCACCGGGCAAATATCAAGCATGGTGATATCAAAAGTAACAACGTAAAATTCAATCAGTGTACCGGTAATTATATGTTGCTGGATTTTGGTTTATCTGTAATGTCAGATGAACAAAGGCGTACCAGCATTCGCTATGCCGGTGCTATTGAATTTATGGCGCCCGAGCAAAGCAGCGGCGAGACATTGTTTGAAACCGATGTATATAGTTTTGGCATAATTCTCTTTGAATTACTGGCGGGCATTGTGCCTTTTCCGTTAACCAACAAAGGCGAGATGGCACGCAACGCCGTAATGCTGGCACACATGGAGACGCTGCCACCGGACATCGTAACGTTACGCAGAGAGACTATCAGTGATTTATGGAATAGCGATAAACAGGATAGTGAAATGCAGATTCCATTGTGGTTAATAAGCATGGTCTATAAATGCCTCGAAAAAAATCCGGCCAAACGCTTTAAAAATGGTGGTGAGTTGCAGGAGTTTATTCATGTAGGATCGCTGGCGGAAGAAAGAAAAAAAGCCATACCTGTTCCCGTTGTACAGGCACCAATAATGTCAATAGACGAATTAACCTGGAGGAACGAAATAAATAAACTGCAAAACCAGCTGGTGGATAAAGAAGCATTGCTGAGCGAATTACAATACCAGGTAGAGGCCAAAGATAAAGAGCTATACAATGCTAAATTTTATAAACCCAGCGGTAGCGGTATTTCGAAACCTGCTTTTTTTGTAGTGGTATTAATTGCGCTTGGCTTAGCTGGTTTTACCGGATATACCAGATTTTATAATCCGGTTAAAGTTAATCAGGCGGAGATACTTGTACCGGAAGAAAAAAAATTAACTATGGCTGCAGACTCGCCGGTTGCCATTACAAATAAGCCAGTAAAAAAGCCGAAGATTAGGTTAACAAAAAATATCAATGCTCCTGCCACTGATGAATACAATAAGTCCGCCTCAAAAAAAACAGTGCCTGGCGCTGATTCAACCTCCCGAAAAAGTCATCATCTTCGTGCTGCTAAAGAATATGAAATTATCAATACCGCCTATTTTTATACCTTACCTGATAAAGCATCCAGGAGCAATCTTTATTTAACTGCTGGTAGTGTTATGCTAAAAACGATGGATGAGACAAATGACTTTATATATGTGGTGGTGCCTGGCGGAGAAGGAAAAGGTACTAAAGGCTGGTTGTTGAAAAAAGATTTTGTGCCCGCTAATGATTATTAAGCGGTTTAGGGAATTGAAACACTACTATCCTTTTGCAAATAGTTATTTTTAATACATGCTTTTGAGAGCTTGAGGCAAAATTATTGCGGTGTTATTCTATACAAAAATAGCTTTATAAGTTTTTAAGGTATAACATAATCAATTTATGATTTAGACTAATTTTGCAGCTATGCAAATAACGAGGAGAAAATTTATCGCAAATGGGGCTTTAATGACGGGAGGAGCATTATTTACAGATTCCTTTTGGGTTGAAAGGTATTTTATAGAGACCAATGAGTTTTACTTTGGTACGGCCACTAAAAATACCAACAATTTAAAAATGGTTCAAATTTCTGACCTGCACCTGCATGCTTTAACCTATCAACTAAAAGAACTTGCCAATCAGCAAAATAAATTGCAACCCGACCTTATACTTATAACAGGGGATGCTATAGATAAATCAGTAAATATGGGATTACTAAAGCAATTCCTCCAGCTGATTGATAATAAAATAAAAAAGGTAGCGGTATTAGGTAATTGGGAATACCAGGCAGAAATTAGTTTTATTGAATTAGAAGATATTTATACTGCCAGCAATTGCGATTTATTGATTAATCAAACCAAACAATATTCATTTAAAAATAAAACGATCTCCATTACGGGCCTGGACGATTTTTATAGGGGTAATCCAGACTTTGACAGTGCTATTAAGGAGTACAAAAAAAGTGACTATCATGTCGTTTTATCACATTGTCCTCAATATGCAGATAATATTGCCGAACAAATTAAAAATGACATCAACGTAGATTTTATTTTATCAGGGCATACACACGGAGGTCAGATTAATTTCTTTGGTTTTGTACCTGTACTACCAAAAGGAAGCGGAAGATATCTTAAAGGCTGGTATAACAATAATCCCAAATTGTATGTTTCAAAAGGGGTGGGAACCCGTGCTTTGCCATTGAGATTCAGATCAAGAGCAGAAATTGCTATTTTTAATATGGCCTCCTGATTGGGCTACAATTTCAAAAAAGTATTGGATGGTCTATAAAAAAATAGTCCTTCCGTAGAAAC
>JANXSR010000383.1 GCA_025352625.1 Ferruginibacter sp.
TATGTAATTAATTGTAAGTGCTAAATTAGGAAACAGTATTCGAAAACAATTTTTTGTATTTGAAAATCAGCTGTTTAGCGTTTAAACTTTTTCTCCCGTCAATTAAAAATTTGTAGTTTACAATAAATTATGATAATTAATATATAAATATTTAATTCATTTTAATTTGTTAATTGAGTAAATAGGTGTATAATTGTGATATAAATCATAATAATTACAATTTTTGTCTTGCCTTACCATAAATAATTATTAAATAGATTTATTTTTAATACGATTGCTTGCTGTAATTTTTCAATCTGCTAAACAGATGTTTATGAAAATTATAGTTGTTGGAAATGGAATGGTAAGTTACAAGTTTTGTGAAAAACTTATTGCAAAAGCTGCTACGAACTCCTTTGAGATTATTGTTTTTGGTGAAGAGATTCGACCCGCTTACGACCGTGTTCACCTGAGTGAATTTTTTTCCGGAAAATCTGCAGATGATCTTTTGATGGCACCTGCTACCTGGTACGCAGATAACAATATTGTTCTTCACACCGGCGATCCCATTCAGCAAATTGACCGCTCCAACAAGACCGTTCATTCTTTTAAAGGCATTACTACCTCTTACGATGTATTGATACTTGCAACAGGTTCTTCCGCATTTGTTCCGCCAATACCTGGAGTTGAAAAAGATGGTGTATTTATTTACCGCACCATTGAAGACCTTGAGATGATGACGGCTTACGCAAAAAAAGCCAAAACGGGTGCTGTAATCGGCGGTGGCCTATTAGGCCTTGAAGCAGCCAAAGCAATGATCGATCTTGGCATCACTGATACACATGTGATAGAATTCGCTCCCCGATTAATGCCCCGCCAGATTGATGAAGCGGGCTCAAACATTTTAAAAGCCAAATTACAAACGCTCGGTTTAAAAATTCATACCAGTAAAAACACCGCTGAAATTTTAGGCAATGGTTGTATTAGCGGTATGTTGTTTTCTGATGATACAAAAATTGAAGTGGATATGCTGGTGATATCTGCTGGTATTAAGCCAAGGGATGAACTGGCAAAACTTAGCGGTCTCGAAGTAGGTACCCGTGGCGGCATCGTAGTCAATAATAAATTACAAACAACAGATCCTGATATTTATGCCATCGGTGAATGTGCCTTGTTTGAAGGCATGGTGTATGGCCTCGTAGCACCGGGCTACGAGATGGCGAATGTAGTAGCAAGTAATCTGGTAGAAGCCTCCCTAAATCTCCCGATACATCGGGAGACTTTGGAAGAGTCTGCCAGTTCGATTAATCTTTCTGAAAAGGAAGCGCTCCAGGATCCCCCCTTGGGGGGCGGGGGGGCTTGTTTTTCCCCTTACGACATGAGCACCAAACTAAAATTAATTGGTGTAGACGTTGCAAGTTTTGGGGATCCCTTTGTTGCGGGAGACAATGTACGCAGCGTAGTTTTTGAAGATACAATGAAGGGTATTTATAAACGCATCAATATAAGCGGCGATGGCAAGCAATTGCTCGGCGGTATTTTAATTGGCGATGCGGAACAGTACAACATGTTGTTGCAGACAGTTAAAAATAAAGTAGTGCTTCCACCCAATCCGGAAGATGTTATTCTGGGATCGAGAGGTGGCGAAAGCGATGGTGGTGCCGGCGTATTAAGCTTACCGGATGAAGCTATAGTTTGCAGTTGCGAAAGTGTTACCAAAGGCATGATCTGCGGTGCGGTAACAGAAGGTGGCTGCGAAACAATCGACGCCATAAAAAAATGCAATAAAGCCGGAACTGGTTGTGGTGGCTGTGTTCCGATGGTGAAAGATATTATGCTGCATACTATGAAGGCACAGGGAAAGTATGTGCGCAATGTATTGTGTGAGCATTTTAACTATAGCCGCCAGGAATTATTTGATCTGGTAAAAATTCATGAATTAAAAACTTATGATGAAGTATTGGATAAATTGGGTTCGGGTGATGGCTGCGAATTGTGTAAGCCTCCCGTGTCATCTATCCTCGCCAGTTTGTGGGGCGAAATGATTTTGAAGAAAGGCAACGATACGGCGCAGGACAGCAATGATCGGTTTTTAGCCAACATACAAAAAGGAGGGACTTACTCTGTAGTACCACGGATTCCCGGTGGAGAAATTACACCTGATAAACTGATTGTGATTGGCCAGGTTGCCAAACAATACAATCTCTATACAAAAATTACGGGTGGCCAGCGCATTGATATGTTTGGCGCTCACCTCAATGATTTACCTGCTATCTGGGAGCAGTTAATTAACGCTGGGTTTGAAAGTGGACATGCTTATGGGAAATCATTGCGTACAGTGAAAAGTTGCGTAGGCAGCACGTGGTGCCGTTTCGGATTGCACGACAGTGTGAGCTATGCCATTCGCATAGAAGAGCGCTACCGCGGCCTTCGTTCTCCTCACAAATTAAAAGGCGGGGTGAGTGGTTGCATCCGCGAATGTGCCGAAGCAAAGAGCAAAGACTTTGGCATCATCGCTACAGAAAAAGGATGGAATCTTTACGTTTGCGGCAACGGCGGCAGTAAACCACAACATGCGCTTTTACTGGCAACAGACCTGGATGATGAAACCTGCATCCAATACATCGACCGTTTTCTAATGTTCTATATAAAAACTGCTGACACGTTAACAAGAACCGCCACCTGGCTGAATAAAATGGAAGGAGGTATGGACTATCTCCGCAATGTGGTGGTAAATGACAGCCTGGGCATGTCACAACAATGGGAAGCTGAAATGCAGGTACTGGTGGATTGTTACAAATGCGAATGGAAAGAAGCGATTGAAAATCCTGAGATAAGAAAACGTTTTAACCATTTTGTAAATGCGCCTGAGGTAAAAGATCCAACCGTTGTTTTTGAAGATATGCGGGAACAAAAGAAAGTGAAGGATTGGAAGTAAAGAAGCCCCCTCTGGCTCCCCCAAGGGGGAAAAATGGAGGAGATTGTTGCGAAGATTTAATCGAAATAAAAGCCACCGATGAGGTAACCAACAAAATTATTCATCAAAAAATAATCAAACCATGTTAGCAACAATTGAAAAAAATATCACCTGGTTTTTAGCCTGCAAAACCCATGACGTACCTACCAACGGTGGTGTATGTGTTAAGTACAATGATGACCAGATTGCACTGTTTCATTTTGCAAGAAGAGGTGAGTGGTATGCTACACAAAATGAATGTCCGCACCGCCAGCAAATGGCTTTAAGCCGCGGTATGATTGGTTCTCAAAGTGAAGAACCTAAAGTAGCCTGCCCGTTTCATAAAAAAACATTCTCCTTAAAAACAGGCGAATGTTTAACCGGGGATGAATGCTCCATTAAAACCTATGAGGTAAAGGTGGAAGGCAACAATGTTTTTATAGGCGTTGCACAATCATGATATGCTATATGAATATGATACCAACAATTTTTTTCATCCTTTAAATGATTACACAATTATGAGAAAATGAAAAGAGAAAATTACAGACAATGCCTGATCGCAAATGATAGGTAAAAAAACAGACCCGGCAGAGTGGAGTCTAGCCGGGCCTTCAATTAGAAAGGCAAGTAATTACCTTAAAAAATCAAACCAAAAGTAACATGAAAAAAATTATCAAACACACATTTATCTTATTAATTTTTACCTGCTTTTTATTGCAGGCCAATGCACAGTTTACATTGACGGGGCAGTTGCGTACCCGTACAGAAGTTCGCAATGGTTTGGGTAACCTCGTATTAAAAGGATCTAAATCCGCAGCCTTCACTTCTCAGCGTACCCGTTTAATTTTTGGATACAAATGGGACAGGTTAACTTTTGGCGCAAGCTTTCAGGATGTAAGGGTTTGGGGGCAGGATGCCTCCAGCATTTCCAATGCGGATGGCAATAAATTAATGCTGCACGAAGGCTGGGCCGATTTAATGTTATTTAATAAAGCCGATACTACTTTTAAAACAAAGGGCATTGATTTAATGAGTATAAAAATCGGCCGACAGGAATTAAGTTATGATGATGTAAGATTGATAGGAAATTTGGATTGGCTGCAACAGGGTCGCAGGCATGACATGGCTTTATTAAAAACAGTACATCATGGATGGCAGATAGATCTGGGATATGCTTTTAATCAAAATGCCGATGCATTCGGTACTACCAGTACTGCTTATGTACCTGCTAATGTTGCCCCTTATGTAACAAATTCATTGGGTATATTGGTACCAACGCCAGCCGGTATTTTGCCAATGGCACCTTCAGGAAGTGCAGGTAAACCAAGTGTAAAAACCGGCGGAACTCCAGTGTGGACAAACCCTCCAACTACAAATGGTGGTAACCAGGATTATAAATCTTTTACCAGTTTATATATCAGCAAAAAATTTAACCAAACAAAATTTTCCGCCTTATTCTTCAACGACAATTTTGGTAAATACAAAACAGATTCAGTGGGTAGTGTTTCCGCAGGTTATGTATACGGAAAAAGATTTGTATCTGCTGGTGCAGCAGATACGTATGACTACTCAGGAACCAACAGCCGGTATACTTATGGCTTAATGATCAACCGTACCATGGGCAATGCATCCGGCTTTGGTAAAATTGCCGTACAGGCTGCTTACTATGCGCAAAGGGGTAAAAACAGGGACGGCGTTAAAATGAAAAAGGCTTATCACTATACACTTGCTGCAACTTTTCAAAAAGGTAAAATAAGTGTTACACCGGGGTATGATGTATTGAGTGGCAATGATGCCAACACAACAGAAGATGAAAAGTTTGATCCTTTATATGGTACACCTCACAAACATTGGGGTTACATGGATTTCTTTTATGTAGGAACCGGATCACCTGCCGGTGGTTTAAAAAATCCCTACCTGAAACTTAAATACAGTGGCAATTTATTAACAGCCGGTGTTGACTTTCATCTTTTTTCTACTCAAAAAGATATGAAGAAAGCGGATGGTACTTTCATTAATAAAAAGTTAGGAAATGAACTTGATTTTTTATTGAATTATAACATGAACAAGTTTACGAATATAGAAATGGGCTACTCAATTATGAATGCAAAAAGCAGTATGGCATTTGCAAAAGGGCAGGCTACTACGGATGCAGTTGCGGACACGTATAAAAAAACCGGCAACTGGTTTTATTTAATGTTACGCTTTACACCTGATTTCTTTTATGCAAAACCAGTGGCAATTAAACAGCCATAAAATAACAGGTAAGCGTAAACGAATCCATCATTTCTATTAACTCTTTTAAATTTTAAACAATGAAATCTATCATAAATAAATCAATACTTTTTTTAACGCTTGGTGTGCTGCTTACTGGCGTTGTATCTTTTAAAGTGCAGTCGCCTAAACGAAAAATAAAATTGGGTTTTATATCCCTTACCGATTGTGCTCCATTGGTGGTGGCAAAAGAGTTAGGTCTTTTTGCAAAATATGGAGTGGATGTTGAATTGGAGAAAGAAGCCTCTTGGGCAGTGATAAGGGATAAAATTTTGAATGGTGAAATTGACGGTGCACATTGTTTATTCTCCATGCCATTGTCTGTTTACACCGGCATAGGTGGTACGGCAGGAAAGGAAATGAAAATCGCCATGGTATTGAATAATAATGGCCAGGGTATTACATTATCAAAAGATTTTTGTGGCCTGGTTGGTTTTAAAGAAGTAAACAAAGCGGCCGCTGCGGTTAAAACTGTTCAGAGCCGTAAGGAAGTAACTTTTGCCATGACTTTTCCCGGAGGCACACATGATATCTGGTTACGCAACTGGATGGCTGCTGCAGGCATCAATCAGAAATCTGTAAGTATCATCACCATCCCTCCTCCGCAAATGGTGGCCAATATGAGGGTTGATAATATGGAAGGCTTTAGTGTAGGTGAACCATGGAACGGGGTTGCTGCTGCACAAAATATTGGCTTTACACATATTGCATCTCAGGACATTTGGAAAAACCATCCTGAAAAAGCTTTGGTTGTAAACTCAGCTTTTGCAGCCAATGATAAAGAAGATTTAAAGAAAGTAATGAAAGCTTTAATTGAAGCATGCAAATGGCTGGATGTAATGGGTAACCGTTCTAAAGCAGCATCGTGGCTTACCAAACCTAACTATGTAAATGCTCCCTTGCAGGTTATTGAAGCAAGGTTAAAAGGGTCAAATGATTTGGGATGTGATTTGGGTGTGCAAAAATATAAAGATGATTACATGATGTTTTACAACAATGGCATAGTGAACACCCCAAAAAAATCGAATGCTATTTGGTTTTTAGCGCAGTATGTAAGGTTTGGTTATTTAAAAACAGAACCGGCGTATAAAGCCATTGCCGATAAATTAATATTATCCGATTTGTTTGAAGAAGTAGCAAAAGAAATGGCAGTACCTGTGCAGGCGGATATGCAGGCTTTTAAAACAACGTACGATGTATCGTTTGATCCTAATAATCCTGCGGCTTATTTAAAAACCACCAAACGATAGAGTCTATCATAAGTGACAATGGATCTTCACGATTCATTCAATTGTAACTGTGCATTATTTATCAAAAAAGAAACATCATGAATCAAAATAAATTTTTAACCGCTTTGCTCCCCTTTAGGGGATGGGGGCAAAAAACATTGCTCTCGCTTTTATATTTTGCCCTTGGCATTGCATTGCTGGGAGGCATTTGGGAATTGATTTCTCATTACACAAAAAATGAAGTTCCCAATCCGCGGATGACCTGGATTGTGTTGAAGGAAGTAATGCAGAACCCAATGCAGGATGATGCAGATGTAAAAGGCATCGGTACCAAATTATTCAGCTCTTTAAAAAGAGTAGGCATTGGTTTTGGTTTGGGAAGTTTAATCGCCATACCGCTTGGTATCGTGATGGGGTCAAGCAAAACGGTGATGGGAATTTTTAATCCTATTGTTCAGATTTTACGTCCCGTTTCTCCATTGGCCTGGTTCCCGCTTGGGCTTGCCATTTTTAAAGATTCACCTGCGGCAAGTGTGTTCATGATATTTATTTGTTCCTTATGGCCTACTGTTATCAACACGGCTTTTGGTGTGGCTTCCATACCGCAGGATCATAAAAATGTGGGTAAGGCTTTTGGGTTTTCAAAGTTTAAATACCTCACCAAAATAATGCTGCCTTATTCACTACCACACATATTAACGGGGTTACGTTTGGCGATAGGTATTGCCTGGATGGTAATTGTTGCCGGTGAAATGTTATCCGGTGGAATTGGTTTGGGATATTTTGTTTGGGAAGAAGGTTTTAACGGTGGCAGTGTAGCCAAAATCATTGTAGCCATTATCATCATTGGTATTGTAGGGTTGATACTGGATAAGTTTTTTATGGCATTGCAAAAAAGATTCAGCTACGCAGCCTGATCACATTCAAAAATTATAAAATGATTTTTTATGAACTCAACAACTATAATACAAGAAACGGAATTGAAAATAATTGAAACAGAAATTGACAATGAAATTAATGCCGTTTTAAACACGCCGGATTGTATTGAAATAAACAATGTGACCGTAAGTTTTAAAACACCAAAAGGAGTTTACACTGCTGTTAATGATATTTCTTTAAGTGTAAAAAAAGGGGAGATTGTTACACTGATCGGCCACTCCGGTTGTGGCAAATCTACCTTGATGAATACCATCAGCGGCATGGTGAAACCTACCTCGGGCAGCGTTACCGCAAATGGTAAAACAGTTACCAAGCCGGGGCCAGACAGAGGAATTGTTTTTCAAAATTATTCTTTGCTTCCATGGCTTTCCGTTTACCGCAATATTTATGAAGCAGTTGATTCTGCCATTAAAGGAAAATCTGCCGCTGAGAAAAAAGAACTGGTGGAAAATAATTTGAAAATGGTAAAACTATGGGAGCATAAAGATAAGCTGCCGGGGCAATTGTCTGGTGGTATGAAACAGCGGGTGGCCATCGCAAGAGCCTTTGCCATCAACCCTTCCATACTTTTATTGGATGAACCTTTTGGAGCATTGGATGCCCTTACAAAAAGCAGCATGCATGTTGAATTATTAAAACTCTGGAATCTTGATCACCGGGAAAAAACCATTGTGATGGTAACGCATGATATTGAAGAAGCCATCTTTTTATCAGACAGGGTAGTGGTGATGAACAATGGCCCGGCTGCTACTATTAAAGAAATTGTAGCAGTGCATTTGCCAAGACCAAGAAACAAAAAAGAAATAGTGCATGATCCTGAATACATGCGCATACACGATAAACTTTTAAATCTTTTGATAGATAAATTTTCTATTGAAGACATCAATTAATATTTTTTAAACCGTAAATAATACAAGTATGAATCAGCCGCTGACAAAATTAAATGTGCTAAGTTTTAAAGGCATTCAGATGCAAACCTTTCACATTACCTGGCTAACCTTTTTCGCCTGTTTTTTTGGCTGGTTTGGCCTGGCTCCTTTAATGCCCACCATCAGGATGGATCTGGGATTAAGCAAAGCTCAGGTTGGTAACACAATTATCGCGGCGGTATCCGCAACTATTTTCGCAAGGTTGTTAATAGGTAAACTATGCGATACCTGGGGACCAAGAAAAACGTACACAGCTTTGTTATTGATTGGTGCTTTTCCGGTGATGCTGGTTGGGCTGGCGCATAGTTATACTTCTTTCCTGTTGTTTCGTTTAGCCATTGGTGTTATCGGGGCTTCTTTTGTTATTACACAGTTTCATACTTCGGTAATGTTTGCTCCCAATATTAAAGGAACGGCCAATGCGGTTGCAGGTGGCTGGGGTAATTTGGGAGGAGGTATCACCAATATGCTGATGCCCGTAATATTCGCTACCATCGTGGGTTTCGGCTATACAAAGGGAGAGGCATGGCGCTACGCAATGATCATTCCTGGTGTGATGTTACTGATAATGGCGTTTGTATATTTTAAGTTTACGAAAGATACACCGCAGGGAAATTATGAAGACATCAACCGCCTGAAAAAAGTATCCGGAAAAACAGACTGGAGCATTTTGGCTGACTGGCGTGTATGGAGTCTGGCATTGGCTTACTCCGTTTGTTTTGGAATGGAAATTACATTTGATGGCGTAGCTGCATTGCACTTTACCGACACCTTTAAATTAAGCCAGGGTTCAGCAGGTTTTTGGGCAGGCGCCTTTGGTTTTATGAATATTTTCGCCAGGGCGCTGGGTGGTATTTCTGCGGACAAAGTGGGTAAGAAATATGGCATGCGTGGAAAAGGAATTTTATTAGCGGTGATGTTGCTGATGGAAGGTTGCGGCATTATTCTTTTCGCTCATGCAGGGTCTTTATCAATGGCTATTGTGAGTATGATTTCATTTGCATTGTTTCTTAAAATGGCCAATGGTGCAACTTACGCTATCACACCATTTGTAAACGAAAAGAATGTGGGTATGGTGAGTGGTATTGTAGGGGCAGGTGGTAATGTTGGCGGTATGTTGTTTGGCTTTCTGTTTAAGTCTTCTACCATCACTTACCTGGAAGCGTTTCAATACATTGGTTATGCAGTGATAGTTGTTTCACTGATTGTTTTGGTAACAAAATTCGCAGTTACAGAAAAAGTACCAGCGGTGAGTGCTTCGGAGTTACAGACTGTATAAAGGATGTCTGATGTCTGATTTTTTGATGTCTGATTTTTTTAGAATTGATGTGTAATCTAAATCTAAAAAGCAATCTAAATAAAACGTTCTTTTTGATTAAAGCAAAAATGCTGAAAGGGTAGATTAAATGTCTGGTGAAGAGATACGGCACCGCTCCTTCCCCAAATGGGGAAGGAGAAGGAGGATGAGGTGAAAAGTAGCGGGTAACTAAAACAAAGTAAACAACGAATCGAAGGCGACGCTCAATAAAGATATACTGTACAAGAGTGCGACGCCAATGAGGCTTAATAGTAAATAAAAAGTTCGGTAAATAAATTATTAGAAATAATTGATTGATACAAAAAAGTAAACGTTCCAGAATTCCCCCTTTAGGGGATAGGGGTAAAACAACACAAATAATTTGACTGACAAACAAAATAACGATCCTCAAATTCCCCCCCTTCAGGGGACGGGGGCAACTCTTCCAATGGGGGCTAAATCCACCTGCTGCTATTGCGGTGTGGGATGCGGTATTGTTGTTAGCAAAGACATACAGGGACGCATTCAGGTAGAAGGCGATAAGGATCATCCGGTGAATAAAGGCATGTTGTGCAGCAAGGGAATGAACCTGCATTATACCGTGATGGATAAAAGTGATCGCCTGCTGTACCCTGAAATGCGTTATGGCCGTAACCAGCCAAGGCAAAGGGTTTCGTGGGACACGGCTTTGGAAAGAACGGCTGCTGTGTTTAAAACAATCATTGAAAAATACGGTCCGGATGCAGTGGCTTTTTATGCGTCGGGCCAATGTTTAACGGAAGAATATTATGTGGTAAATAAACTCATTAAAGGATTTATCGGCAGCAATAATATTGATACCAACAGCCGTCTTTGTATGAGCAGTGCGGTGGTAGGTTATAAGATGAGTTTGGGTGAAGACAGTGTTCCGGTGAGTTATGACGACATTGAATTGTGCGATGTTATTTTTGTTGCCGGTGCCAACCCTGCCTGGTGTCATCCTATTTTATGGAGAAGGGTGGAAGCTGCGAGAGAAAAAAATCCAAACCTGAAGATTATTGTCAGCGACCCACGTAAAACACAAAGCTGCTCCATCGCAAATGTGCATTTGCAATTAAATCCCGGAACGGATATTACGCTGCACCATGCCATTGGCCGTTGCCTGATAGAAAATGAAAACATTGATTTTGATTTTATCGGCGACCATACCAACGGTTTTGATGCCTACAGAAAAATTGTTTTTGAAAGAACGTTGGAAGAAGCAGCGGCTATTTGCGGTGTGGAAGTGGATGCGATCCGTGAGGCTTCATCATACATCGGAAATGCAAAAGGCTTTATCACTATGTGGACGATGGGATTGAATCAAAGCGTGGTGGGCGTAAATAAAAATTTATCGCTGATCAATTTAAATTTAATAACAGGACATATTGGAAAGCCGGGCTCAGGGCCGTTTTCATTAACCGGTCAGCCCAACGCAATGGGTGGACGTGAAGTTGGTGGCTTATCTAATTTATTACCGGCACACAGAAATTTAGCAAGTGAAGCAGACAGGAATGACGTAGAAAAATTCTGGCAAATACCATTGGGCACCATTCAATCCAAACCTGGTTTAACGGCTACTGAAATGTTTGCTGCGTTGAATGATGGTAAATTAAAAGCCATCTGGATTTTGTGTACCAATCCTTTAATCAGTCTGCCGGATGTGCGCATAGCCGAACAGGGGTTAAAGAAAGCAAAATTTGTGGTGGTGCAGGATGTAAGCAACACGGTTGAGACATTGCCTTATGCGGATGTGGTATTGCCTGCGGCGGCATGGGCCGAGAAAGAAGGCACCATGACTAATGCTGGCAGGTACATTTCGCATTTGGGTAAGATTACTGAAGCGCCGGGCGAAGCGTTGCCCGATGCAGAGATCATTTGCCACTTTGCACAAAAGATGGGCTTTACAGGATTTGATTATAAAAGCGCCGCCGAAATATTTACCGAACATGCGGCCTTAACCGAAGGCACCAATATTGATATCAGTGGATTGAACTATGCAATTTTAAAAGAGCAACGGTCTGTGCAATGGCCTTTCACAAAACAGACAGGTGCGTTTGGTACGGCAAGATTATTTACAGATCACCAGTTTTATACGCCTTCTAAAAAGGCCACCATTCATTCTTTTGAAGATGCCAATAAATCGGA
>JANXSR010000410.1 GCA_025352625.1 Ferruginibacter sp.
CTGAGACTATGCCTTAAAAAGCGATAATGACTCAAAAAACCAAACACCAATATCCCCGGAACTATGCTGTTAAAAGCGATGATGATCCAAAACCAACAAACCAATATCCTAAGCCTATGCTGTAAAAAGCGATAATGGCAAAAGACCAGGAACGGTAGTTACCCCGCAAAAAGATTGTAATTCCTAACCAGCCTGGCAAGGCTTACAAGAGTAGAAATGTTACTTCCACAGACTATGAAAAACTAGTAGCTTGTGGAAGTTTTTTTTTACATACTCTCTCCATAATTTACTCCTGCACAGTATCAGCGAATGGGCTTCATTTAAGCCGCTACGTATAATCCTTTCTTAAATGACTGTAATAATACGATGCCATGCGTATTAAGTGAACGCTTAAAATTGAGTAATGCTGCTCTTGTATACCATGCGTAACTGCCGCATCTTTGTATCAGAAAGTTATCGATGAATAATCATAATAATCAAATCCAAAATCCATAACAAACAATAATCGAATTCCTATTGAAAACGACAAATCCAACATCCTGAGACTATGCCTTAAAAAGCGATGATGACTCAAAAAACCAAACAAGACCAATATCCCGGAGCTATGCTGTAACAAGCGATGATGATCCAAAAACCAACAAAACCAATATCCTCGTCTATGCCTTAAAAAGCGATGATGGCGAAAGACCAACAAAAACCAATATCCCGGAGCTATGCTGTAAAAAGCGATAATGTTCCAAAAACCAACAACCCAATATCCTTGTCTATGCTGTAAAAGGCGATGATGACAAAAAAACCGAACTACTGAAACCAGGCAAATCATTTATCCGTTTTATCTGGTGCGCTAACTACGCAAAATTTTAAATCCTGAAACAACCGGTTAAAAACTGGTACTTCAAAAATGTTGACTTTCACAAACTATGAAAAACTAGTAGCTTGTGAAAGTCTTTTTTTATTAAACACTCTCCTCTCAAAAGAACTCTTGCTTAATTTTAATTTTTACATAAATATAAAAGAGTAAAATCACTTTACTTAAATATGGGATAATACTACACTGGCAGTAATTAGTGTACTGGAAAGAAAGCGTAATGCTGCTCTTGTTCAGGCTTAAAAACTGTTGCATCTTTGTATCAGAAAGTTATTGATGAACAATCAAAACATTCAATTCCAAAATCCATAATAAAACAAAGAAAGAATTCCTATTGAAAACACAAAATCCAACATGCTGAGACTATGCCTTTAAAAGCGATGATGACTCAAAAAACCGAACAAAACCAATATCCCGGAACTATGCTGTAAAAAGCGATGATGATCCAAAAACCAACAAACCAATATCCTTGTCTATGCTGTTAAAAGCGATAATGACACAAAAACCGAATCTCTGAAACCAGGCAAATCATTTATCCGTTTTTCTGGTGCGCTAACCACGCAAAATTTTAAATCCTGAAACAGCTGGCTCAAACCGGCACTTCAAAAATGTTGACTTTCACAGACTATGAAAAACTAGTAGCTTGTGAAAGTCTTTTTTTAACTAGTATCTCTCAATCTCATTTCTCTATTTTTTTGTGCGTAATTCTTTTAGGGTGTTGTATAACGTAAAAACCCTTAGTTCAAATCTGGAAAATTACTAGTGATTCCGTAATTAGTGTACCATAAATAAAGAGTAATGCTGCTCTTGTACAGACTCCAAAACTGTTGCATCTTTGTATCAGAAAGTTATCGATGAAATATGATAACAATCTAATCCAAAAAGTCCATAACAAAAACAAGAATCGAATTCCTACTGAAAACACACAAGATCCAACATTCTGAGACTATGCCCTTAAAAGCGATGATGACTCAAAAAACTGAACAAACCAATATCCTCGTCTATGCTGTAAAAAGCGATGATGGCGAAAGACCAACAAAAAACCAATATCCGGAACTATGCTGTAAAAAGCGATGATGATCCAAAAACCAACAAAACCAATATCCTCGTCTATGCCTTAAAAAGCGATGATGGCGAAAGACCAACAAAAACCAATATCCAGGAGCTATGCTATAAAAAGCGATGATGTTCCAAAAACCAAACAAGACCAATATCCTTGCCTATGCCGTAAAAAGCGATGATGGTAAAAAGACCAAAAACACTGAAGCCAGGCTAAATTTTTATTTTTTTCTGGAGAGGACTTTCCTCAACCTAATCAATCCTGACAAAGCTGACTTAGTTAGCTAAAAAATGTACTTCCACAACTATGAAAAACTAGTAGCTTGTGGAAGTTTTCTTTTTCCCCCTTTAAGTGTGAAATAAATCAGCACGTATTTATACTATTTCAAAAATCGCAAAGTTCCCATTTTGTATTGTTACAATTACTCATCAACGGGTATTTACTGAACCATAATAATAGAGCATTAATGCTCTTGTGCAGGTAGGTAAACTGTCGCATCTTTGTATCAGAAGTTGATTGATAGAAATTAAATTATCAATCATATCCAAATATCCTGATAAAGCTTAAAAAGTTAAATCCAATATCAGTCAACTTCTTTTCATTTTTCCAATATCCTACATGCCTAACCAGCATTTCGAAAAATTTAAAGTCCGTATATTATCCATTATTCCAGTATCCTAACGAAAATAACCATCCAATACTTAGAGAAAAAAACCGAAACCTATTATCCTGTTGAAAACGTCCAACTCAATATCCTGAGAAAACAATAACCTGTTATCCTATAGCTGTTTTTTAGACAGAGAAAGATCATTAAACTGAAGCCAGGAATAAATAATTTCTGGGAGCCCCCGCTCAAATTTTTTAAAAAACTTCCACAGACATTTAAACTGTGGAAGTTTTTTATTTTACCACCTCCAAATAATATTTGATTTGTCTTTATACCTAAAGCCCGATCGTTTCTAACAATTTGTTCAAAGAGTATGCTAACAAAGTAGGTTATCATTCCGGCAACTATTAACTCAATCGCCCAATTAATTGGGCGTTTAAAGAAGAAATTCTTAGTGCAATTTTACAATTAAGCAAAAGAAAGATATTAGTCTTACGGTTTATAAGTCGGCTTATTAATTTATATACAATTCAAATAAGCATACATAAAAAGGCAAATTCACTTATTTTTGTAAAAAACAACCACACATGAGTAAATACAAAGCCGGTGTTTTATTCGGCGCAGAATTAGAAGCTCTTTACAATGATGCTAAAGACAACCAATTTGCATTGCCAGCAATTAACTGCATTGGCACAGATACCATTAATGCCACTTTAGAAACTGCGGCGAAGGTTAATTCTCCAGTTATAATACAATTTAGCAATGGCGGGGCACAATTTATTGCAGGTAAAGGCATGCCAAACGACAAACTTCAGGCAAATATATCCGGAGCTATTTCTGGAGCACTACATATTCATAACGTTGCTAAGCATTATGGCGTTCCTGTTATATTACATACTGATCATGCTGCAAAAAAATGGTTACCATGGATAAGTGGATTGATTGATGCCGGGGAACAATTTTACAAAGAAAAAGGACAGCCTCTTTTTAGTTCTCACATGTTAGACCTTAGCGAAGAACCTATTGAAGAAAACATTCAAACTTCGGTAGAATTTTATAAAAGAATGGCCCCGTTGGGTATGAGTATTGAAATTGAACTAGGTGTTACTGGTGGTGAAGAAGATGGTGTAGATAATAGTGATATTGAAAATGATAAATTATATACACAGCCTGAACATGTAGCTTATTCTTATACTGAATTAGGTAAAGTAGGTAAACAGTTTACCATTGCTGCGGCTTTTGGGAATGTACATGGGGTTTACAAACCTGGTAATGTAGAGTTACGTCCTGAAATTTTAAACAATAGCCAGCTATATATTGAAAAGAATTTGCACACAGGCCCTAAACCTGTATTCTTTGTATTTCATGGTGGTAGCGGGTCTCCGCAAAATCAGATTAGAGAAGCAATTGGTTACGGTGCCATTAAAATGAATATTGATACTGATTTGCAATGGGCGTTTTGGGAAGGTGTTTTAAACAATTACAAAAAAAATGAAGGGTACCTGCAGGGCCAGTTAGGCAACCCCGAAGGAAGTGACAAACCTAATAAAAAGCAATACGATCCAAGGGTGTGGTTACGCAAAGGACAGGAAACTTTTATTAAAAGACTTGAAACTGCTTTTGATGATTTGAATTGTATTAATAAAAACGCTTAGTTAATTATACTAAGTATTTTTTATAGAAATTAGGTGTATACAAATTGTAAAAAATATTTAACCAAAGAATAATTTTGCTTAAATATTATTTACATACTCCTGAGTGTTGCCGTACAATTGAAAACTAAAAAAGAGATTGAATATTTTTTTAACTTTTAAAACAACCCTTTATAATTTCTGATTTGAAGGAAAGTAAAGGTGGGGCTTAATATGATAAAAGAAGAAGATTTTGATGCCAACCTTGCAGGTGAAGATGGTGAGTCGGATGAGACGAAAAGAAATTGGTTTAAACGTATTAAGAAAGGTATTCTCACTGCAACCAAAGATAAGGCTGATGCTCCTGAAGGACTTTGGACAAAATGCCCAAATTGTAAGTTTACGTGCACAGTTACAGAATTGAGGGAGAATTTATTTGTATGTCCCAAATGCGATCATCATCACAGGATTGGAAGTGGTGAATATTTTGAGATTTTATTTGATGACAATGAATTTAAAGAATTGTTCGCAAATGTTGTTTCAAAAGATTACTTAAATTTTGTAGATCTTAAATCTTACGGTAAACGATTGGAAGAAACCTATTCCAAAACAGAGATTCATGATTCGATTACCGTTGCACATGGTAAAATAAAAGGCAATGATTTTGTAGTAGCTAGTATGGATTTTGAATTTATCGGGGGAAGCCTTGGTAGTGTTATGGGAGAGAAAATAAGCCGGGCCTGCGACTATTGTATTCTACATAGAATCCCCTTTATGATCATCAATAAAAGTGGCGGTGCAAGGATGATGGAGAGTGCCTTTTCATTAATGCAGCTGGCAAAAACTTCTGGCAAATTATCTCAATTGGCTGATGCTAAAGTACCTTACATTTCTCTTTGCACAGATCCTACTTTTGGTGGCACTACTGCGTCTTTTGCAATGTTGGGCGATATCATATGTGGCGAACCCGGAGCGTTGATTGGCTTTGCCGGACCAAGAGTAATTAAAGAAACAATTAAAAAAGATCTTCCACCAGGTTTTCAGCGAAGCGAATTTTTGTTAGAGCATGGATTTTTAGATTTTATTGTAAATAGAAAAGAGCTAAAAGATAAGTTGGCCACATTGCTGGAGTTGTTTAAAAATTAAAATATTTTACAAATTCAAAAGGTGCAATTAAACATTTTTTTGTTTTATTGCACCTTTACTTATTAAAAAACTTTAGGGTTGCTTAGCTGAATACTATTATGAATCATTTAAGTTGCACAATAAAAGTTGCCCAGAAATAATTTTGTATAAGACGTTCATGAAGATGGCTTAATAGCCCCGGATCAATAATTTTTTCCTAAATTTATTTTAGCATTCACTTAAACTAATCGGAATATTGATGGCCAAACCGCCATCAGATGTTTCTTTGTATTTACTGTTCATATCCAGTGCTGTATCCCACATTGTTTTTATTACAGCATCAAGGCTAACTTTTGCAAAGTCGGGCGTGCTTTGCAAGGCCAGCTGGCTTGCTGTTATCGCTTTTATTGCACCCATTGTATTTCTTTCAATACAAGGTATTTGAACAAGGCCTCCAATAGGATCGCATGTTAAACCAAGATGATGTTCCATGGCAATTTCAGCAGCCATTAAAGTTTGTTTTTGTGTACCACCCATGCACTCTGTTAATGCTGCAGCAGCCATGGCACTACTTACTCCAATCTCTGCCTGACAGCCCCCCATAGCAGCAGATATGGTGGCGCCCTTTTTAAAAATACTACCCACTTCACTCGCAGTCAATAAAAAGCGGATGATCTTTTCATCTGTATTACCATCACAAAAAATAATATAATACTGTAAAACAGCGGGTATTACCCCTGCGGCACCATTGGTTGGTGCTGTAACAACCCTTCCGAAAGAAGCATTTTCTTCATTTACTGCCAAAGCAAAGCAACTCACCCAATCGAGTATATATTTAAAATCACTTCCACCCTGCCGGATGGCTTCAGCCCAACTACCATAATCATGATAGCTTCTTTCCTGAATTAATTTTTTATTAAGATCAAAACCACGACGTTTTACAAATAATCCTCCGGGTAAGCTCCCTTTGGTATGACAGCCCCGGTACATGCATTCTTTCATCACCATCCAAATAGCAAGAATTCTTCTTTTTGTTTCTTCTTCTGGTCGCCACGCATTTTCATTTTC
>JANXSR010000413.1 GCA_025352625.1 Ferruginibacter sp.
GATACTGCTACTATAAACATAGGATCATTTAATCCCTGCGACGGTGTTGTTATACAAGTTGCCACAACAAAAGTTGATGCAGGAGCCAATCAATCTAATGGTTCCATCACGGCTGTCGCAACCCCCGGAACAGGATTTACTTATAGTATTAACGGAGGTGCATTTCAGGCTACCGGCGTTTTTGCCAACTTAGCTGCGGGCAATTACACAGTGGCTGCAAAAAGTACGAACGGGTGCCTGGGTACAAGCCAGGTAACAATAGCAACAATTGACCCGTGCGCAGGCATTACAGTTGCTGTAACAACAACAGTTACTCAGCCAACACTTAACCAATCAAATGGCTCCATAGCTGCTGCTGCAACGGGTGGCACGGGATTTACTTTTAGTATAAATGGTGGTGCTTTTCAGGCTAGTGGAACCTTTGGTAATCTGGCCGCAGGCAGTTATACTATTACTGCAAAAAATTCAAACGGCTGTACTGGTGTAAACCAGGCTTCCTTAGCAGGTACTGATCCATGTGCTGGCATAACAGTGGCAGTTACCTCCACACAGGTTGATCCTACGACAGCACAATCAAACGGTTCAATCACTGCAGGAGCTACCGGAGGCAGCGGATTTACTTATAGTTTAAATGGTGGTGTCTTTCAGGCTGGCAATACATTTAGTGGTCTTGCTACAGGTAATTATACACTAACAGCAAAAAATTCAAATGGGTGTACAGGCGTTAAAACGGTAAGCTTAGGTGCTAACAATCCATGTGCTGGTATAACAGTTGTTGTTACTACATCGCAGGTTAATCCACTAGTTGGTCAATCAACGGGAAGCATTACTGCTGCAGCAACAGGCGGCTCCGGTTTTACATACAGTCTAAATAATGGAGCATATCAAACAGATGGAACTTTTAGTAATCTTGCAGCAGGTGTTTATACTATTACTGCAAAAAATTCAAGTGGATGTTTGGGTACAAAACAAACAACACTCACAGCAACTGATCCATGTGCCGGTATAACGGTGGCAGTTGCTGCTACCCAGGTTAACCCCACAACAGGTCAATCGAACGGAAGCATTACTGCTACAGCAACAGGCGGCAGTGGATTTACTTTCAGTGTAAACAACGGAGCTTTCCAGGCAAGTGGCACATTTAGCACTCTTGCAGCAGGTTCATACACAATCACTGCAAAAAATTCAAATGGATGTACGGGCACAAAGACCGTAACCCTTGCAGCAACCAGTGCATGTTCAAATGTTACCATCACAGTTACCGCTGCTGTAGTAAATACAATACCATGTACTACTCCAGCAAACAATGGAAGCATAACTATAACCGCAACTGGTTCTACGGGTTTTACTTATAATAATAATGGTGGTTCTTACCAGGCAGCCAGCGCATTTTCAAGCTTAACAGCGGGTAGTTATTTAATAGGCGTAAAAGATGCAAATGGTTGCACAGCTACAAAAACGGTAACGGTAGCCGCTGTTGCTGCAGGTACAACTTTTGCCGCAGTAAAAGCACTTATAACTTCAAGATGTAGTGGAGGTGGATGCCACACAAGTGGGGGTAGTGCTGCCGGATACAATTTTGATACTGACTGCAAGATAGTAGGTTATTGGAACCAGATTAACGGGGCTTGTGTAACCGGAGCACTTAAAAAAATGCCATTAAGTCCTCAGGCTGCTCTAACTGCTGCTGAAAAAACAACCATTACCAATTGGATTAATGCAGGTCATACATTCGATAAATAATATATTAAGAAAAGGTTTTGGCTGATAGCAATTATAATAGTTTGTTGTTCTGCTCAGCACTATATTTCTACCAGTCAGCATCTTTCAAAAAGTTTAGATAATAATAGGATTAGTCTTGAGTTGTTAAATTGATTTAATCCGATTATTTAACGCTAACCAACTTTTTATGAATAGAAAAACGAGAATTCAAGGAACCATATTATTAGTTCTTTTACTTACTGCACTTTCTTTTTTGATTGTTAATTGTAAACATGAAATACCTGGTGTAATCAATATCAGTACTGGTACTGAAACAGGAACTGGTACCAGCACTGGAACAGGCAGTACAATATCATCAATCAGTAATTGCAGCCCTGATTCAGTATATTTTGCAAATGAAATACTACCAATGATAAATTCAAACTGTGCAACAAGTGGTTGTCATGATGCAATATCAAAAGCAGATGGCGTTGTGCTAACCAACTACAACAACATTCTGAAATATGTTAAACCAAATAATGCAGCCGGCAGTAAATTATACACCATTATTACAAGTGATAAAATGCCCCCTAAGGCACCAATGACAACAGACCAGAAGGCAACACTTGCAAAATGGATAAACCAGGGGGCTTTAAACAATCAATGTACGGGTGGCTGTGATACATTAAATTTTACTTACTCGGGCTCAGTATCAGTTACAATGAATGCCTATTGCAAAGGTTGTCACAATCCGGCATCGTTGGGTGGAGGAATAGACCTAAGCACCTATGCAGGAGTAAAAGCTGCCGACTTGGGAAGGCTGATGGGAACACTTAACCAGGCACCTGGTTACTCAGCAATGCCTAAAGGAGGTAGTAAATTATCAGACTGTCAAATTCGCCAGGTTGAAAAATGGATTCAGGCCGGCACATTAAATAATTAAGAAAAACCAAAAACACCATCCTACAATGCGCTCATTTATCAATTTAGTTCTTACTACAGTTATCATACTAACAGCCGGTGGTTGCTATTATGATAAAGCTGAACTACTCTACGGCGGAGGTACTACAACAAGCTGTTCAAATATCAGTGCAAAATTCAGCACGGATATAACATCCATCATGAAAAGTAAATGCGCTACTGCTGGATGTCATGATGCGGCTGGCTCGGCTGGAGGAGTAGTATTAGAAACTTATCTGCAAATTTCCGGTAAAGCAGCCCGAATTAATCAGCGCTGCATTGTGGATAAAACAATGCCCACGGGAGGGCCCTTATTACCCGCAGAATTAGCAATCTTAAAATGCTGGATTGATTCCGGCGCACCTAACAATTAAAATTATCTATTATGAAAAAGTGGAAAAAAATCCTGTTCGGAATTTTAATGGTAGCTTTTATTACTACTGGCTATGGCTTTTACATGTACACAAAAAAACCTGCAGATGTAAGAACCTTGAGTGCCAACTATGAGCTTTCTACCGCAGCTTTAATTGAAGATTATAATAAAGACGAGACAGCTGCCAACGTAAAATATCTTGACAAAGTAATTGCCGTAAAAGGTAAAGTAAAAGAAATAAAACTAGAGCAAGCTACAGGACAGGCGACTGTTGTTTTAGACAGCGGAGATCCAATGGCAGCTGTTACCTGCAGTTTTTATAATGAGGAGCTGGCTTCGGTTAAAAAATTAACCGAAGGATCTGAAATTGTCATTAAAGGAAAATGCACTGGTAAATTAATGGATGTTGTTTTGAATAAATGCAGTATTGAAAAATAAATTTTAAATCCCCAATAAAATGAAAAAAACAATCTTGATTACAACCGCCTTTTTTTTGTTCAACATGGTGAACGCACAAAAAAAATACTTCACCAAAACCGGGAATGCTTCTTTTAGAGCTGGCACTGCTGTTGAAGATATTGATGGCATCAACAAATCGACCACGTGCATTTTCGATGCCGGTACCGGTGATATACAATTTGCAATATTGGTAAAAGGGTTCGAGTTTAAAAGTGCACTGATGATGGAACACTTTAATGAAAATTATATGGAGAGTGACAAATATCCCAAATCAACTTTTAAAGGAAAAATAACCAATCTTGATAAAATTAATTTTCAAAAGGATGGCACTTATCCTGTAATAGTAAAAGGCAGTTTGGAAATACACGGAGTAAAAAAAGATATTGAAACAACCGGTGCTTTTAAGGTAACTGGCGAAACAGTATTGGCAACTGCTGATTTTAGTGTTGCGCTGGAAGACTATAAAATTGAAATACCCTCATTGGTTAAAGATAAAATAGCAAAGACTGCTAAAATACAAATCAACTGTAGCAATTCAGTTTTAAAATAATCACTCTAATACAAATAAGCAATGCGAATATTTTTTTTTATACTTCTAATCGGCAACAGCAGTTTTTTATACGCACAGGATGATCTGTTATCACTTGTGGATAAAAAGGATGATGTAAAGAAAAAAGAGTACGTTACCAATGCCTTTAAATCTACCAGGGTAGTAAACGGACATTCAATGGAGTTTCTTGGCAAAGGCGTTATGGATGTAAGAATTTTGCATCGCTTTGGACCGGTAAATTCAGGTATAAATAACCTTTTTGGATTAGACCAGGCCAACATGCGTTTTGGATTTGATTACGGAGTCGGAAAAAATCTTATGATTGGTTTCGGAAGAAGCAATGTCAATAAAGAATGGGATGGATTTATTAAGTTTCGTCCTATCTGGCAGTCAAGAAATGGCAGTTGGCCATCTCCTGTTTCTATCGTATTAATCACAGGAGGTACTTACACTACCATGCCTTGGGCTGACCCGGGTTTAAAAAACTTCACAACCAGCAGAATGGCATTTTATAATGAAATAATCATTGGCAGAAAATTCAGTAACAAATTTAGTTTTCAGGTAGCCCCAACATTTGTACATCGTAACCTGGTGCAATTGGCCTCTGAATCAAACAATGTATATGCCCTTGGATTGGGAACCCGTTTTAAGCTTTCCAAAAGAACAGCTTTTGTAGTGGATTATCATTACATCATCAAAGGGTTGGATAAAACAATTTACCAGGATCCTTTGTCTATTGGCTTTGATATTGAAACAGGCGGCCATGTATTCCAGTTGCATTTTTCTAATGCCGCCGGAATGAATGAAAAAGCATTTATCACCAACACTACCAATAAATGGGCTAAGGCCGAAATACGGTTTGGCTTTAACTTGTCAAGAGTATTTACAATAGCCCAACAATAATATAATTGGTAAAAAATACAAGTGAAAAAATAAAGCGCTCTTAATAATCCATTATCTCTCTAATTCTGAATCCCCAACAAAAGGCATAAGGTTTTCCTTGTGCCTTTTGATCTTAAACATTTTTATTTACGTTAAACCCTTTCTATATTTTTTAACAAGTGAGAAGTTTATACCATTCAGTAAAACAACCATAAAGTATTTTACTTAAATGCAACAAAAGTTACCAATAAGTTTAAAAAGAGGTTGGATATTTGCATCAGCTAATTTTAAATAGAATACTATGCAAATAGAACAAATATATACAGGCTGTTTGGCGCAGGGTGCTTATTATATTACCTCCAACGGTGAAGCCGCCATAATAGATCCGCTGCGTGAAACCCAGCCATACATCAACCGGTTACAAAAAGATGATGTTAAATTAAAGTACATTTTTGAAACTCATTTTCATGCAGATTTTGTGAGTGGCCATGTGGATTTAAGCAGAAAAACAGGTGCTCCTATTATTTATGGACCAAATGCAAGCTGTGAGTTTGAGTGCATTTCTGCCAAAGATGGTGACGTGTTTACAGTAGGAAATGTAACAATAAAAGTATTGCACACACCGGGCCATACCATGGAAAGTACTACCTACCTTTTAAGAGATGAAACTGGCAAAGATTATTGCATTTTTAGCGGCGACACCTTGTTTTTAGGAGATGTTGGACGACCTGACCTGGCGCAGAAAGCTGCAAACATGACACAGGAAGAATTAGCCGGTTTGCTGTATGAGAGTTTGATAAATAAAATTATGCCGTTAGCAGATGATGTGATTGTTTATCCTGCTCATGGAGCCGGAAGTGCCTGTGGCAAAAACATGATGAAAGAAACGGTTGATACTTTGGGCAATCAAAAAAGAATGAACTATGCGCTAAACCAGCCAAACAAAGAAGCCTTTGTAAAAGCAGTAACAGCTGGCTTGCTTCCTCCCCCTGCATATTTTGGCTTAAATGTAGCCCTTAATAAAAAGGGCTATGAAAGTTTTGAAGCTGTATTAAACAATGGCATGCTGGCATTAACACCGGATGAATTTGAAGCCGTTGCAGAAAATACAGAAGCATTGATATTAGATACCCGTGACAACCACATTTTTTACAAGGGCTTTATTCCTCAATCAGTAAACATTGGTTTAAATGGTGATTTTGCACCATGGGTAGGCGGCTTAATTGTTGATGTAAAACAGGCTTTATTGCTGGTTACTGAACAAGGTAAAGAAGAAGAAACAGTTACACGTTTAAGCCGTGTTGGTTTTGATAATATATTGGGACATTTAAAGGGTGGCTTTAACGCCTGGCTGGATGCAGGTAAAACTGCTGACGTGGTAGACAGGATAACTGCAGACCAGTTTGCCAATGAAGCTGAACCCTGTAAAGATAATATTATAGATGTGCGCAAAGAAACAGAGTATGCTGCAGAGCATGTTGAAGATGCCTACAACAGGCCCCTGGGGTTTATTAATGATTGGGTAAAAGACATTAACCCTGAAGAACATTTTTACCTGCATTGTGCCGGCGGCTACCGCAGCATGATGGCTGCATCTATTTTGCAGGCCCGTGGCTATAGAAATTTTACAGAAGTGGAAGGTGGCTTTGATGCCATTAGTAAAACAGGTATTCCAAAAACAAATTTTGTGTGTCAGACTAAAGTGAGTAAAGCATAATATTTTATATGCTTTACTCATAAACGCTTTTTTACTATTTACAAATACCTGGTTTAAAATACCGGGTATTTGTCTTTAAGAATATCCTTTTCTCCATACCCATAACATAGCACTGTGAGCCTTTTCAATGTGTTTTCGCTTATCCCATTTTATACCCCAAAATATATTTTAGAAAAAACTAAAACCCCATAATCATAATTGTAGAGGAATTTTAAGATAAGTTTGTAGTGGCTTTTAATTCTCAATTAGTATAGCTATGAAGAATAATATTTCACTTGAACAGGGCGATATAAATAACAGTAACCTGCGCAAAGCGTATGTTGAAAACTTAGATGAGCAAACAACAGATTGGATAAAGGAAGATGCTACATATTTTCTGCACCAGGCACTCAGCACCCCCGTAATGAATGTACTCAGCAAAACTGAGGGTCCTTTTATTTACGATCTAAATGGCAGGCAGTATCTTGATCTGCATGGCAACGGTGTACACAATGTTGGCTTTAGCAATCCGGAGGTTATTAAAGCAGTGATAGAACAATTACAGCAATCATTGGCATTTACACCAAGGCGTTATACCAATATTCCCGCAATACAACTGGCCAAAAAATTAGTGGAAGTAACACCTGCCGGATTAGACCGGGTGCTCTTTTGCCCGGGTGGTTCAGAAGCAATTGAAATGGCGGTAATGCTGGCCAAACAGGTAACCGGAAAATGGAAAACAATTTCTTACTGGGATGCTTACCATGGCACCGGATTTCAATCGGCCAGCATTGGAGGCGAAGAACATTTTACCACTGGCAATGGCCCCATGGTGTCCGGTAATTTTCATGTTGAGTTTCCTAACTATTATCGAAATCCGTGGGGATGGACGGATGAAGAAGCCATTGATGAAGAATATATCCGGCAGGTAAAAATTACGTTACAACGCAACCCTGATATGGCTGCTATAATTGGTGAACCTATTTCTGCAACTCCTGTAGTTCCCTCAAAAAATTATTGGTTAAGGATAAAAGATCTCTGCAATCAATATGGCATGTTACTGATTTTTGATGAAATTATTGAAGGCTTTGGAAGAACCGGTAAACTTTTTGCCAGCGAACATTTTGTAACACCTGATGTACTGGTACTTGGTAAAACACTTGGTGGCGGATTGTTACCATTTGCGGGCATTGTTACAAAAGAAGCCTACAATATTTTGCAGCATCGGTCGATAGGTCATTTTACGCATGAAAAAAATCCTTTGTGTGCCGCGGCAGGTTTAGCCACCATAAATTATTTACAACAACATCAACTGGCAGCAAATGCGGCAGCAGTGGGCGATTATTTAATGGATCAGTTACTGGCCCTAAAAGATAGGTATCCTCTGATTGGAAATGTAGCAGGCAAAGGATTACACATCGGCATTGACCTTGTAAAAAACCGTACAACAAAAGAGAGAGCTACTAAAGAAGCTGAAGCCATTATGTATTTCTGTATGAACGAAGGCATTGCTTTTAAATTAATCGAAGGAAATATCATTACCATTCGGCCGGCTTTAACCATAACCAACAATCATTGCGACATGATTGTTACTGCCTTAAGCAAAGCGCTCGAAAGCTTGTAACTGAATAAATAGTTAACTGTTAAAATCATCCAATTTTAAAACAACCTGGTAATCTGCTATAATGCAATAGTAGCCGGCTCCCGCAAAAAAATCATTGCAATTAAAAGCAGTACCATACTTACAGTAATAATTCTGCAAAGGGTCGGCAACGGTTTCGGCAATTTGAAATTCAACCGGTAAAAGACAGATAATTTTTAATTCTTAATTTAGCATTGGTTTATATTTCAATTTATAATAGTAATGATTACTACAAAAGAACATTGGGAGAAAGTATTTGCTACAAAAGCAGAAAATGAGGTTAGTTGGTTTCAACCATATCCCAAAACCTCCGTGGAATTTTTTGAATTATTTAATCTTCCGTTAGATGCCAACATTATTGATATTGGTGGTGGCGACAGTCATTTAGTGGACGTATTTATAGAAAAAGGGTACCGGAATATTTACGTGTTGGACATTTCTGAAAATGCATTGAACCGTGCAAAAAAAAGGTTGGGTGATAAAGCCAATTTGGTTCATTGGATTGTCTCGGATGTTACAGCATTTAAACCAGCAGTTAAATTTGATTTTTGGCATGACAGGGCTGCTTTTCATTTTCTTACAAGCGAACAAAAAATTGAAAAGTATGTTGCCATTGCAGAAAATTACATCAATAAAAATGGCTACCTTATATTGGGTACCTTCGCTGAAGGTGGGCCAGAGAAGTGCAGTGGACTTGAGATTAAACAGTATTCAGAAGCATCTATGTCAACACGTTTTGAAAAAAAATTTGACAGGATAAAATGTATCTTAGAAGAACACGAAACACCATTTAATACGAAACAGCATTTTTTATTTTGCAGTTTCCATAAAAAATAAGTACCCTGAATTTTCTCAAAAATACCTACCCGTACAAAATCTTTCTTACCCTTGCAACAGTTTTAATTATTAAACTAATTGGGGAGGAAAAGATGCTGCTGAAGAAGTTTGAAACTTTTAAAATCCATAAAAATTGCACATCCCGGTTAATCTCTTTTCTTTTTTAATTTTTCTCTACCGCTTCAATATTCAATTGGCCTTTTTTATACTTAGCTTATTTTCTTTCAGTCAATTTCAATTTAATATTTCAACACTGCCCGGTACCACATAACAGGTGTAAAGCACCTATTACACGATTATATTCCCGACACAGAAACAAAAAATAAATCAAAATACTTTCATTTGGTCGCACTATATCGCAGTTTCGTATCAATTATGCTGCAATCTGAAAGGAAGAAAATAGCTTTAGAATATAAATAAACTGATTGTATACGCTACAGCACTTGTATGGATAAAAAAAAAGTTTTAAAATTACTGTTGTTAAATAGTTTACTGCTAAGCAGCTATTTGCTATTTGGTCAAAATATTACCATTGAAGGTACGGTAGTAGACAGCATATTAAAAAAATCCCTTACCTCCGCTACCATCTCATTGGCACATGCCAAAGACTCTTCTTTAATAAGTTTTACAAGAGCGAATGAGGAAGGTTTTTTTCAGGTAAAAAATGTTGCTGCCGGTAAGTACCTGTTGTCTGTTTCGTATGTTGGGTATACTCCTTTGTGGCTTGCCATTAAAGTGGGCTCTACCACAAAATTATCTTTGGGCAATGTTTATCTTACCGACACAAGCCGAATGTCGAACCTTACAATTGTGGCAAAAAGGCCCCCGGTTGTTATTAATAATGATACGATTGAATTTAACTCCGAAAATTTTAAAACTGTGCCGAATGCTGTAGTAGAAGATATGTTAAAGAAGATGCCCGGTATTGAAGTTGATAAAGCCGGGGCCATCACGGTAAACGGTAAATCCGTCTCAAAAGTTTTTGTAAATGGAAAAGAATTTTTTACCGGCGATCCTAAAATGGCCACCAGAAATTTACCGGCAGATGCTGTTGATAAAATTCAGGTGTATGATAAAAAATCTGACCAATCTATGTTTACAGGTATTGACGATGGAAACCAGGAAACCAGCATTAATATCCAATTAAAAAAAGATAGAAACCACTCTACGTTTGGTAAAGTAAGTGCTGGCGCAGGGAACCCGGGCAGGTGGGACGGACAGGGAAATATGAACCGGCTGAATAATGATGAACAGATGTCGCTGATTGCAATGGCCAATAATACCAACCGGCAGGGATTTTCTTTTGGAGATATTGCCAATTTTTCCGGTGCAGGTGGTGGCATGAGACCGGGTGCTGGTGGTGGTATTGTGATAGGAGGAGGCAGTTCTACAGGATTGCCCGTAAGCAATGGTGGCAGCACTGCACAAGGTGTTGCCAATACGTTTGCAGGTGGTGGTAATTACAGCAATGTTTTCAATAATAAAAATACCGACTTCAATGCAAATATTACCGGTAGTGATATTGATCGGAATATGATTAGTAATTCTTTTACTCAAAACTTAACACCCAATAATTTATTTAATCAATATGCAAACTCCAACACACAAACAAAAGATGTGCAGGGAAAATTTGGAAGCACTTTAGATCAAAAAATTTCTGATAAATTCTCTTTTAAATTCACGCCCAGTATTACAAAGCAACACTCCACAACTTCTGGTTTTTCAAATACACAAACTGTTTTACCGGATGAAACATTGACCAATGCATCACAAACAAATACCTCCGGTATTACAGATGCATTTAATGCGGCGGGTACTTTATTGCTAAGAAAAAAGTTCGCTAAAAAAGGTCGAACTATTTCTTCCACCATCACTTTTGGATACAATGAATCTGATGCTACAAGTAATCAAAATACAGATTTGCAAACTTATACAAATGGAATTATTACAAAAGATTCGTTGATTGATCAGCACAATATCAGAAATGGTGTTACCACAAATTATTCGGCCAATGTGGTGTATACAGAGCCCTTGACAAAGAAATCTTTATTGGAATTTAATTCGTTTTTAAGTGAAAGTATTGGCTCCAGCAGTAAAAAAGTATTTGACTTTAACAAAGGAAGTGATGAATATGATTTATTAAATGGCAGGCTCACCAACGAATACAAAAGTAATTATTTGTATGCCGGCGGTGGTATGAATTACAGGCTCAATCAAAAAATGTTTAATTTTTCAACCGGTTTTTCTGTGCAAAATGCACATTTAAGTGGCGTAAATTTAAGTGCCGGCACAAAGCTAGACCAAAATGTTACTGACATCTTACCATCAGCCATGCTGCAGTATAATTTTTCAAGAACAAAAAATTTAAACTTTAATTACCGCACCTCAACCAATCAGCCTTCTTTAACACAATTGCAGCCTGTACTGGATTTAAGCAATATCAATAACCTTTATATTGGTAATCCGGATCTGAAAAGAAGCTATACGCACAACTTCAACTTAAGATATTTTGCTTCTAAATTTATTTCTCAAAAAAACTTCTTTGCTACTTTAAATGCATCGATGACGAATAATTCAATAGTAAACTACGATAGCATATTACCCAATCGCACCATACTTACAAAACCGGTAAATGTAAATGGTGTGTATAGAATTAATGGAAACATAAACTATGGTTTTGGTTTAAAGAAAATACATTCTAGAGTTAACCTGGGTTTAAATGCAGGATTTAATAACAATGTATCCTACTCCAATGGTGCATTAAATACGATAGTGATAAAAAGCCTTGGCCCATCTGCTTCTTTTAACTATCAGCTAAATGAAATTGTTGATATTGATTTATCAGCAAGACATTCGTACAGCATCACCAATAACGAAAAAAATACTTCGTTAAATACAAATTATTTAACCAGGATATACACAGCCGATGTTACCAATTACTTACCATGGGGATTGGTTTTAAATCAATCATTAAATTACACCATTAATTCCGGACGGGCGCCGGGCTATAACACGGCTATTCCGATATGGAACGCAGGCTTATCGAAATTGTTTATGAAAAATAAAAGAGGAGAAATAAAATTGAGTGTGTACGATTTACTGGATAAGAGTGCCGGTGTTAGCCGTACCGTTTCGCAATCTCAAATTATAGATCAGCAATACAATGTAATCAGCAGGTATTTTTTAATGAGCTTTACGTATAGTTTACAAAAATCAGGGCTGAGTAGCGGCAATAGACAAGGTCCACGTATGATGATGCGAATGGATTAAACAGTTTAAAATAATTATCAACAATAAACAGCAATATGAAAAGAATACTTTTTACAGTTGTCCTATTTTCAGTGTGTATGAGCGGGGTATTTGCTCAAATGAAAGAAGGCAAAATAATGTACGAACGTACAATAAACATGCGCCGCAATATCACCGATCCGGAGATGAAGGCAAGAATACCTGAAACAAGAACTGATAAATTTGAGTTGTTGTTTAATGAACAGGCAAGTTTGTTTAGAACAGTGCCTGATGAAGATGCACCAGACCCCTTTGCAAATAGTGGTGGAGACAGAGGTGGACAACGTTTTAATTTTAGAATGCCCGAGACAACCACCTTTACAGACTTAGGTACCCAGATGCAATACGAGGCCCGTTCATTTTTTGAGAAAGACTTTTTAATTGTTGATTCTTTAAAACAAATAAAATGGAAATTATCAGATGAAACAAAAAACATTGCAAAACATCTTTGTAAAAAAGCAACCACTACTTCAGTGGCACAAATGATGAGAATGGGTTTTGGCCCTCCCCGCAATAACAGGGATAGCGCTAATGCTGACAACAAGCCAAAAGAAATTGAAATAGTGGTTTGGTACACCGAAGATATTCCGGTGGCTGTTGGTCCGGAAAGCTACTCAGGATTACCGGGTGCCATCCTCGAAATAAATTCAGATAACGGAGGATCTGTTACTACGGCTACAGAAACCTCAGCCAAATATGCTAAAAAAGAATTAATAAAACCAACCAAGGGAGAGAAAATGACAAGGGCTGAATTTCAGGCGAACATGAAAAAAATAATGGAAGACATGCAGCAAAATGGTCGTATGCCCGGGATGAGACCAAATTAAAATTTTACCCTTAGTCATCCTGCAAAGAGTGGCCGTATTATTGATACGAAATAGCCTATACAATTAAAGAGCATATTGACGAACGGGTAAAATAGGAATGTAACAAAAGTAACCATGTGTTTCTGTCCCTTTATCTACCTTAGATTTAAATTATTTTATATGAAAAAGAACATGGGTAACACCGATCGTATTATTCGTTTGATTGTAGCAGCAATATTTGCAGGCTTATATTTTACCAATACCGTAACCGGTACATTTGGTATTGTGCTACTTGCTTTGGCAGGCGTATTTATATTAACCAGCCTGGTAAGTTTCTGCCCTTTGTATACATTGATAGGTTTAAATACCTGCCCTGCTAACAAAAACTAAACCTGTTTTAACTAAATTATTTTTTCAGGCTGTTACATTCATATGATAACAGCCTGAATTATTATTAACGTAAACCGGTTTTTTTTGCAAATAGATATTTGGTGCTGTAAAGCCCCCCATGATGGTATCGCGACATCTTAATTCGCTTCTGTAATTTGCCTGGTAAATGGTAACAATCAATTTACAAAGTTAATTCTGCTGTACATATTTTCCATAAATTATAGCCCCCGGAAAGATTAAATACATTATCAAATCCCCTCTGCCTTAAAATTCTTTGTGCCAGGTACCCTCTTAATCCTGCTTCACAATAAATATAAATAGTTTTCCCTTGTGGTATTTCGTTCAACCTTTCCCTGATTTCATCCACAGGTATATTTATAGCTCCTTCAATTTTACCAAACTTGTATTCATCATCTCTGCGCACATCCAACAGTATATCATCTGTTTTAATTTTATTTATTTCATTCCAATAAAATATTTTTAATCTGTCCAGAAAAATATTTTCAGCTACAAAACCGGCCATATTAATTGGGTCCTTTGCAGAGGAGTAAGGCGGTGCATAAGCATGCTCAAATTCAATCAAATCATAAATACATTTGTTTTGCTTGATATAGGATGATAAAATATCCAGTCGCTTATCAACACCATCATATCCTGCAATCTGAGCACTTAGCAACCGGCCATCAACAGGTGAAAATACAATCTGAATCGTCATTTGCTTTGCATCGGGATAATAGGCCGCATGCGAACCGTTGTGTGTAGTGGAAACAATATGATTGATGTTTGCAGTTTTTAAATGCTTGGAAGCGGTACCTGCAGTGCCAACTGTCATGTCAAATACTTTTACTATTGCTGTGTTTATTGACCCATGGTATTTTTGAACATTTCCCAACACAACATTATTGGCGCAAATACGGCCCTGCTTGTTTGCAGGCCCTGCAAGATAAGTGATCATAGACTGACCGGTAATTGGATTTTCAAACTCAATCGCATCCCCCACTGCATAAATATCCGGGTCTGAAGTTTGCAAATATTCATTCACCCAAATTCCTCTTGCAGTACCAATTTTAAGACCAGCCTGAACAGCCAGTCTTGTATCCGGACGAACACCAATGGAAAGCAACACCATATCAGCAATCAATACTTCTCCGTTATTTAGCACTACTTCTATTTGTTTTCCCGTTTTAGAGAAGCCCGTAACAGCGGTGCTTAAACGCAGATTGATACCTTTTGATCTGATATGTTGCTGTACAATTGCAGCTACAGGAAAATCAATCGGGGCTAATATTTGATTGCCCATCTCAATAATGGTAACTTCTAAACCAAGATCATGAAAATTTTCTGCCATTTCCAATCCTATAAACCCGGCTCCGATCACCACTACTTTTTTCACATCTTTATGCTGGGTATAACTTTTAATATAATCGGTGTCTTTTACATTTCGCAAAGTAAAAATTCCCTCCGTTGTAATTCCCGGTATTGGTGGTCGTAACGGTTCAGCTCCGGGAGATAAAATTAATTTATCATAGCTTTCTTCATATATCTCTCCACTTATTTGTTTAACAGCAGTTACTGTTTTTTCTATATAATTAATTTGGGTTACTTCTGTAGTGGTCCTTACATCAATATTAAAACGTTGATTAAAGGCGGTAGCAGTTTGTACAAATAATTTATTCCTGTCTTTTATTACATCGCCGATATAATATGGAAGACCGCAATTTGCGTAGGATATATATTCACCTTTTTCAAAAATGATAATTTCTGCATGTTCATCCAGTCTTCTTAATCTTGCTGCTGTGCTGGCTCCACCCGCTACTGCACCCACTATCAGGTATTTCATATCAATGAATATTTTGTTTATACTACAGTACTAACTGGCGATGTAAATCTTTTATTTGCTATTTTATTTTAGCAATAGGTAGAAATAATAAACTGCTAAAGAAAGATCAAATGTAGCCTTTATCAAACCTTTAAAATGTAACTTTTGTAACGTTAAAAATTTAGTGTACCATACCTAAGGATTGAAAAATATACAATAATAAGATGCTAAAAACTGACTGTTTGTAACATTTATCACATAGCTGAATTACTGAAGCAATTCTAGCAACAATCATACTAATTGATGATAACAGTCATCGCTGAGTCCTATGCATATCATTAAAAAATGTACATGCGTGATAGAATTTTACACTTTGATAATTTAAATATTTCAGCAAATGAAAAATCTTATAATTCTCGGAGCAGGCACTGCAGGTACCATGATGGCAAATCATTTACATCACCAGCTAAAACAACCTGAATGGCAAATCAGTATTATAGATGAAAGAGAAGAGCATCATTATCAACCAGGTTATCTCTTTCTTCCTTTCGACATTTATTCTCCAGATGATATTGTAAAAACGATTGAAGAGTTTATACCAGATGGGGTAAAGCTCATAAAAAAACAAATCAACCGAATTGTGCCAACAGAAAACAAAATTCAATTAGCTGGCGGCAATGAATTAGAGTACGATGTATTGATAATTGCAACCGGTGCTAAAATTGCCCCGGAAGAAACCGAAGGGATGAAAGGAGCTGAATGGCAAAAATCTGTTTTTGATTTTTACACTTTTGAAGGATCACTGGCATTGCGCAATAAATTAAGAGACTGGCAGGGAGGTAAACTGGTGGTACATATTACAGAGATGCCCATAAAATGCCCTGTAGCACCATTAGAATTTGCATTTTTAGCTGATTCGTTTTTTAAACATAAAAACATGCGTGATAAAGTGAAGATCACCTACGTTACACCTTTAAGCGGTGCATTTACCAAACCAAAAGCAACTGAAGCACTTGAACACTTATTGGCAGAAAAGCACATCAATATTGAAAGTGATTTTGCCATTGAGCAGGTAAATAATGAAAAGAAAGAAATAGTAGACTATGGAGGCAGAACAATTCCATTCGATATACTGGTAACTGTGCCTACCAATAAGGGCGACGAAGTAATCGAAAGATCCGCTATGGGTGATGATCTAAATTATGTACCAACACATAAAGCCACCTTGCAATCAAAAGACCATACTAATATTTTTGTTTTGGGCGATGCCAGTAATATACCTGCATCCAAAGCGGGCTCTGTTGCTCACTTTGAGGCAGAAATTTTAACTGAAAATATTCTACGATATGTAAAAGGAGAATCATTAAAAGAAGAGTTTGACGGACATGCCAATTGCTTTATTGAAACAGGAAACGGTAAAGCGTTGCTGATAGATTTTAATTATACGCACGAACCTGTTGAAGGAAGTTTTCCATTTGCAGGTATTGGCCCTTTACGGTTATTAAAAGAAAGCAGGATGAACCATATGGGTAAGCTGGCCTTTAAGTGGATATACTGGAATGTTTTACTAAAGGGAACGCACATACCTTTTGTTTCAGCAACCATGTCAGAAAGCGGAAAGCATTACAATTAAATCTTTCAACCATTCAATTATTCAACATTAAAAAATAATAAATCATGGAAAGCACAATCGCAGGTAAAAACATTACCGTAATAGGTATATACGTTTAGGCCGCCCATTAAATTTAAAATAGCTAATTTAGCTCGATGGCTAAAAAGGTTAAGTTTGCAGGTGTGAATTCAATAAAATTTAACCGTCAATTTAAAGATGATATAAGTTGCTATGAATATTT
>JANXSR010000474.1 GCA_025352625.1 Ferruginibacter sp.
CATACTCAGAGCGCTCAGCGATATCGGCTTGCCTGCTGGTTCGAACCAACTCCAACACATAAAAAGGGATTTTTTTTGTGCTGCCATGAAGCATTGCACCTGGATGCTATTATTGATGAGCCACGTACGGGAGATGTGCCATTAGAAGACTTGCAGGAAAAGAATGACCGCATGCGCAAACGCCTGGAGAATATCGGCGAGATAAACCCGACAGCCATTGAAGCTTACACAGAAATGAAGAAGCGCTATGAGTTTATAATGGAGCAGAAGAATGACCTGGTGACGGCGAAAGATAGTTTGATGCAGACCATACAGGAAGTGGAAGCTACGGCCAACCAACAGTTCCTGGATACCTTTAATAAAGTGCGGGAGAATTTCCAGAAAGTGTTCCAGGCATTGTTTACGGAAGATGACACCGCCGATATGGTATTGGTTGATCCAACCAATTTAGCAGATACCGGAATTGATATTGTGGCTAAACCGAAGGGCAAGCGTCCATCTTCTATCGGTCAGTTGAGTGGTGGAGAAAAAACGTTGACTGCAACGGCTTTGCTGTTTGCGATCTATTTAATTAAGCCTGCACCTTTCTGTATTCTGGATGAGGTGGATGCGCCATTGGATGATGCCAACGTTGGTAAGTTTACAAAGATGATCAAACAGTTTAGTGAGAACAGCCAGTTTATTATTGTTACGCACAACAAACAAACGATGAGTGCGGTGGATGTTATTTATGGTGTTACCATGCAGGAGCCGGGGGTGAGTAAATTGGTGCCGGTGGATTTCAGGAGTTTGAATTAAGCCCCTGTCCCCTGAAGGGGAACTTAAGTTTGATATCATTCGTTATTTGTACGCATTTTAATTTCTGAAAATAAAATTTTAAAACCCGGCTATTGCCGGGTTTTTTGTTTGAACAGTTTTTAGGGTTGTTTTTTGGGGATGTTGTAGAATTTTTGACACAGTATTATATGAATTATAGGTATAAACAGTTTTGGTATAAGCATAATTAAATTGGCAGATAGATTGCATTTATAGATTTTGAAATCATTTTAAAATCACTAAAACAAATATCATGGAAGGACAAGCAATTATCATCACACTAATTTTAGGTGCCCTGGCAGGGTGGTTAGGCGGACAATTATTTAAAGGCAGCGGTCTTGGATTGCTCGGTAATATTGTAGTAGGTATTTTGGGTGGCTTTGTTGGCTATTGGTTATTTGGATTACTGCACATTAGTTTAGGTACCGGCTGGTTAGGATATATTTTAACCGCTGGTATTGGAGCATGTGTTTTACTGGCAGTACTTAATTTGCTGATTCCACGACGGATTTAATTTTTGCCTGAAATTTATTTAAAAGACACTTTATAGAGAAGTGTCTTTTTTTATTTTAAAGGCTTAATAAAAGTAAAAGAATGGTAAGTAGTTGCTTTTGGGAAATCAATAAGCGCCTTTATTTCCCTGTAATGGGAATATTCGTAGATGTTTTGACACGTTTTTTAATCATTTGTTGTTGAATTGGCTGAAACTGCGACTGGTTTAAGTTGGCAGGCAGATTGCATTTATTAAAATAGAATTATCATTTATTAATTCTTAAATATAAATATCATGGAACTTCTTGCAATTATAATTACACTTATTTATGGCGCCATATCCGGTTGGTTATTGCAGTCTTTTAAAAATAATAATTTTGGTTTAACCGGTAGTGTTGTGGTTGGTGTTATCGGTGGGTTTATCGCTTACTGCCTGCTTTTTAAAATGGGCATTAATGCGGCTGGCGGCTGGTTGGGCTACATTTTAGGTGCTGGCTTTGGCGCTTTAGTTTTAGTATCCTTCCTGAATCTGTTTATTCCTAGGCGAATTTAATGTCATCATAAAAATTATTAAAAAGATACCTTCATAAAGAGGTATCTTTTTTTGTTTGTAAAAGTTTTAAATTTATAGAAATATTGTTATGACCAACATTGAAATAATCAAACAAAAAATTATCAACCTGGTAATGGCTATGGACAATGAGCAGGCACTGGAAGTATTGCATGATGTGATAGGGAAATTTAGTAACCCTTCTTCTGTGGCAGAAGATGAATTGACGGATGAAGAATGGGATGAAATAGAAAATGATATGAAGGAAATTGAGGAGGAGGAAAGTAAAAGGCAGGAAGAAGTGGTTGAACATTTAAAACAATGGAAAAGCGGGAAGTAGATTTTCACACAAAGGAAACAAAGAATACAAAGAACACCATGCATATTTTCAAGTTGTTTTTATTTTTTTCTTTGTGACCTTTGTATTCGCAGCGTTCGTTGTGTGAAAAAGACTTTGTATAAAATACTTTAATGGAAAAGCGGGAAGTAGCTTTTCACACAAAGGAAACAAAGAATACAAAGAACACCATGCATATTTTCAAGTTGTTTTTATTTTTTTCTTTGTGACCTTTGTATTCGTAGCGTTGGTTGTGTGAAAAAGACTTTGTATGAAATACTTTATTTTTGAAACATGTCTGCAGAAAAAATTTTAAGCGATTGGAAAAAGAAGCTCTTTAAACCTGTGTATTGGTTGGAAGGTGAGGAGGATTATTACATAGATAAAGTAGTGAATTATGCAGAGCACAATATTTTGTCAGCGAGTGAAGCAAGTTTTAACCTGTCTGTTTTTTATGGCAAAGATGCCAGTTGGAGTGATGTAGTGAATGCGTGTATGCGATACCCAATGTTTGCAGAAAAGCAGGTAGTGCTGCTGAAAGAAGCACAGCAAATGAAAGACATTGATAAGCTGGAAAATTATATAGAGCATCCCTTAACCTCCACCATTTTTGTAGTAAGTTACAAAGAAAAAACACTCGACAAACGAACCAAACTATACAAGACAATTAAGAAAGATGGCGAGGTTTTTACATCCGAAAAGATAAAAGAATACAAGCTGGTAGATTGGGTAACCGATTATGTGCAATCGCAGGATTTCAGCATGTCGCAGAAAGGTGTATTGTTGCTGGTAGACCATCTTGGCAACGATTTAAATCGCATTGTAAATGAGCTGGAGAAAATAACTGTAAACCTTGGCCAGCGCAAAACCATCACCGAAGATGACATCGAAAAATATGTAGGTGTAAGCAAGGAATACAATGCTTTTGAACTACAGGCTGCCATGAGCAAAAAAGACCTGGCAAAAGCTATTAAAATCATCCAGTATTTTGAGGGTAATCCCAAAGCGGCGCCTATACAATTGGTGCTGCCAGCGCTGTATGGTTTCTTTAGCAAGCTGTATATTATTTTTGGTATGGCTGATAAAAGTGAAGCAGCGGTTAAACCTTTTTTTTACAACAATCCTTATGCAGCAAAAGAGGCCCTTGCCACCGCAAAAATGTATGGCTACGATGGCGTGGAAAGAGCACTGTTGTTATTGCATGAGTACAATTTAAAAAGTGTAGGCGTTAATGATAGTGGTACTTCCGATGGTAGTTTACTAAAGGAGATGGTGGTGAAGATGATGGGGTAGGGATGAGGTTTGATAGCAACACGGATGGAGCAGATGAATACTGATAAAACTGGTTTGCCATTTGTTTTTTATAAAATCCGGAAGATCCCTATCAATCAGCGTCATCAGCGAATCTATCAACGCAAGGCATCCAATGCTGCCAGTTTATCCTTTGCCAACTGTTCCTTCAATGCATTTAACCCATTAAATTTTACTTCGCTGCGCAGGTATTTTTTTAAAGTAATAGTAAGTGTTTCGCCATAAATATCCTGGTCAAATTCAAAAATGTTTACTTCAATTACCCTGGTGGTTCCGTCAACTGTTGGGCGAACTCCAATGTTCATCATACCACCCAAATTTTTAATTTTTAATTGTTCATTGTTAATTAGCACAGCGTATACGCCATTGCCCGGCACCAGTTTATTTTCATCCGATATTTGTAAGTTGGCTGTTGGGTAGCCGATGGTGCGGCCAAGTTTATTGCCTTGTATTACCTTACCGCTAAAAAAATAATCATACCCCAAACAATTAGTCGAAGTTTCAATATCTCCCTGCAAAATAGCTTCTCTTATTTTGGTAGAGCTGATGGTAACATCCTGCAACATGTACACCGGTATTTCCTTCACCAGGTAATGATATGTCGGTGCTTTTGCCTCCAGTAGTTTGTAATCTCCCATCCGGCCTTTGCCAAAGCGGTGGTCGTAACCGATAATGATGGTATGCGGATGAAAAGTATTTACCAAAAAATCACTGATATAAGCTTCTGCCGGTTGGTTGGCGAATATTTCAGTAAATGGTATCACCACCAGGTGGTCAATATTGGCTTTTTGTAATAAACCAATTTTTTCTTCCAGTGTATTGATTAAAAAAATAGGTGCTTTTTCTCTCGCCACAATCTGTCTTGGATGCGGATCAAAGGTAATAATAACCGTTTCGCCATTCACCCTGTCGGCTTCGCTCTGCATCAGTTCAATGATCTTACGGTGACCATTGTGCAGGCCATCGAAAGTGCCGATGGTGATCACGGCATTTCTAAAAAGAGGTAATTGCTGTATATCGTAGTGTACTTTCATTTTTTAGTGGTGCAAAACTACCTGAAAATTTATTAATGGAAAATTGGTAATTGAAATTTAGTTTTGCGGTTCAATTTTATTTATGAGTCTTTACAGTAAAAGAGGCGTTTCTGCACAGAAAGAAGAAGTACATGCTGCTACCAAACACCTCGACCAGGGATTGTTTGCCAATGCATTTTGTAAAATTTATCCTGATTATTTAGGAGGGGACGATGATTTTGTAAGTGTAATGCATGCAGATGGCGCCGGAACCAAAAGTATACTGGCCTATCTTTATTGGAAAGAAACAGGAGATATTTCTGTTTGGAAAGGTATTGCACAGGATGCGATTGTAATGAATTTAGATGACCTGTTGTGTGTAGGCGTGTATGATAACATTGTATTTAATTCTACTATCGACCGTAATAAAACCATTATCACCGGCGAAGTATTATCACAAGTGATCAATGGCTCTCAGCAACTGTTTGATGAATTGAAACTTTGGTGTACACATTCATTACCTGGGTGGCGAAACGGCAGATGTGGGCGATGTGGTGCGTACCATTGCAGTTAACGGAACCATGACCTGTCGGTTTCCTAAAAGCAAAGTGATCAGCAATGATAAGATAAAGGCAGGAGATGTAATTGTGGGCCTTGCCAGTTATGGTCAGGCAACTTACGAAACGGAATACAACAGCGGTATAGGAAGCAATGGTTTAACCAGTGCCAGGCATGATGTGTTGAGTAAGTTTTATGCTGATAATTATAAAGAAAGTTACAATACTAGTCTGGATGAAGCAATCGTATATATTGGCAAACACAAATTATCAGATAGTATAACGCTCACTATTAACAACTCACCACTCACTACTTCCATCGGTAAACTGATTTTGTCACCTACAAGAACGTATGCTCCGGTATTAAAAATATTGTTGGAAAATGCCTTTGATAAAATTCATGGCCTGATACATTGCAGTGGTGGCGGGCAAACTAAATGCATGAAATATTTACCAGGCAATTTCAAAATTATAAAAGACAATTTATTTGAAGCGCCTGAAATTTTCAGGATTATTAAAGAGAGTAGTGGCAGCAACAACAAAGAAATGTACGAAGTATTCAATATGGGTTGCAGGTTGGAAATTTATTGCGCTGCAGAAGATGCTGAAATGATGATATCGGCTGCCAACACATTTAATATTGATGCACAGATCATCGGCAGGGTAGAGGCGAATGATAAAAAAGAATTGGTGATTAAATTGAAGGATGAAGAAATTGTTTATTAGATCAAAGCATAAAGTTTACACCTTTTTAAAAAGGTGTAAACTTTATGCTTTGCAAACGATGGTATCTTTTTTATTTATTTCTGTTCTTCTATTACAAATGTGAGTGGTTGTTTTTTATAGGCTGTAACGTTGCGGCCATTTTGAAGAGCAGGTACCCACTTAGGTCCTTTCATTATTAACGCCACAGCTGCTGAATCCATGCCATATCCATGTTTTGTTTCTGCCTGAACATCGCTAATGCTTCCATCTTTATTTACAATAAATTTTACAATTACTTTATAGGTACCTCCAGGAGCACCATTGTCAACAGGAATACCCGGGTTTAAATTGGTTTTTAAATATTGTCTCCATGCTGTTTCACCGCCTGGAAATGTAGCTTCATTTTCAACCTGGGTAAAAATTTTGTTATCCTGATAATTTTGATTGAGGTAAGTATGCGGTATTTTTTTTGTATAAATTTCAACGATACCATTTTTACCTTTATCACCATATTTATCAAATGCAGCTTGCCCTTTCAGTACACTTATCTGTTCAATATCTTTTGTTGGTACACTGTTGGGTTTAAAACTATTATCTTGTAGTTTTCCATCCAATACATAAAGTGCATTTAAATCGTTTTTAAGTATATCCTTTACACCCTTAGCAAGTTCAGTAGACGCACCATAGGGTGGCGGTGGTGGCGGAGGGAGTATTAGTTTTTCTTTATACGCTTCCTCCTGTTCCAATACAACCTGTTTATCTCCAGCCAAAAAAACAACTATTTTATTATCCGTGTTTCTTAAATAAATGTTTTTAATTTTTGCCCCTTTATAGCTATCCTTTTCCATTTTCATTTTTTCTAAGGAAGTAGCGCTTAAATTATTTTTTGGAACTGTATCTAATACAACTGGATCATTTGAAATGTTACCTGCTGCTGCATTTTGTTGATAAGCATATTTTTCAATCGCTGCCAACACATTTTTTGCAATGGTTTCTTTTGCCTCTTCTGTTTGCATGTAGGCCAAATCTTTTTTGTTGGTGATAAAGCCTGCTTCAATTAATACTGCAGGGCAGGGGCTTTGTTTTAGAATCCAAACACGTGCCTGTTGTTGTCTGGGTAACTTTGTAACTGGTAGTTTATAATTGTTTTCGAATTCATTAATGACTGCAGACGCAAGTAGTTTGCTATTATTTGTATTTGCATTTATTTCATTGTAAATAAGTACACTCATGCCTGTTTTTTGCGAAGCGGAATCTTTTGATACGGCATCAATGTGCACCGAAATAAACAGGTCTGGATTTTGCGCCTTGCTGAAATCTACTTTCTCTGGGGGACTCTGATAAATATCGGTTTCCCTGCTTAAGATCAGATTAATGTTTGGATTGCTATTTAGTAGTTTTATTTTTTTTACAATCGAAAGAGCAAGGTCTTTCTCCAATATTTTACCATCAAGACTTGAAGCTCCAAAGTCTTTGCCACCATGACCTGCATCCAGTACAACAGTGATTTTTTTACCATGGTAAACCGGAGCATTGGTAATGGTTTTTGTTTTTAAAGTAAAAGCTGCAAATAGCAATACAGCCAATGGTAAGGCCAACACACGGCCAATATAACCTGCTTTAGTGTTGTTGTTTTTTGTGAGCATAAGTAATCTGCGTTTTATGGGTGAATAGAAAAAAGGATTGGTTAATGCAAAACGGTGCTGCGGATAAGTGGCCTGTAAAATCATAGCGGCAAAAGCTTCGGTGTCGCTGTCTTCTACTGCAATTTTATCGGCCATAAATTCGTGAATGATATTTAATTCTTTACGCATCAGCCAAAAGAAGGGATTGCACCAAAAAAAGATTAGTATGGCATTGATGAACAATTTATCATAACTGTGTTTTTGTTGTACATGCGCCAGCTCATGTTTAAAAATCTGGTTGCCGGTAGTGGTACTTATATCAATATTTTCGTTCCAGAAAATATATTTCAAAAACGAAAAGGGAGTTCCTTTTGCTGTGGTGTTTACAAAGCAAATATTGTCTACAACAGTTTGCTGGTGTTGTTTTAAGAGGGTACGGATTTTTAATAACACCTGGATAAATAAGGCGCAAAAAATAAAGCAGGTTAACCCATACAACAAAATAACAAGCTGCTCTGAGGTAAAATTATTTTGGCGACTGGTAAGTACTATTTCATCTAAATATTCATTGCTGCCGGTTACTACCTGTAATAGTTTAATAGATTGTGGAGGTGCATCTGCTGTATGCCAAATATTAATTTCTATCAATGGCATTACCAATGACACTACCACTGCAGCCAGCAAATAGAACCGGTTGTAACGATGGTATACTTTATTGCGTAGCAACAACCAATAATAGCCAAACAAAATGCCGGAGCACAGCATTACTTTAAGCAGGTAATAAGCGTATGGTAGCATGTTATGTAAGTTGAAAGGTTATAAAGTTGAAGGTTGAAAGTTGAAAGTTGATAGTTGAATATTGATGGCGGTGCCCTCAAACCATTAACTGTTAACTATTTTTTTTTCAATTGTTTTAGCAGCAATTCCAGTTCATCAATAGTTAAGTTATTTTCCTTTACCATAAAGGAAACAGCGTTGCTGAAGTTGCCTTCAAAATACCCTTTAACAAGGCTTTTCATACTGTTTTTGCTATAGGCATCTTTGCTCACCAACGGAAAATATTGATGCATGCGGCCAAATACTTTTAAGCCTACAAATTCTTTTTCTGTTAAAATTTTAATGATGGTGGCAACAGTATTGCTGTGTGGTTTTGGGCTGGGCAATTCATCAATAATTTCTTTTAAAAATGCTTTGTCCAGTTTCCAGATTGCCTGCATTATTTGTTCTTCGGCTTTGGTTAATATTTTCATGCTACTTGTTTTTTGCTTTGGTAAAACAAAACTATAACTAATTATTTAGTTTTACAACTATTTTTTTAGTTATTAAGCAGATTTAACAGTTGCGGATAAAAATTTATTTTTATTGCAGGCTTTCATTAGGTTAAATTTGCAGCATTATAAAAATTGAGAAGCTTAGCTATAGAGTGGAGTAATTGAATATAGCTTGATAATAACGGCTGTGGTATTGTGATCGGGGTTGCCGGTTTAACCAGGTGGTTTGGTAAACGATCAGAATTGTTTAAATTGTACAAGTGAGTGATTCTCCACGGTGCACAAGCTACAGCGCTGCTGCTATGAAAAACTACTGTTGGAAACAAAAAAATTAAAACACAAACCGAAATATGTCTCAGGGATTAGTTGAACTAAAGAATGCCAATATTTACCAGGGTAGGAACCTAATTTTAAGTGATGTAAATATTTCTGTAGATAAAGGAGAGTTTGTATACCTGGTGGGAAAAACGGGCACCGGAAAAAGTAGTTTGTTAAAAACATTGTATGGCGATCTTGATCTTACAGAAGGAGAAGGATCTGTGGTTGGTTATAACCTTAGAGAACTTGACTGGAAGAAAGTACCTTTTCTTCGTCGCAACCTTGGCGTGGTTTTTCAGGATTTTCAATTGCTTACAGATAGAAATGTAAACAATAACCTGAAATTTGTTTTAAAAGCCACCGGTTGGAAAGACGAGAAACTAATGGATGAAAAGATAAATGATGTGTTGGATAAAGTAGGTCTTAAAACAAAGGGATTTAAAATGCCTTTTGAATTGAGCGGTGGAGAGCAACAGCGTATTGATGTGGCAAGGGCACTTTTAAATTCGCCCAAATTAATTTTGGCTGATGAACCTACAGGGAATCTTGATCCCGAAACAAGCGATGAGATTATGCAGTTGTTGTTTAGCATCAGTAAAGATTATGGAACAGCCATTGTGATGGCCACACATGATTACATGGTGATCAATAAATTTCCTGCAAGAACCATTAAAACAGAAAGGGGTAAGGTTTGGGATAATGCCAGTATTTCAATGTGAGTTGTGATTTTTATTTATCGGACCAAAATATTTCAATTAATTTATCAGCATTTTTTTGGTTGTTGTACAGCTGCTGTAACAAAAACTGCCGTTTTTCATTTTCCTCATTTGTATAAGGAATGGCATATAAATATTGGATAGCTGTTTTGAAGTCATCGGCATCTTCTGCAATGGCGCAAAGTCTGTTTAAACCAGAACCTTCAACCCCCGCTTTATTCACCAGGCAATGTCTTCCATTATACAAAGCATTTAGCAATTTTAATTTTATACCTGTGTTATTAAAGGAAGGTAATATATTTATCTGTGCCTTGGCAATCATGTCGTGTAACTCTTTGTCAGATGGATTTGCGACCAGGCAGGTATGTGGCTGTTGATGTGCCAGAAACTCCAGTTTTTGTGAAGGGTTTTTACCAGTAATTACAAAAGGAATTTTAATATCGTTAAATACATTTTGTAACAGCCAAATGGCTGCTTCCTCATTTTCATTAATTGCTAAATTGCCATGGTAAAGACAAAAGCAACCAATACCTTCTTTACCAGCAGCATACAGATAAGGCAGAAATAACGGCAAATGGATAATATTGATGGCTTTAAAAAGATGTTGGTATACTTCAACATCCTGCCCGCTTAGTGCGGCTATTTGTACTTTTTCTGCCAGTTTTTTTTCATACTTTTTAAGCAGCCTGCTTTCATGATTATAATAGTATTTTTTGAAAATATTTTTTTCATGCATTGCCAGGTGATGATAATATTCAAATTCTGCATTGTGAAGCCTGAGTAAAGCAATCCTGTTAGTCAATTCTCCTGCATACAGATAGTAACTGCTGTGGATTGCTTCCATTAAAACAGGATAATTGTCTTTGCTCAGGTTCTTTAATAATTCATTGTTCTTTCTGGAACTTACAATATATGGGATGCTGAAAGAGAAATGTCGAATACCAGTATGCCTTTTATAATAGGAAACCGTTTCGCAATATTTTTTTAATTCATCCTGCGGAGGTCGTTTATTTACGAAGCAATGCAGGTGAATTTTAACACCATACTGGTACAATGTTTTTATTTTATAAAACTGGTCAATCACTCCACCAAAATCTGCCGGCCAGGGAACATCATGTGTTATTATATGTAAATGTTTTTCGGCCATTATTTTGTGACAAACAGATTATTATAAAATTGAAAAAGTTTATTTTCTTCAGCCTGCCAGTTAAGTGTTTCTCTTACGCTGATACAGTTTTGCTGCAGCTTACTGTATACAACCTCATTGTGCAGTAAATTGTTCAGTTGAAAAGCAAGGTTTACCGGACTGACATCATTAACCAATGCTGCAACTGGCTGTTGTTCGTTAATTTCTTTATACACAGGGTAATCAACACATAGCTGGGGTATACCTGCATGCAGGTAATCAAAAAAGCGGTTGGCAAGTGAATAGTAATTGCTGAGGCCTTTGTTTTCGAACAATGTTACACCAATATATGCCTGGCTGGTAATGGTTCTTAATTCTTCCGGTGTTATTTTTCCTTTAAAGATTACTTTTTGTTGGAGGTTGTTTTCTTTCACCAGTAGCTGCGCCTGTTGCATAAAATTACCATCACCACAAATAACAAGTTTGCAGTCCACTTCTTTCATTGCAGGAATGAGTGTTTCAAAACTTCTGCCTTCATTCACAGCTCCCTGGTATAAAATAAATTTTTCTTTTTTTTCAACTTCCGGCAATTGCCTTAGTACAGCAATATTCCTTATCACTTCATAATCTACTCCATACATTTTTTTAAATTCAGCAGCAATGAGTTGGTTAACTGTGTAGCCTGCAGGAAACTTTGGTACGGTAAATCGTTCAATCTTTTTCCACATTTTATAAATCGCAGGCCGGGTGGCAATTTCTTTCATTTCGCAAAACAATTCATGGGCATCGTACACCCGTTTTATTTTTTTTATCCGTGAAATAAAATAGCAGGGTAAAATGGTATCGAGGTCAATGGCCCCAATGCAATCCATCTTTTTAAATAACAAAAAAAAGAACAGGCGGATATTGTATTCTGCATAAAATAATTTTCCTTTTTCAAAAAGACAATTGATTCTTTTTTGTTTAAAAGACTGTTCATTTAGCGGGATAGAATTTTTAATTTTTCGGCCAACTAATGTAACCTTAAAACCAGCTTGTACAAGCGATGAGCAAATTCGGATCATGCGCTGATCGTAGGTAAGATCTGTGGTTACAGTAAAAAAAATACTCTTGCCAATAGCAAGAGGTGGTTCGGATAATATTTGATAATTTGTAGCGGTATTATTCATTTCAAAATCAGCCAATTCGTTGTAAATTCAAATAAAGCTTTTTATTTGTAAGGGTTATTAAATGAAGGTAACCTAAAGCATTGTGTGTTCGTAATGCATGGTATATAGATTTTGTCCCACTATGTGGCATTATAAATTCGCTCAATTATCTCCACTGTTTTCAGTCCTTCTATTGCACTTGCAAAAAGATGCTTCTCGTTATCCAATGCTTTCATCAAATTTTCATACACCTTATCATGATTGCTCATGCTGCCCTGGTAAAACCCATAAGCATTGGCACTATTGCCTTTTGGCAAATCAGGCTGCTCCACTCCCTGAACGTTAAAATATTCCAGTTCGTTCAGGTATTGTCCTCCAATTTTAATGGTTCCTTTTTCTCCAAAAACGGCAAAAGAGCCCTCCATATTTTTTTCAAAACTGTTTACTGTATAATTTAAAGTTCCAATGGCACCACTATTCATATTAAATAAAACAACACCGGCATCTTCAAGTTCAATTGCAGGGTGTGCCAGATTTTTAGTTATTTTTTTAACTTCCAGTACATCACCAAGCAACCAATATAATAGGTCAATAAAATGGCTGAACTGGGTAAATAAAGTACCACCATCTAGTGCTTTTGTTCCTTTCCAACCAGTATAATATTCATTGGGCCTGTTCCAGAAACAATTGATTTGAAAGCTATAAATATTGCCTAATTGATCTTTATTAAGTAATTCTTTTAAAAATATTACAGGGGGATTGTACCGGTTTTGTTTTACAACAAATAGTTTTTTATTTGCTTCTTTAGCTACGGCAATCATCTCTTCGCCTGTTTTTACAGTAATGCATAAAGGCTTTTCGCACAATACATTAATGCCGGCTTGTAATGATTTAATTGAATGAGCTGCATGTAGTCCATTGGGGGTGCAAATGCTTATAACATCAATTTTGGGCTCGGCTGCCAGCAGGTCTTCAAGGGTGTAATAGGGGGTTGCGTTGTAATAAGCAGCCAATTCATCAGCCCTGCTGTGTACAATATCGCATACTGCTTTTACGTTTGCCAAAAGGATAGCCTGTTCAGCATGGCGTCGTCCAATTCTTCCACATCCTATAATAGCGAAATTTTTTTGCATAATAATTATGGCAAATATGGTAGAATATTAAATAATTTTAAAGAAAAATGTTGATATTAGTAAATAGAAAATTAAATTAAATACCTAAACTTAACCAATTAAACAATTGACTATGCCCCAAGAACCAACCGTTGCAACATCTCTACAACCTAACAGGCCTTTGTTTTTAACTGTACTTTGTATACTTGGATTTTTTGGAAGTATAACAAGTATCATTACAAACGGTATCGGTTTTTATAGATCCGATGCTGAAGTTGTACAAATACAATCAGGCACTGAAAAAACACAATTAAAAAATCTTTTTTCGTTTGGTAAGACTGCTGCAAATGAACCTTTGGAAATAAGTAATCTTACACCGGAAAATTTTGAGAAATACTCTATTGGTGGTATTGTGGCCGGCTTACTATGTTTAATTGGAGTGATTTTAATGTGGTTACACAAAAAATCAGGATTTTATTCTTTTGTTTTGGGAACTTTTTTTAATATCATCACTCATTTTCTATTATTTGGTGACAATATCGGCGCCATGGGATTATCTATGCTTTGGGCATTGATAGGGTTGGTGTTGGTTGTTTTGTATAGCAAGTTCTTAAACAATATGGATTAATTTTCATTGGTTTCCTTCAATAAGAAATTATTTCTATTTAAATAAGCCATTTTTAGAAAGACGGTTTTAATTAATTTTCTTAATCGGACTCAGTTAACTAAACAATTTTACAGTTTAAACTGATACTAAAACAGGTGATGATTTAGATACACTAACATGAATGCTTTTTTAATTATTCAAATTCATTTAGTATAGGTTTAAAATCAAATATTTTTCCTACTTTTGCATCCGAATAAAAAAGAGACAAATTAACAAAGACGTTATTAAAAAAAAAGAAATGCCTTATTTAACAATCGAAAAAAAAGCGAAAATTTTTACAGACTTTGGTGGTAAAGCTGCCAATACAGGATCAATTGAAGGTCAGGTTGCACTGTTAACAGAGCGTATCAACCATATATCTGATCATCTTAAAACTAACAGAAAAGATTTCTCCTCTCAGCGTGGATTGATGATGATGGTAGGTAAACGCAAGCGTTTATTGACTTATCTTAGCAAACATGATTTGACTGGCTACAGAGGTTTAATTGAAAAGTTAGGTCTGCGTAAATAATCAAACTATCATGTTTAAATAATTTAATTCCCAACTATAGTTAATACAGTTGGGAATTCTTGTTATTTATACCCGTTTTAAAAATGGGTGATTGTATTGCCCTTTTTCTAATTTTATAATAAATTTTTATATGAGTTTAACAACTAAATCAGTCACTTTTGATATAGGTGGCGGTCGTATGGTTACTATAGAAACTGGCAAAATGGCTCGCCAAGCCGATGGTGCAGTTACAGTTCGCCAGGGGAATTGTATTTTATTAGCTACAGTGGTAGCTAATAAAGATCCTAAAGAAGGACAAAATTTTTTCCCGTTATCAGTAGATTACCAGGAAAAATTTTCATCAGCAGGTAGAGTACCGGGTTCTTTCTTTAAAAGAGAAGCCCGTTTAAATGATTACGAAATATTAACCAGTCGTCTTATTGACAGGGCATTACGTCCCTTATTTCCTGAAGATTATTTATGTGATGTTCAGGTATTAATTAGTTTGTTATCAAGCGATGCAGAAGTTTTGCCTGATGCATTGGCCTGTTTAGCTGCATCTGCAGCATTGGCTGTTTCAGATATTCCAATCCAGGAAATTATTTCAGAAGTACGTATTGGTAGAAAAAACGGAGCTTTCATTGTTAATCCAAGCCGCACAGAATTAGCTGAGTGTGATCTTGAATTTATCATTGCTGCGACTGAGAAAAATATAATGATGGTGGAGGGTGAAGCAAATGAATGTCAGGAAGAAGACTTGATTAAGGCAATTGAACTTGGCCATGAAGCAATTAAAGCACAGATTAAAGCACAGGCTGATTTGAGAGATCAAGTTGGTAGTACTGTAAAAAGAGAATACACTAAACCTTATCGCAACGAAGAATTAAATGAGAAGATAACAGCTTTTGCAAAAGATAAAATGTACGCTATTTCAGCAGCAGCTTCCGCAAAACATGAAAGAACTGATGCTTTTGCAGCCTTAAAAACGGAAGTTAAAGATTTCTTAGGCGAAGAATTATTAAGTGAAGACAAGGCGTTGGTTGGACATTATTTCGGTGAATTGCAATATTATGTAGTTAGAGATATGATTCTCAATGACAGAAAGCGTTTGGATGGAAGAGGTACGGAAGACATCCGTGATTTAACAATGGAAACCAGTATTTTACCCACACCACACGGTTCTTCTTTATTTACAAGAGGCGAAACACAATCACTTACAACAGTTACTTTCGGAACTCCTTTAGATGAATTATTGGTAGAAAGTGCTTTTAAATCTGACTATACAAAATTCATTTTGCATTATAATTTCCCTCCTTTTTCAACAGGTGAAGTAAAGATGATGAGGGGCGTTGGCCGCAGGGAAGTTGGTCATGGTAATTTAGCCATGCGCTCTTTAAAGAAAATGATGCCAGGTAAAGAATATCCATATACTGTAAGAGTGGTAAGTGATATTTTAGAATCAAATGGTTCTTCTTCAATGGCTACTGTTTGCGCCGGTTCACTGGCTTTAATGGATGCAGGTGTACCCGTTAAAAAACATGTGAGTGGTGTAGCAATGGGACTTATTAAAAAGGAAGACCAGTTTGCGGTATTAACGGATATTTTAGGAGATGAAGATCATTTAGGTGATATGGATTTTAAAGTTACAGGTACACGTGATGGTATCTGTGGAGTGCAGATGGATATTAAAGTGGATGGCTTAAGTATGGATATCATGCGCCAGGCATTAGAGCAGGCTCGTAAAGGTCGTTTACATATTTTAGATGCCATGTACGAATGTATGCCTGCCCACAGAGAAGAGGTGAAACCACATGCACCAAGAATGGTTAAATTAACCATTGATAAAGAATACATTGGTGCAGTGATAGGACCAGGTGGCAAAGTAATTCAGGAAATGCAACGTGAAACTGGTGCTACAATTAATATCGAAGAGGTAAATAATGTAGGTGAAGTAAGTGTGTTCTCTGCTTCTAAAGAAAGTTTAGATAAAGCAGTAAACTGGATCAAAGGATTGGTAGCTGTACCGGTTGTTGGTGATACTTATGAAGGCACTGTGAAGAGCATTAAAGAATTTGGTGCTTTTGTTGAGTTCTTACCTAAAAAGGAAGGTTTGTTACACATCAGTGAAATAAGCTGGAAACGGTTAGAAACAATGGATGGCATCTTTAAAGAGGGTGACAGAGTAAAGGTTAAGTTGCTGGAGATTGACCAGCGCACCGGTAAATTTAAATTAAGCCGCAAAGCATTGATGCCAAAACCTGAAGCACAACCAAGAGGTGAAGCACCAACTAATAATTAATTTTATATTTACAAAGCGATTACTCCGGAGATATTTTCTCCGGAGTTTCTTTGTGTACTATTTTGCAGGGGCAAATAAGTTAATTCAATAACACTTCTCGTCAAGGTTACACATAATTGCAGCGTCGTCTAATAGCTGTCCGCTGCAGCGGAGACGAGAATAAACTTTTTTTATGAATTACATATCCTTTGATTTTGAAACAACAGATACTAATCAATCCGAACAATTGGTAGCCTTGTTAAGCGAGCAGGGTTTTGAAGGCTTTGAAGAAACCGGAAATAATTTAAAAGCATTTATTCCAGAAGAGTCTTTCAGTGAAACGGCTTTCAATACTGTCAATAATATATTTCCTTCTTTGATATTTGCAAAATCAATTGTTGAGAATATTAACTGGAACCAACAATGGGAAGAAAGTTTTGAGCCTGTTGTTATAAATGATTTTATAGCCATTAGAGCGGGGTTTCATCTACCAATTCCAAATGTTCAGCATGAAATAATTATCACCCCAAAAATGAGTTTTGGTACAGGGCACCATGGCACCACTCATTTAATGGTACAACAAATGCAAAATCATGATTTTAACGATAAAAGTGTATTAGATTTTGGTACGGGTACAGGTATACTTGCTATTTTGGCTGAAAAATTAGGTGCTGCAAAAGTATTGGCGATTGATAATGATGAATGGAGTATTACCAATGCAACCGAAAATATTCTGCAGAACAGCTGCAATAAAATTATTATTGAACAACATAATGCTATCCCTATCGTTGAAAAGTATGATATTATTCTGGCAAATATAAATTTAAATGTAATCACAGCTAATCTTTTGTCAATTGCTTCGGTTTGTAAAGAAGGAGGCAATTTACTTTTAAGTGGTTTTTTAAAAAATGATGAAGTTGTTATGCTGGATTCTATAAAAAAAGTAGGCTTTCAATATATTATAACTGTACAGAGTGGCGAATGGATAGCAATAATAGCAGTTAAACTGTAAAAGATAGGTAATTTCAACTTAGCCATTAACATTAAAAATACTTAGCTGAAAGGATTATTCAATATATTTGTAAAACTCAACTTACTATAGAAACAATGAAGGAATTACTTTTAATAGTTATTGCTTATTTTATTGGCTCCATCCCTACTGCCTTAATTGTCAGTAAAAATTTTTTCGGAATAGATATCCGGGATTATGGTAGTGGTAATATGGGTGCTACCAATACATTTAGGGTATTGGGTTCAAAATATGGAACTATTGTAATGGTTTTTGATATTCTGAAAGGAATGGCAGCAGTTGGTTTATATTATTTTTTACCAGATTATTTGCATGATGAATGGGCAAGGACCAACCTGATGGTAGGTTTAGGGCTTGCTGCTGTGATGGGGCATGTATTTCCCATTTTTGCTCAATTTAAAGGCGGAAAAGGCGTGGCAACTTTATTTGGAATGATGTTGGCTATTCAGCCGGTTATAGCTGCTAGTTGTGTGGGTGTTTTTCTTTTAGTGTTATTTCTTACTAGATATGTTTCTCTAAGTTCTATTTTAGCTGGTCTGTCATTACCCATTTGTGTATTGTGGATTTGGAATGATGATGTGGTAATCTATCGAATTTTTGCAGTATTGGTAGCAGCTTTAATTATTCTTACCCATCAAAAGAATATTGTGAAAATTTTGAGGGGTAATGAAAGCAGGGTACCTATTTTCAAAAGCAGAGACAGACGAAGGGCACGTCGCAAATAGTTGATATACCAAGCCCCTTTTCTCCAAATTTCTTATAAATTTATTTTAAATGAAAATCTCATTTAAACATTGGTACGCCAATTGTTTGAATGAGGTAAAACACATACAATGAAAAAAATAATTATTTTCCTGATTACAATTACCTTTTTTGCAGCATGTAGCAAAAATGCGGTTACGGGTAGAAATCAGCTAAGTTTATTGCCAGAAAGCCAGTTACAAGAAATGGCGGTAACTGAATACCAGAGTTTCTTATCTAAAAGTAATGTAGTAAGTACCAGTACAAATAAGGATGCCGAAATGGTTAGGCGGGTGGGCTCTCGTATTGCAACTGCCATTACAGAATATTACACAAAACAAGGTAAAGGGGAAGTATTAAATGGGTATAAATGGGAATTTAACCTGGTAGATAACAAGGAGGTAAATGCGTGGTGTATGCCAGGTGGAAAAGTAGTCGTTTACACAGGTTTGTTACCGGTTACTCAAAATGAAGCAGCATTAGCGGTAGTGTTAGGACACGAAATTACCCATGCAGTTGCCCGCCATGGCAATGAACGGATGAGCCAGGAAATGTTAACACAGGGTTTAGGCTCTCTGCTGGATGTTGCTACAGCAAATAATCCAAAAGTCAATGGTATTTTCAATACGGTGTACGGTCCGGGAAGTCAATTAGGATATGCACTTCCCAATTCTCGCAGCCAGGAATACGAAGCTGATCATTATGGATTGATATTTTCAGCAATGGCAGGCTACAACCCACGTGAAGCGGTAAGTTTTTGGGAAAGAATGGCAGCAGCTAGTGGTGGACAAAAACCACCCGAAATCTTAAGTACTCATCCTGCTGATGCCAATAGAATTCAAAAAATTAAAGGTTATATGGACGAGGCATTAAAATATTACAAGCCAGTAAACAAGTAAATTGGCATCATATTATATTAGAAAGGGGCTCTCTGTAAATCAGAAAGCCTTTTTTGTTTAAGGTTTAAAAAAAAAGGGTAGCTTTGCATCTCCAATAAAGTGCATTGTTCCATTATTATCCTTTTCTATTCGAAAATACCTTCTAATACATGTATGTATTGGTTGAATATTTTTTCACCATCTTTTTAAACTCTTTTTATTATGGAAGTTTTAGTACCGTCACAAACAATATTAGAGAAACTGCAATTAAAAGATGAAAAGAATCTTCTAATACAAGGGTTGCCTTCCACAATTGAAAAGCAATTTATCAAGTTATCGTTTGCAAAGAATATTACTCCATTATTAAAAATAAAAAAAATAGATTTTGCACTTGTTTTCGCAATAAGTAAGGGACAGTTAAAGGATATTTTAAGAGATGTTTTACCTGCTTTAAATGAAAATGCAAAACTTTGGATTGCTTATCCCAAACTTACTTCTAAAATTGTAAGCGATCTTTCAAGAGATTGTAACTGGGAATGCGTAGCACAATTGGGATATGAAGGGGTAAGAATGATATCATTGGATCATGTTTGGTGTGCTATGCGTTTTAAAAAGGCTGACCAGGTAAAGCATATAAAGGATGATGAGATTCAGCTGCAATACATAAATTCAGCAACAAGAAGTATTACAACTCCACCGGAACTGGAAAAATTATTCTCCGAAAATATAAACGCAAAAGAATTTTTTGACGGTCTTTCTTTTACGAATAAAAAAGAATATGTAGTATGGATAACCGGGACAAAAAAAGAAGAGACCAAAATAGCCCGCCTGGAAGCCACTATAGAAAAATTAAATAACGGAAGAAAAAATCCATCAGATAAATAGCATCAACTTATTGTTGTCACACTAAAATCGAATCGTTTGGCTAACCAGCTTTCTTTAACAGGGATCAGCCAATTTTCGAGCAATTCTTTTTTTGTAGTCACGGTATTATTAAAATAGAGTGTATCTGCATCGACAAACTTGTTTTCAATCGCATAATTTAATTGAGGCAAAGGCAGCAATTGTACCTTCTCTTTAACAATAAATGCCAGTGTTTGCCTTTCAAATAATGAAACAGTAAACTGTTTTTCAATCGCTTTTATAACATGCACGGAACTGTCTGTGCTACAGCCGCTAACTCCCGCAATACTTTCGTCAGCCATTAGCACTATAAACTGGCCAAAGAATAAATTAGCATATCCTTTTACATCGGCTCCATGGCTTTTCCAATTGGTTACAAACTCTTCCAATATCTCTTCTATTTGCAAAGCCTCACTTAAAAAAAATAATCGGCTGCATTGGTAAATCCATACCCTCGAAGCAGTTGAAAACTCTTCCGGAATCTGTTCTTTAAAATCTATATTCATAATGCAAAATTATTGTAAAGATGCTGCAATAAGTTCAGCAATATCCAACACCTGAACCTCTTCTTCTTTATTACTGTTTTTTATACCATCTGTCATCATGGTGTTACAGAACGGACATGCTGCTGCTATTACCGATGCACCGGTTTCAATGGCTTCTTTTGCTCTTTCGAAATTTACACGTGTATCACCTTTCTCCTCCTCCTTAAACATTTGGGCTCCACCTGCACCACAACACAAACCATTGCTTTTGCAAC
>JANXSR010000081.1 GCA_025352625.1 Ferruginibacter sp.
TACAAAAATTGTACAGCCCGTAAAAATGTATGAGCAGGGTAAAGACACTTTTATAGTGGACATGGGCCAGAATTTTGCCGGTGTTGCACGCATAAAAGTAAAGGGAACAAAAGGCACTAAAATAACCATGCGCTATGGTGAAGATGTATGGAAAGATGGCACCCTGAATTTTATGACCTCTGTTGCCACACAACTAAAATGGCCGGGCGCAGGAGGCCCCGGTGCACCGGACATTGCCTGGCAGGAAGATGGTTATATTTTAAAAGGCACCGGTACGGAAACATGGCAACCGCAATTTACCTTTCATGGTTTCAGGTATGTGGAAATAACCGGCTGGCCGGGTAAACCAACGCTGGCGGATATTGAAGGCCTGCGCATGAACAGTGATCTGCAGCAACAGGGTAGTTTCAGTTGCTCCAATGAACTATTCAACCAACTGCATAAAGTAATTCAATGGACATTTTTGAGCAATGTATTTAGTGTACAATCTGATTGTCCGGCAAGGGAGAAGATGGGTTATGGTGCAGACATGGTGGTAAGCTCCAATGCTTTTATCTACAACTACGGCATGGCCAATTTTTACACCAAGGCCATCAACGATTTTGCCAACGAACAACAAGCCGATGGTGCCATTACAGAGATAGCGCCGTTTACCGGTATTGCAGACAGGGGCTATGGCGGCGACTCCGGCCCGATGGGGTGGGAGCTGGGTTACAGTTTTCTGCAAAAACAGTTGTATGATTTTTATGGTGATAAAAGGATCATTGAAAATAACTATCCCGCTTTTATGAAGCAACTGGCATTTCTGCAATCAAAAGCCGTGGATAATTTATTTTACTGGGACATTGGCGATCATGAAGCAATCGATACAAAACCCGATGCCTTTAGCGCTTCCTGTTTTTATTATCACCATGCCCTACTGGCGGCAGATTTTGCAGGCATTTTGCACAAGCAGGATGACTCCCTGAAATTTGCAAAGCTGGCCGGCGATATCAAAGAGGCGATCGTGTACAAATACAATGTACGCAACACGGGCCGTTTTGACAATGCCACACAAAGTGCCCAAACATTGGCACTCTGGTACAATCTTGCTCCCGAAAAAGATTCGGTGCTGGCTGTGCTGATGAGTGAATATACCAGGCACAACATGCATTTATCTACCGGTATTTTTTCTACCAAAATGATGTTTGATGTGTTGCGGGAGAACAACCGCAACGATATTGCCTACACCATCGCCAACCAAAAAACCTTTCCCGGCTGGGGTTATATGCTGGCCAATGGCGCCACTACTTTATGGGAATCCTGGGCCGAACCCGGAACGGTCTATTCAGAAAACCATCCTATGTTTGGCTCGGTAGATGAATGGTTCTACCGCTCTCTGCTGGGCATCAATCCTGCGGCGCCGGGTTTTAAAAAAATCATCATCCATCCCCAACCTGCCGGCGACCTTAGCTGGGCAAAGGGCAGCTATCAAAGCATGTACGGCGGCATCGTAAGCGACTGGACAAAAAGGAACACTACCTTTTCATTGCATGTGGTTATACCTGCCAATACAAGTGCTGTGGTGTATGTTCCCTTTAAAGAAAATGCTACCATTATGGAGGGAGGAAATAAAGTTACTGTTCATCGTTACGAGCAGGGGTGTGGGGTTGTGGAAGTTGGTAGTGGGGAGTATTTTTTTAAGGTTGTAAATTAATTTGTAAAATGCTTACCTAAGGGTTGAATAAATGCGAATATGTTGATTGGCTTTACGAATGTTTTTTGTATACTTTCGTAAATAAATAGTTGTGTGCTTCCCCTTTCCCAAATTCAAACTATGACAAGTGTATTCGACAAACTCGCCTGGAAGCAAGAGAGAACTCTTTATGTCGTACTTACTATCGTGGGACTAATTATCACAACGATCAGTTATTTTATTCCAAGAAATTCTGGTCAAATAAAATTTAGTTCGTTAGCTCATATTGACAACCAAGTGCTGCTCAACGACCCAAAAATCGAAAAAATAAAAGGCAGTGAAAAAATCCTACTCCGGATTAAAGGGCATGACAAGTTAATTCAAATATCAGGCTTTGACTTTAGCCAAACAATTAAAAGAAATATTCTTGACAATGTTCATTCTGGCGACACAATTGGGTTAAAAACCGACAGTGCCGAATTCAAATCATTTGACAGAGAAACCTTTTTCGATAAGTTTGTTGAAATTCATTCATTGACAAAAAATGGAATAGAATATTTAAATATTAACAGAACTAATTCAAAAATCAGTCACGACAGGCAGATTGGGATACCTTTAGGACTTTATCTTATGGCTGCAGGACTGATCTATTGGAGTTTTAAAACACGGCCCAAAATTAGTCCCACAATTGTAATAGGTATTGGCGCTCTGATATTAATATTTATGCTCCGACAATAAGAGGCAGGACATTCCTTCTTCCGCTCCGAGTTTCCCATGCAAAAACTTCTCAGGCGATGTCTCTGCACAAGTTATTTTGATCAAACAACCAGCATAAGTTGCAGGACTCGCCGATCTATCAGGGTGAGTTATTTGTTTACAACTATTGTTTTTTAAAAGAATAGAACTTTAATGGTTAGTGTAATAAGATTTGTGTTTCACTTCCCAATCGACGGCGAGTCCTTCATAACTATTCTTTCTGATTGTTAGTTTAAGCTGTGAAGAGACATCGCCTGGGAACTTTAAATTTGGAGAGAGGGGAGAACCGGAGTGGAAAAAAGCAACAGCTGCGTGTGCGTAAAGTAAAAGTAGCAATTAACATAGTATGCCTAAAGGTTGGCAACCTTTAAGGAAGCATTCACATACGCAGAAATGCGCCACGCTCTACCTTCGCAACTGTCTGTGCAATATTAAATCCTTAGCGAGCCACGGAAGCCCCTGGCAGCATAGTAAGACTGGGCACCATTGTGATACACGAAGACATGGCCGTAGCGGCAATCAGCAAAGATGGCACCACCAAGTTTTCTGATATCAGCAGCAGTTTTCAACCAACTTGATGTTTTTGTATCGAAACTTCCAAGTTGCTGCAACGCCCGATATTGTTCTTCCGTTAAAAGTTCAATGCCCATCGCTGTAGCCATATCAATAGCACTATTAGCCGGTTTAAATTCTTTCCTTGATTCGAGGCCTTCACGGTCGTAACAAACACTTCGGCGACCTTGCGGACTTTCTGCTGAACAATCATAAAAAAAATAGTCGCCGGTCTTTTTATCATAAGCAACAACATCCGGTTCGCCACCGCTTCTTTCCATTTCATTCAGCGACCACAGTTTCTCCCTGTTGGCTTCCAGCTTTACTTGCACTTTATCCCATTCCAGCCCTTTATGGCGATGCATGTTTTTCTCAAAACGGCCTTTTACTGTTTTTAGTAATGCTTTACATTGTTCAGGTGACAACTCCTTTTTATTTCCCATTGTTATAATCCCTTAAATTGTGACTAGTTAAAAGTATAATTTTTTTGTTTAACGTGTAAAACCGGGTAAATAAATTTAGCCAGCGCAACGAATATCCTTTAATGGAATGCGGTTTATCGTCCATTTTAAGTTGGTTTAGAAATAATCCGTTTATGTACCAGGCAGGCTGTAAGTATACTACATGGCGGCACTTCAGCCCAGGCAAAAAAATACCTGCAATAAAAAAGCTGTATCGCCTGTTGGCGTATGCAATGCTATAAATACAAAATAGAGCGGCATTTTATTGCCCCGCAACTTCCACAGTTCACAGCAAACTTTTGCCTGTTTGCATCATTTAAATAATCGGCCTTTTTTGATGGAATAAGTTTGTGCCTCAAACAAAATGATTTATGAAAAAGGTACTCACCGCTTTATTGATACTTAGCAGCATAACGCTTTCCGCTATTGCGCAAACAGCCCCCACTCTCCTTTCAGGTATGGTGGTGAATGATAAAAATAAACCTGTTGAGGCAGCTGCCATTTCTCTGCTTAAAGCAAGAGATAGTTCGCTGTTTAAAATATCTCTTACTGATAAAAGCGGAAAGTTTTCTTTTCAAAATATCCCTTTCGGAAGTTATTATATCAATGTATCTGCAACCAACTATGCCAGGCTGAATTCAGCAATCGTTGAACTAAACAGTGTATCTCTTACGAAAGAAATGGATGCGATTGTTTTGCAGCAAAAAACCACCAGTCTGGGTGCCGTTACAGTAATTGCAAAGAAGCCATTAATTGAACAAAAGATTGACCGCATGATTGTAAATGTAGATGCTTCCGTAACCAACGTTGGCTCTACCGCACTGGAAGTGCTGGAAAAAAGCCCCGGTGTTTCTGTTGATAAAGATGGTAACATCAGCCTGAAAGGCAAACCAAAAGTGATGGTGATGATTGATGGCAAACCTTCGTATTTGGGAGGTGCTGAATTGGCCAGCCTTTTAAGCAGTATGAACTCCAATCAACTAAGCCAGATTGAGATCATGACCAACCCTTCTGCCAAATACGATGCGGCAGGAAATGCAGGTGTAATCAACATCAAAACAAAGAAAAGTATTACACAGGGTTTCAATGGCAGTGCAACGGTTAGTTACGGACAAGGTGTTTATCCAAAAATAAACAACAGCCTTATGTTGAATTACCGTACCGGCAATATCAATGCTTTTTTAAACTATGGTTATATTCTCAATAAAGGATTTATGAAGGTGGATGTGCAAAGGAATTTTATGGATTCAACAGGAAAGAAGGCGTACCAATTAGAACAGTTAACCAACATCATCAATCAATCTAAAAATAATAATTTAAAACTGGGGCTTGATTATTTTATTAACCGTGAAACCACGCTGGGATTTGTGGCATCGGGATTTGTTGCTCCGCAGAACCAGGATGG
>JANXSR010000090.1 GCA_025352625.1 Ferruginibacter sp.
ACAGCAAAAAGGACGTAAAGAAAATATTGGGCGGTAATTTTATACGGGTGTTTAAAGCAAATACTGCAAAATAAATAGTCGATGTAAAATACAAATCCCTTTCTTATATTCCTCAACCCGGTAAACAATTACTAAAAACTTATCAGTTACTTAAATTGATTGGATGCTTTAATATAAGGCTACTATGAATGTTTTTTTAATAAGCAAAATCAATATTTCCACAATCTTGGCGAAAGTATACTGGATACTTTTAATGCAGCCGGCCGTATCCACTTAAAATGCGATATGCAGCCAATAGAACTGGATGTGGATACAGCAGTGCCCATTGGCCTAATTGCAAATGAATTACTCACCAATGCATTGAAGTATGCGTTTGCACACAATCAACCTGGAGAAATATCAATCACACTAAAAGCAACACCCGTTAAAGAGGAGTTGGTTTTTTGTTTAGCCGACAATGGTATTGGCAAACCTGATAATATTATTGCCAAAGGCACAGGATTTGGAACAGAGTTGGTAAATTTACTCGTATTGCAACTGGATGGCCGATTAAGAGTAGATAGCAGCAATGGTACCAACATCAGTATACACTTTAAATACACTAAACCACACAATGGACACACTGATTAAAATACTGGTGGTAGAAGATGAAATGATTATTGGTGCAAAAATCTCCATGCAACTTACCAGCCTTGGCTATGAGGTTACGGGCATGTTGCCCCGTGGCGAAGAAGCCATCCTGCATGTGCAGCAAAATAGGCCCGATATTATTTTACTCGATATCAACCTAAAAGGGAAAATAGATGGGATAGAAACTGCCCGGCAAATTCAATTACAAAACGATATCCCCATCATTTACCTCACTGCCAATTCTGACGAAGCTACTTTTAACCGGGCTAAGCCTACCAGGCCGGCTGCATTTATTTCAAAGCCTTTTAAGCAATTAGATTTACAACGTGCCATTGAATTAACCATCATCAGAATGGCAGAACAAGAAAATGGCAGTCAACCACCAGAACACCCTGGTGACACGGAACAACCTTTTATTTTAAGCGACCGTATTTTTGTACGCCATAAAGAAAAAATGGTAAAAATTATGCTGTCAGATATTTTATATATGGAGGCAAACCGGAATTACAGCCGCATATTTACCCCTAACAAAGAATACGTTTTGTCCATTACCCTTAAAACAATTGAAGAGAGGCTTCCCGTAAAATTATTTCAAAGAATACACCGGTCTTACATAATCAACATTATGCATGTAGATGAAGTAGCCGAAAGCCATGCCATCATTGCACAAAAACCCATACCACTTGGCGTAGGCATGAAGGAGCAATTAATGCAGCGGTTGCAGACACTATAATGCGTCTGAATGTTGTTGTTTAAAAATAGTTTTAACTAATATGAAAAAAATATTTTTACTTTTCGTTGCAGCAATACTGTTTCAATACCATTGCTGTGCCCAAAAAAAAGGAAAATTCCTGGTAGATTCGTTACTTTCTGCATTGGCGAAATCAAAAGACGACTCAACGAAAATTAATTTGTATGCAGAAATTATGCATACACATGTTTACTACAAGCCCGAAGAAGGATTAACCTACCAAAAACCTGCACTGGAGCTTGCGGAAAAACTGAACTGGACAAGTGGTACTGCCCTTATAAAAAAAAGAACAGGCACGCTATATTGGCGGATGGGAAATTTTAAAGAAGCTTTGAAAAATCATTTTGAAGCATTGGATTTGTATAGCCAGGCCGATAAGAGCTATGTAAGCACTTCGCTGCTGAGCATCGGACAAGATTACCTCGATGGCGGCAACTATTCAGAAGCTAAAACTTACCTGGAAAAAGCTCTGGCTGCAAGCAAGGAAACCGGCAATGAAAAGAATATGTCATCTGTGTATGATGTGCTATGTTATATGTACGAACTACAGGGAAATTTACAGGAGGCAACCAATGTGCGATATGCCTATTTAAAATTAGTAGAAAAGAGTGGAGATAAAACTGTGATAGCCCGTGCAAATTCTTTGTTGGGATTCAGTTTTCAGGACCTGGGCAATAAAACACAAGCGATAAAATATCATAAAACAGGTTTAGAATTAGCAAAGGAGGTGGGAGACGAAATAAGTGAGGCTTACTCTGACAGCTACATCGCCACAATCTATTTAGAAGACGGTAAATTTTCTGACGCAGAAAAATTTTCCCTGGCAGCGCTTGCAATAGCAAACAGATCAAAAGATCCACAGTTCAATGCAGCTATGCATCAGTTAACGGGAAACGTTTACCGGGCGCAGGGCAGGTATACTGAAGCCCTGGAAAATTATAAGGCTGCCGAAACTGGCTATAAATCCATCTCCAACAAACAAGAACTTTCAAGCTTGTACACAGAAATGGGAATGACGTATACACAGCTTAAGAATTATAGCCTGGCAAAAAAATCATTTGGCAATACCCAGCAGCTCTACAATGAGACTGGCAGCCGGCAGATCTCAATGATTGACTATTTTAATGGAATGCATTTACTGGACAGTGCTACCGGTAGTTGGAAAGAAGCATACCAGCATTACCAGCAATACGTAATTCTAAAAGACAGTTCCTTCAATAAAGAGGCCCTGAAAAAATTAGTAGTTTCTCAAATGCAATATGAGGCCGAGAAAAAGGAAGGAATTGCAAAAGCGGCACAGGACAAAAAAGATCTTTTAACACGGGATGAAATAACACTCCAGCGGAATATGATGATGGGCGCTTTTTCAATAATGGCAGTGGTGCTGTTTTTTTCAGTTGTAGTCTATCGCCAGCGCAACAAACTTGCAAGAGAGAAGAAACGCACCGACCAGTTGCTGCTGGACAAAGAACTGCTGTTAAGAGAAATTCATCACCGGGTAAAAAATAACCTCGAAATGGTAAGCAGCCTGCTGGCCCTGCAAAGCGCCCAAATAGATGACCCCAATACAAAGGAAGCCATGCTGGCCGGACAAAACAGGGTACATTCCATCGGCATTGTACATCAGAAATTATACCAGGGCACAAACCTTGGGGCCATTGAAATGAAAGATTATTTCATCAACCTGAGTGAAAGCATTTTAGATTCTTTTGGTGCTGAAAAAAGAGTATCCATTGAATGTGCCATGGATCAGTTAGATGTAGATATTGACACAGCTGTACCGCTCGGCCTGATTGTTAATGAGCTTTTGACCAACACATTAAAATACGCCTTTCCACAAGGCCAAGCCGGTAAAGTGCAGATTAAATTGCACAAACAGAAAGACGGCGTACTGCAATTAGAAGTATCAGATAATGGAGTAGGCAAAAGCGGTATTACCCATGGTACTGGTTTTGGCGGTCAACTCGTAGCACTCCTCACCCAACAATTAGGTGGCACCATGCGGGAAGAAACAAAAGACGGCACCCGTATTTATTTTGAGTTTAAAACTGCAAAAGCAGCCTGATGGTAATTAGAACTTCAAGTTTTTGCTTAAAAATAATTCTCTACAGCAAATTGGTATTGTGCAATAAATATTTCTTTGAATGCTTCTAAATTATTAAGCTCATAAAACAACAGGATAGCTTTTTTGTAGTCTGATGGACTTACACTCCTATACGAAAGTGGGCACATATTGGCACTCATAAGCAGAGCATTTGCAAGCAACCTTGCTGTTCTTTTATTACCGTCATCAAATGGCTGAATATAACTAATTAACAATACCGCTGCCAATGCCTTTTCATAATAATTTGTATTTGAATTGATATAACTACACAATTTCTCAAGCCCCTCCTCCACTATAAACTGGTTATCGGGCGGTGTATATTTTGTACCCGTGATGCGTACCAACCTTTTTCTGATAGTTTTTGAAATACCCATATCTTTAATAAGCAATGAATGCAAATCAATTATTTTGCTTACCGATATATTTTTAAATTCAGCAGCCTGCTCTCTTGAATATTCAATAGCATACTTATGGTTCAACAGCATCTTTGCCTCTTCTGCTGTATTACCGGCAGATGGTATATTGTATTTTAGCAATTGCTCTGTATCCAGCAAATCATACGTATTACCTTCTATTTGAGATGATTTCCATGACAATTCAATCATTAGCCGTTCAAATTCCTTTTTTAAATTTATTGAATTTGTCTCCTTAATTTTTTTTCTATATAGGCGGGTAAATTTATCTAACGCTGAAATTTCATTTTCGGAAAAGAGGGACATTTTTTGGAGTGTATCAATTATAAAAGGATTGAAACGTTCCATTACAATACGGTTATCTATATCTGTCTTAAAAAATAATGATGGGTCAATGTTAGCCTTTATTAAACCACGCAGATTGGCTTTGTACCTGGTGCCTGGTCCTTTACCCTCGGCCAAAATAAAATCATCCTGCTTTAGCTTTGCAAGTTCCCTGTTGAGCGTAGAGATAGAAATTTGCCCGGCTATTTTTTCCATAATAGCCGTAATACCTATAGCTTCATTTGCTAAAATAATACCCAATATCTCTATTTGTCTTTTTGTATCCATATTATTAACCTGTCACAAATCTAACATTATCCTCTCAAATTGACAGAATAATATCCCTTAGATGACAGGATAAATTGCAGAATTTATACTAACCTAAACTTAAATACTCCACGTAATAATGGGCAGACCCAAGCAGCTACTTTAGATGAGTTAAATAATAGTATTGGTAATATAAATGAATAGCCAAACACCTAAACTTATTTCTTTCATTTATAAGCGCTATTTTTTATGGGCACTTTAAACCTTCCCCGATAAATAAAACCGCTGCTTCGGACAGTTTTAGCGCCGCTTTATCATTTCTGCAACTTTTAATTGGTTTTTAAGGCCTTATTTTAAAGCGCCTGTAGTTTACTAAATGCATTACAGGCTTTTTTAAAGCAGCATTTCTTTAACATTAACCAATACAATGACACCAATCAAAACTAACCAGTGTATTAAAGCTATATTTTCATGTATACTTTATGTTGTTTTAACCAGCATCAATACATATGCACAGAACAATGGCAAAGCAACTATTACAGGATCCATTGCAGATGAAAAGGGAAAGGAGCTATCAAATGCATCTGTTGTACTGTTGAAGCTAAAAGACTCTTCATTGGTAAAAGGGGTAATCAGTAACACAGAAGGGAAATTTGCTTTCAATTATATACTACCTGGCAGCTATTGTATCAATATTTCTTTACTGGGGTATAAAACTGCTTACATTGCTGCATTTACAATTAACGGAGAAGAAAAAATTGTAGTACCAACATTTAGAATTATTCAAGAAACAACTAGCTTAAACGAGGTAACCATCATTGCCAAAAAACCCTTGTTTGAACAAAAAATAGACCGGATGATTGTAAATGTTGCCAATAGCATTACCTCAGCTGGTGGCACTGCGTTGGAAGTACTGGAACGTTCTCCGGGTGTTACGGTTAACCAGCAAAGCAATACCATTTCTATGAATGGAAAAAACGGTGTAGTAGTAATGATTAATGGCAAAATAAACCGTATGCCTATTGAAGCGGTGGTTCAAATGCTGGCTGCCATGAGCGCTGATAATATTGAAAAAATAGAATTGATTACTACCCCACCTTCAAACTTTGATGCGGAGGGTAATGCCGGCTATATCAATATTGTACTAAAAGCAAATACACAATATGGCACCAATGGTTCTTATGCTTTTACCGGTGGATATGGCAAAGGTTTGCTAAGCGAAGGGAGATTCAACTTTAATCACAGAAAAAATAAATTGAATTATTATGGAGACATTTCACTATCCAATAGAAAATCATTACAGGTATTTTCTTTTTACCATAAAATAGTTAATACCGGAGATACTACAGAAACAACTTCCATCTCAAACAGAGATTTTACACGTATATACTATTCGGGCAAAGCAGGGATAGACTATGAGCTTAGTAAAAAAACAACCATCGGTGCTTTTTTTACCGGCTACGACAACAGGTTTTCCAATAATGCAACCAACAACACTAGTGTAGTTACCAATCAACAGTTAGATAGTTCTTTGGTCATTATCAATGATGAGGTTAATGACTGGTCCAATCTTTCTGCCAACTTTAATCTTCAAAAAAATGTTTCAGCAGATGAAAAAATATTGGTGAACGCCAATTATGATTATTATTACGATAACAATCCTAATAAATATGCGAATTCATTTTACGATAAAAATGGTAGCTTTTTATATAGCCAATTCCTGCGCAGCAGTAAAATAACCCCCATTAATGTATGGGTAGGAGCATTTGACTATTCAAAAAAAATCTCCAAAAAAATAAGTTGGGAAGCAGGACTAAAAACTACTTTGTCTAAATTTAAAAACAATGTGCAGATAGACACTTTAATAAACAATATCTCCAAGATAAATAATACACTTAGTGCGAAATACAATTTAAAAGAAAATATTAATGCAGCCTATTCTGCCCTTAGTATTACACTGAATGAAAAAACAAGTATGAAGGTTGGGCTTCGGTATGAATACACTGTATCTAATTTAGGTTCGCAAGTAAGGCAAAATATTGTTGACAGACATTATGGAAAATTATTTCCCAGTATTTTTCTGGCGCATACCATCAACGACAATCATTCATTTAACATAAGCTACAGCAAGCGCATTACCAGGCCTACTTTCAACGATATGGCACCCTTTCTGGTTTTTGTAGACCCTTATACTTTTTTCTCAGGAAATGCAGCACTGCAACCTTCAATAACAGATGCAGTTGGAGCAGCCTATGTGTATAAAAAAACCATACTATCTATCTCCTATAGTTATGAGGCAAACCCCATTACCAACTTTTCTCCTACAATAGATTCTGCTACCAATATAGAAACTTTGGCTGCAGATAACCAACGTAGCAAAAAATCATTTTCGGCTTCGTTATCTTTACCATTTACCATTACCAAATGGTGGAGTATGCAAAATAACCTGAATGCAGTATTTCAGCAACTAAATACTTCCTTTAATAAAACACCCGTAAGCATAACACAGCATAATTTTAGTATTTCATCTACGCAAACGTTTACGTTTCCTAAAGAAATTTCACTGGAACTTTCCGGCAACTACAATTCAAAGGCTTTGTTTGGTATTTATAAAGTGCAACCTTATGGAGAACTGAATGTTGGTGTGCAAAAAAAATTAACCAAAAAGCGATCTGTTATTCGGCTAAATGCATTTAATATTTTAAACAGCATGGTTTTTAAACCAGCGGTAGATTTACCCAAACAAAATCTGGTAGCAAGTGGAAGACTTATTTTTTCTTATCCTTCTTTCAGGCTAACTTTTACACATAATTTTGGAAGCGATAAAGTGAAAAAACAGCGTGAACGTTCAACTGGCAATGAAGAAGAAAAAAGCAGGGTACAATAAACCTATTGCGATAAAGAAATACTTTATAAAAAAATAAATTGGTGTTAATATAAAACCATTACTCAAGCTGAATTAAGACCTACTGCATTATAGTATTACAGTAGTTTTTTTAGAGAAACCGGCTAACAGAAGCAACCGAAAAATAAATGCGCTCTGCATTTTGATAAATTGATTGTACAATACAATAGGCAAAACCTCACAATACAAGAAAATTTTTTACAACATAATTTCTCGAAAGCATTGTAGATTTTTTTTCGATAAATAAAACCACAACTTCGGACAGTTTTAGCTGCCATTCGTCCTTAATCACTTCTTTTTATTAAACGTATTGTGTAGGTTTAGCTGGCTTTTTATTCATCCGTCTTCTATGGTAATTATTCTATGTCAATCATTTAAAACACTATAAAACAAACGTCATGAAAAAGTACATGTTCTTTCCCTTAGCAGCATTACTAACTGCCGCACTATTTGCCGCAGGTTGCAACACTGCAACACCTGTAAAAGAAGAAACTGTTACACCAGCTGCAACAGTGAGTACAGCGGTTACCAACCCCAACTTTAGCATTGCACCAGTTGAATATGCTGACCTTAGTGAAAAAGCGATGGGGCATTTTGCCAAATTTGAATACGATGCATGGGCAGATATGCTTGCAGACAATGTGGTATATGCTTTCCCCGATGGTGATGTGGACACCCGTACAAAACTGGAAGGCAAAGCAGCCGTCGTAGCCTGGTGGAAATCCTGGAAAGAAAAATCCGGCACAGAATCCATGACCTTGAGTGAGTTCAACCATTTCCCCCTCAATGTAACCGCACAGCCAAAAGGTGGCGCTCTCATGGGCAATTATGATTTTTGTTATTTTTCAAACAAGATGATGGTGGCCGGCAAACCGGTTGCACTACGGATGAATTTTATCGCCCATTTTAATGCAGACAAAAAAATTGACCGCTACACCACTTACTACGACAGGAGTGCAATAATAAAAACAATGGGTAAGAATATGCTGGAAGAAATAAAGGTAAAAAAATAAAATGCCTGGCTACGTCATTAACAGGCAATCATCTCTTTTATAAATAAAATGATTCCCTATTTTTCTTAATAAAAAAACAGATGAAAAAACTTACGGGCAACAGGCAACTACAAATTATATGCATAACACTGATGACGCTTTCATTTATCACAGGTTGCAATACACCGGCATTTGATAAAATTGCTGGCCGTAAAAGTATTGAGGCAACAGACAGCATGTTTGTGGATTTAATGAATAAAGGTGATGCTACCCGACTGGCAGAGTGCTACACTGTTGATGCGCTTCTTATGATGCCCAATAAACCTGCAATAGAAGGCAGAACCAATATTCAATCTGCTATGATGGATTTTATTAAATCAGATGCAACTAAAATGAGCATCCGTATTAACAATGTATGGGGCGATGAGGAGGCATTGATTAGCGAAGGCACCATTTTGTTTTCAACAAAAGAAGGGCAGGTGGCTGATAGAATTAAATACATCTGCGTGTATAAAAAAGAAGATGGCATGTGGAAAATGTTCCGTGACTGTTTTAATTCTGATTTGCCGTTGCAGGCAGCCAAATAATAATATAATTCAAGCGGGCAATACAAATACAAGGGAGGAATGGGTTAAATCTTTCCTCTCTTTTTTTAAAACCAACTTTCCTTTACCGGCAGTGAAATAACTATTTAACCAATTAAACATACACAATATGAAAAGATAATTCAGCACATGAGCAGGAAGAAAATAAAATCAAATCAAATAAATAAAGTGTTTAAAATATGTCTTCAAAATAAATCAACTCTTTCTTTTAACCAACTAAATCAAAACAAAATGAACAACAAATTTCTTTCAACAATTAAGATGTTTTTTCTTCTGTTATTACTCTGCCCTGTTATAGGAAT
>JANXSR010000111.1 GCA_025352625.1 Ferruginibacter sp.
GCTGGAAGTGCCGCCACCACTAAGCTTTTCGCCTTCTCCTCTTATGCTGCTGTAATTAGTTCCAACACCACTTCCATATTTAAAAATTCTCGCTTCACGAACCCACAGGTCCATAATGCCACCGTCATTAACAAGGTCATCTTCTACACTTAAAATAAAACAGGCATGTGGTTGCGGACGCTCATATGCCGAGGTTGATTTCTTTAATTCATTGTCAAACGGGTCCACATAATAATGCCCCTGTGGTTTTCCGGTAATGCCATACACTTCATGCAAACCGGTATTAAACCATTGCGGACTATTGGGTACGCAGGCCTGGTTTAAAATAGAATATACCAGCTCATCATAAAATATTTGTGCATCATTGGGTGTAGCAAAATAATTATACCGTTCGCCCCAAACCCGCCAGCAATGTGCCATGCGATGAGCTACCTGCTTAACCGATGTTTCTCTTCCCGTGCTGCCATCTGCCTGCGGCACACCTGCCTTTCTGAAATATTTTTGCGCTAATATATCTGTTGCAATCTGGCTCCACTGTTTCGGCACTTCTACATTTTCCATTTGAAATACAATTTCACCAGAGGGGTTTTTAATTACCGAAGTGCGGTAATAGTATTCAAACATATCATAGGGTGATACGCCCTCTTTGGTGAACTGGCGGCTAAAGGCGAGGCCGGTATTTTTTTCTTGCTGTGTAGGCATAATGGTGAAGGTGGTTAATGGGTTAAGTATTTGTTAACGACGGATAACGAAAATATTTGTTGTTGATGAAGATTCCATCGTTTAAATATTAACAGGTGTGCACAAATAAGGTGGATAATTTTTTAGATATAACCCTGTTGTGCCTTTGCTTACTTTTCAACATTTTTTTGCTACTGCTTGCATTAATTTATTTGTTTTATTCAGTAATTATGCTTCTACATGACCACATTGGTTTTCTTAGTTTTTGACATGATGGGTGAACAAAATTTATAGGCAGCTTGTGCGTCCCCTTTAATCACTCTCTGTTTTTATGGTAACTTTTTTATTGAACGTTCCCTAATACTAAACGCACCTTTTTTATGCGGTGGTATTTTAATTTGTGTAATTCGTGCCTTAAAAAATCGTGCTATTTAAAATACAATACGTTGTTATCTTTATTGTATGAGAGTTGTAATACAAAGAGTAACGGAGGCAAGTGTTACCATAGACAATGTGGCAGCATCTTCCATCAGCAAAGGCTTGCTGATATTGGTTGGAATTGAAGATGCCGATACAAAAGAAGACATTGAATGGCTCAGCAATAAAATTGTTCACCTCCGCATTTTTGATGATGCAGACAAGGTGCCGAATTTATCAATCAAAGAAACGGGCGGTGATATTTTGCTGGTAAGCCAGTTTACCTTGCATGCCAACACCAAAAAAGGCAACAGGCCTTCGTATATACGTGCCAGCAAGTCTGTTATAGCGATACCGGTATATGAAAAAATGATTACTCAACTGGAAAGCAATTTGGGAAAGAAAATATTCACCGGCGTGTTTGGTGCTGATATGAAAGTGACATTGGTAAATGATGGACCGGTTACTATTTGGATTGATTCAAAACAGAAGGAGTAAAATACATTATAACTTTATTTGTATTAGGTTGTGATGAAACAAAAAAAGTTAAAATAATTAAGTATTTAGTTGCCAATTTTTAGGGTAAATCACTTTATGACAAAAGAAATTTTTAACTGAAAAGATATCAGTAATTTTAGAAAAACAAATTGTTATGGGTTTAGTATATGCCGATGTTGAGCTGATTAATTTAGCAGATGAAACGCTTTTTGAAGATGGGTATTTGCCAATAGAAAAAGTTCGTTCTTTACCAATAAGAATCATGGCTGATTCCGGCGCAATAAGGCTTACTATAAATGAATCTATCAGAAGCCAATTAGGTTTAAGAACTATGGCTGCAATGGATGTGCTTTTAGCAGATGGTACTAAAAGAAAGCTGGATGTGGCCGGGCCTGTGAGGATAAAATTTAAAGAAAGGGATTGTATTACCGATGCTTTTGTATTACCCAATAATGAAGAACCATTGTTAGGTGCTGTACCATCGGAATTAATGGATTTAATTATTATCCCATCTGCCCAAAAATTAGACTATAACCCCATACATCCTGACGGGCCTTTATATTCATTAAAATAAAATTGAAAGAAATTCTCTTCTCATTCGATTTACTTTTTAACCAAAAAATAATGACCATACAACAGGCGCAAACAGACGTTGACCAATGGATAAAAACGGTTGGCGTAAGATATTTTAACGAACTTACTAACCTGGGTATTTTAATGGAAGAGGTTGGCGAGTTATCAAGATTGATGGTGAGGACCTATGGAGAACAATCATTTAAAGAAACGGATAAAGGAAAAGACCTGGGAGATGAAATGGCGGATGTATTGTGGGTGTTGATTTGCCTTGCTAATCAAACGGGTGTTGATCTTACAGAGGCGTTGCAAAAAAATTTTGAGAAGAAGAATGTAAGAGATGCTCAACGGCATAAAGAAAATCCTAAATTAGAAGGTTAAAATTCGTGTAATTCGTATCTTATAATTCGGGCTATTTCCTTTTTACTTTTACTCCCGTAACTTTGCCGCATTATGGCAAACGAATCAAACAATTTTGCAGAGCTGATTGCTCATTGTAAGGAATATGGTTATATTTTTCAATCTTCTGAAATTTATGACGGACTGGCTGCAGTGTACGACTATGGTCAAAACGGTGCACAGTTAAAAAAGAACATCCGTGATTACTGGTGGAAAAGCATGACGCAACTGCACGACAACATCGTAGGTATTGATGCCGCTATTTTTATGCATCCCACCACCTGGAAGGCAAGCGGCCATGTCGATAATTTCAGCGACCCAATGATCGACAATAAGGACAGCAACAAAAGGTACCGGGTTGATCATTTGATAGAAGCACATGCGGAAGCTTTGGCTCTGGAAGGAAAGAAGGAAGAAGAGTTTGCCTTGCTGAAAAGTATGGATGCCTTGTTGGCTACCAGCGATTATGCAGGCCTTAAACAACTGATTGTTGACAATAACATGAAATGCGCCATCAGTAAAACCTGCAACTGGACAGAGGTAAGAGAATTTAACCTGATGTTCAGCACACAGATTGGCAGCGTAGCAGAAGAAAGTGATACAATTTATTTACGCCCCGAAACGGCACAGGGTATTTTTGTAAACTTTTTAAATGTGCAAAAAACCGGTCGCATGAAAATACCTTTTGGTATTGCACAAACGGGCAAGGCATTTAGAAATGAAATTGTAGCCAGGCAGTTTATTTTTCGCATGAGGGAATTTGAACAAATGGAAATGCAGTTCTTCGTTCGTCCCGGCACACAAATGGAATGGTACAATTTCTGGAAAGAAGAAAGAAAAAAATGGCACGAAAGCATTGGCGTACCTACAGAAAAATTACGGTTTCATGATCACATCAAACTGGCGCATTACGCAGATGCCGCTTTGGATATTGAATTTGAATTTCCCTTTGGCTGGAAAGAACTGGAAGGTATTCATTCAAGAACTGACTTTGATCTGACACAACACCAGACCTATAGTAAAAAGAAGATCCAGTACTTTGATAATGATTTAAAGGAAGACGGAAAGCCTTATGGCAACTACATTCCATACGTAGTGGAAACCTCTGTTGGCCTGGATCGTTTGTTCTTAACTGTGATGAGTCTGGCTTATGCCAACGAAAAATGGACCAAGGAAGATAGCACCGAAGACAGCCGTGTGGTGTTGCGCATTCCTGCTAAAATTGCTCCTACTAAACTGGCGATATTACCACTGCTAAAAAAAGATGGTCTGCCTGAAATTGCAAAACAACTAATGGATGATTGCAAAGGTAGCTTTATGTGT
>JANXSR010000160.1 GCA_025352625.1 Ferruginibacter sp.
TGTTTCTTACGGTGCACAAAGTTCGGCCAATCAATTGGCAGGGCTTAATCCTGCCGATATACAGGATGTGCAGGTGTTACAAGGCCCTTCGGCCACCGCAGTATATGGCTCAAGGGCAACCAATGGCGTTGTGCTAATTACTACAAAAAGAGGTAAGTCAGGCGATGCTAAAATAACCTACGGTATGCAATACAGTATTCAAACGCCCCCCAAACGTTTAGATGTTATGGACCTGCAGCAGTATGCACAAATGGTAAAAGAATTTCACGCCAAAGCAGGTGGACAAACACCCGTAGAATTTTTAGACCCGACGCTTTTAGGTAAGGGTACTGACTGGCAACATGAGCTTTTTAAAAATACGCCGATGGCCAAGCACCAGTTAAGCATGAGTGGGGGAAATGATAAATCAACCTACTATTTATCCGGTGAATACCTTGATCAAAAAGGTGTTGCAATTGGTTCTGGTTTTAAAAGGTATGGCTTTAGGTTAAACCTCGATAATAAACCAAGAGAATGGGTTACCATTGGTACCAGCCTTAGTTTTAATCAAACAGATGAAAACCTTACTACCAGCCAGGAAAATGTAATTTCTGATGCCTTGCAGTTAACACCGCAGGTACCTGTAAAAAACCTGGATGGTTCATGGGGCGGCGGAGATCTTATAAACGGTGCCAATCAATATGCACCTGTAAACCCTATTGCCATTGCGAATCTTAAAACAAATACACTTTTAAGAAGACAATTTTTGGGAGGATTAAACATAGCCATCAATCTTACGAAAGACCTTACTTTTAGAACATCTTTTAATACCAATGTTGGTTATTCCAATTCAATTTACTATCAGCCTACTTATTCTATTGGCTGGGCAAGAAATGTAACCGCTTCATTAAACAATGGAACCGGCACCAACACTTACTGGAACTGGAACCAGTTGCTGGAATACAACAAACAAGTAGGAAAACACAATATCAGTTTAATGGCCAGTCATGAAGCACAGGCATCTAACTGGAAAAATGTTACTGCTTCAAGAACCGGGTTTTTAACGAATGATATTTTTGATTTGAATGCAGGCGATCCAACCACAGCAACCAACGGCGGCGGATCAGGTAATTGGGGAATGGAATCTTATCTTGGAAGGCTGAGTTATAATTATGATAACCGCTATCTTTTAACAAGTACTATCAGAACAGATGGATCTGCCAATTTTGGTCCAGAAAATAAATGGGGTGTTTTTCCATCGCTGTCTGCAGCATGGAGAATTTCGCAGGAAAAGTTTTTTCATGTTTCGTGGATCAGCGATTTAAAACTCAGGTTTGAAACGGGCATCACCGGTAACCAGGGTGGCGGCGGAGGAATTTATTCTCCATTAAGTACCGGAGCTACTCCATCGGGTACTGGCTTCTTACCTTCACGGTATAGCAATCCGCAATTAAAATGGGAAGAAACCAAAACCAATAATATTGGTATTAATGTTTCCTTTCTTAAAAACAGGATACAGTTAGAATTTGATTATTTCAACAAAAAAACAGACAACCTTTTAATGGATAATCCTTTGCCATGGTACATGGGTACCAATGGAACAGGAGCGGTAGGGTCACCAACAGTAAACATTGGTGCACTACAAAATAAGGGATGGGCATTTACATTGAACACAACCAATGTAGTAAAAAAAGATTTTAAATGGGAAACCAATTTAAACATCTCTGTTTTTAAAACAACCATCAATAAATTTTATTCAGATGCAGCCTTTGTAAACCGTACCTCCTGGTGGTTAAATGACTGGACACAACGCTCTGCAGTAGGGCAGGCTCCCTGGTTGTTCCGAGGATATATTGAAGAAGGATTGTTTCAATCAATAGAAGAAATAAATAAAAGTGCAGTGCCTGTTGATAACAACGGTAACAGGCTGCCCACAGAAGAAGCCAACGGCGTGTGGGTAGGTGATGTAAAGTTTAAAGACATCAGTGGCCCCAATGGTGTGCCGGATGGTATTATTGATACTTATGATGAAACAAATATCGGTAACCCGTGGCCCAAAATGTTTGGTGGCTTTACCAATACATTCAGTTATAAAAATTTCGACCTGAGCATACTCATTACCGGAACTTTTGGAAATGATATTTACAACTACATATCCAAAACAAATACCAATCCAAACAACATCAACATCAGCCGAAACCTGTTGGTGCATGCAATGGATTATGCAAAACCCGTTATCAATTCGCAGGGCGAAATTGTATTGGCAAATCCAACAACAGATGTATCAAGAATATCTTATGGCCCTAATGGTAATGTAACAAGGCCAACAAGTAAATGGGTAGAGGACGGATCTTTTATAAGGCTTAAAAATATATCCATCTCCTATAACCTCCCCGCCAGTTTTATTGCAAGGCAAAAATTGCTGAAAGGCGTACGGTTTACTATTGGTGCACAAAATGTAGCAACCATTACCAAATACACAGGGTTTGATCCGGAAGTGGGATCTTATGTAGGAAGAGAAACCAGTGCTACCAACCAGGCCATTGGCCTTGATTACGGTCGCTATCCTTTAACCCCTGTTTATACATTTAACCTGGGTATAAACTTTTAAAATTAGTAAAAATGAAAAATTTAAAACGAACATATATTTGGCTAGCAGCATCACTTTCAATAGTGGTTTTAGGAAGCTGTTCCAAAACCTTTCTTGAAAAGCCGCCAACTGATGCAATTGTTGATGCAAGCTTTTATAAAAACGACGACCAGCTATTGGCAGCCACAGGATTGCTGTACAGTAAAGTTTGGTTCGATTATAATGATAAAGCCTCTTACAACTTAGGAGATTTTAGAGCAGGTACGGCATTCTCTGCTTACAATGACAGGGGGAATGTATTGTTCAACACTACAGGTAACACTCCGGAAAACGGCGCTTCCTGGCGTTCGTTTTTTATAGTGGTAGGACAATCGAACCTTGCCATTGCAAATATTAATAAATATGCGGGGGAGGGGGTTTCGCCACAGATTAAAAAAATGGCTATTGCAGAGGCAAGGTTTATGAGGGCATTGGCTTATCGTTATTTGGTAATGAACTGGGGCCCGGTTCCGATTATTGAAAATAACCTGGCATTACTTTCAGATACTACTATCAGCAGAAATACGGAGAAAAGTGTATGGAAATTTATCACCAAAGAAATGCGTGAAGTGGCTGCTGATTTGCCAGAAACTGCACTGCGTCCGGGACGGCTTACCAAATGGTCTGCTGAAGGAATGCTGGCCCGCTTTTATCTTACAAGGGCAGGTGTGGAATCCAATGGTTCGGGGCCAAGAGACCAGGTTTTTTTAGATAGTGCAAAATATTATGCTGAAAGAGTTATTACAAAAAGCGGCGCCTCTTTATTAAAAAATTATGCTGACTTATTTCTTTTTCCTTACGATAACAACGCCGAGTCTCTATTTTCATTGCAATGGGTTTATTCTCCAGGTGCATGGGGTACACAAAACTCAGCACCGGCCTATCTTGCCTACAGTCCTGATATTGCAAATGGCGATGGATGGGGTGGCGATAAAGGAGCTACCTGGTGGATGATGAAACAGTATGAGGGATTTACTGTATCAGCAAAAGATGATACATTGAAGGGTAGAACAC
>JANXSR010000269.1 GCA_025352625.1 Ferruginibacter sp.
TGCAGGCAGGGGATTTTTATAATTTTTATACATTCAAGTCTATTCATTATCCAATGAAATAGGGTAGTCATACAAACCATCCGACCCGGGGTAAAAACCGGTAATGGTAATGGTTTTTGATGCACTGATTGCTTTATTTAGGTCATCCATGTTTTTGATGTCTTTATCATTCACTTTAACAATAATAAATCCATCTCTCATTCTACTTTGATCGCTTAGCGGACCATCATTTATTTTTTTAACAACAACTCCACCAGGTACACCATATTCCTTTGCTTTTTTGGGATCCAAAGTAGCAAAGTCTGCGCCCATTTTTGATAGAATGGTATTTTCCTGTTTAACTATGGCAAAAGTTCCCAATGTATTTTTTAAAGTGGCAGTGGTGGTAACATCTTTTCCATCTCTCGAATAAAGGATTTTTATTTTGTCGCTTGGTTTATAGCGGGTAACCACTTCCTGCAATTCTGCCGGTAGTGTTACATTAGTGCCATTCACGCTCTTAATAATATCACCTTTTTTTAATCCTGCTTCAACAGCTGCACTATTATCAGAAACACCAGTTACAACCAGCCCGTCTCCCGAATATTTAAGATTCAATTTTGTTTTTTCTTCTTCGGGCAGGTCGTAAGTATTAATGGTTGATACACCCAAAAATCCTCTCTGTACGTTACCATACTTTATCAGGTCATCAACAACTTTCTTTACAATATTAACCGGAATGGCGTAAGAGTAACCTGAGTAATAACCGGTAGGGGAAGCAATGGCAGAATTTATACCAACCAGTTCACCTGAAGTATTGATTAATGCTCCACCACTATTACCTTGGTTAACTGCCGCATCTGTTTGAATAAATGATTCTACGGCTGAATTAGTTTTAGTGCTTTTATTTAAGCCTAGGCTTCTTGATTTTGCACTAACGATACCTGCGGTTACAGTGGTTTCTAAATTTAATGGATAGCCCAATGCCAGCACCCATTGACCAACCTTTACATCATCAGAATTACCATATAAAAGGAATGGGAAACCGGTAGCATCAACTTTAATAACAGCAAGATCGTAGGCAGGGTCTCTGCCAACTACTTTTGCTGTGTATGTTTTTTTATTACTAAGAGTTACTGTTAGTTCATCCGCATTTTCTACCACATGGTTGTTGGTAACAATAAAACCATCCTGGCTAATAATAACTCCGCTGCCGGAAGCTCTTTGTTCAGGAACATAACCACCATTTCTGTTACCAAAAAACTGTTGCAGCATATCATCATCAAACAGATCGCTGAAAGGATTTTTAGGTTGAGTTCTTGGTAAATTATTACTTACCTGTTTTGCATTTGTTTTTGTTTTTATGTGCACCACGGTTGGCAAAGCAGCTGCAGCAGGCTGCGTAAAATCTATTGCTCCCGGAGGTGTATTAGTATTATCGGTTAATCCTGCCAATTTATAATTAGAAGGAACTGAACCTTTTTCCTGCCCGGCAAAAGTGTTGTTGGCTTTTACATAATTGTTATAACCCCACACAACACCAAGGGCAGTTACAGCACTAATTAAAACGGTTAAAAAAACATGTTTTAGTTTCATCTTTATAAATTTAATTTTTCTTTTAATAAGGATAATCTTGTCGCTAACAAAGGAATCAATTTTTGTGCCTTACCATACAAAGTAACGATGCACTGACAAATTGTTATTTACCAACAATCACCTTTAACAATTAATTAGTAAGAGTTTCGTACTTGCGCTATAAAGTTAGCAAAAATTGCATTGTGTCCAATCCATCTGCATAATCAGTTAAGGATGGTGATTGAACTTTGCCGAAAGGAATATCAATACCGGCAATACATTGCAATGCTTCATTTCCTTTTAACGACGAAAGTGCTGTTTCAATATCATCATAAAAGCTATAATTTAATTGACTTATGGGTGAAAATAATGCATCACTTTCAACCAACAAAGTACTTTCATTTGTCATGTAAAATCTGTTGTTCATAATTTGAATAGACAAATTATAATCGTAATTGTTTCGGTATTTATGATGATCTGCAAAATATTTATAACGGTAGAATGATTGTAAGAGGGGAACAAAATCATATTCCCCTGGTACAAATATTTTAGTGACATTTCTACAACCCAATCCAAAGAAGGCATGAATATCATCTGACAATTTTTCCAATGTTTCAGCACTTTCATCACCGGTTAAAAAAGCTACAGAAGTACGGTTCTTTCGGATAATGCTTGGGTATTTAGCGAAGTAGTAATCGAAGTAACGGGCACTGTTATTGCTGCCTGTTGCTATGTATGCATCGCAACCTTTTAGCATCGCTGCAAAAGAGATATAATTTTGCGCTTCGGACTCCCAGGCAATCATTTTATCAACCAGGTGTTTTAATAAAATATCATCTTTAGAAGATGTTTTAATGGTTTGCAGGTGCCCGCTTACAAACACACATAAAAAATCATGAAAGCCAACCAGTGGAATGTTGCCAGCCATTACAATACCCACATTTTTAGCAACGATGGTGTCGTCCAGAAAGTAATGATTTACCCATTCATTTAATTTATCTTTTTCTAAAAACTGTTCAGTAATATTTGTGACAGCTAAATCAATAAATTCGGGTGTAAACCACCCATTGTGTATAGACGCCTTGTGTTTTATATCCTGCCATTCAGTACTATTTTCAAGTAAATAATTTCTCAACTTTAATAATAATTCAATTCGATTTTGTAATTTCATTCCGTTAATCTTATTTTGTATTCAAAATTCGCAATTTCAAATTTCTAAATCAAAAGTAATGGCTATTAAAATAACAGACGAATGTATTAATTGTGGTGCATGTGAACCTGAATGCCCAAACAATGCTATTTATGAAGGTGGAGTAGAGTGGGCAATAGCAGACGGTACAACTGTAAAAGGAATGTACACATTATTGGACGGAACACTTGTGGATGCCGATAAGAGAAATGTACCGGTTAGCGTTGATACTTATTATATTACCCCTAACAAATGCACAGAATGTCAGGGTTTTCACGAAGAACCACAATGTGCCGCGGTTTGTCCGGTTGATTGTTGTGTGCCCGACGAAATGTATGAAGAAACTGTTGATGCTTTAATGGAGAAAAAAGGAAGATTACACATTTAGTTTACTTAGTGTTCAAAATATTAATTAGAGCCTTCGGGCTTATTTAGGCAGGTGATATTTCCTGCATCGTGGCGAGGGTATTGTAAAATACTTTCGCCTTTTTTATGAATATTGTAATGTAAAAGTGAACCTTTTAAATGTGGTGATGCTAATTCCTAATTCGTTATCACTACATTAACCATTCACAATAGCTTTGCTTTATTTTTTAATTTTTATGGTTATGTATATTAAGAATATTTGCTTTTTGATGTTACCTTTTTTTATATTAACTGCATGTGCCAATAAAAAGGAGATGAAAAATAATGATGCAGAGAAGGCGGAGATGATTGCTGCTGAAATTTCCTTTTCAAAAGTTAGTAGTGAACAGGGAACAAGGAAAGCGTTGATGCAATATATTGATAGTAATGGTGTGTTGCTAAGACCCAACAGCATTCCTATGGTGGCAGGCGATGCTATTAATTTTATAAGTCAATCGGATGATACATCTTACACGATGATTTGGCAGCCAAAGGGAGGAAACATTGCAGGTTCGGGAGAACTGGGTTATACTTATGGAATATACTCTATTACGCCAAAGGATAAAGACACCATAATGCAAGGCACTTATGTAAACATCTGGAAAAAGCAACCTGACGGCACATGGAAACTAATACTGGATTCGGGAAATGAAGGTATTGAAGAAGCTGAATAGTAATACCTGTAATAATTAGTATGTATTAACTGTAAAAAAACATATCGCCCCGTCAAATTCAAGGATCACAAACAAATTTTAAACTCTTTAAGTTACCCTTGTAACTATAAACAATTTTCGTTTCTTTGCTTAAACAACCCTTCTTTTTATAAAATGAAGAAAACAATTGCATTAATTACAGGAGGCTATTCCGGAGAGTCTGTTATTTCTTATCAAACGGCGGCTACAATTGAGAAAAATGTTGATACAGATAAATGGAATTGCTACACGATTGATATTACACCTGGCGGTTGGTTTTACACAACCCCTGGCGGCGAAAAAATCAGCGTTGATAAAAATGATTTTTCCATAACCGTTAATGATAAAAAAATAAAGTTTGAAGCTGTACTGGTTGGCCTGCATGGTACCCCTGGTGAGGATGGAAAATTACAGGGCTATTTTGATTGTATTAACATTCCTTACACAACCTGCGATGCAGCAAGTTCTGCATTAACTTTCAATAAACGGTATACTGTAGCTGTCGCAGCTTTTGCAGGTATGCATGTGGCAAAAAGTTTACATCTGTTTAAAGATATTCCAGTGCCGGTTACAGCTATTTTAAAAGAATTAAAACTACCTGTGTTTGTAAAACCAAACAATGGAGGCAGCAGTATTGGAATGAGTAAAGTTACCGATGCAGGAGATTTGCAAGCTGCCCTGAACAAGGCTTTTAAAGAAGATGAGCAAGTATTGGTAGAAGAGTTTATTAAGGGAAGAGAATTTACCATTGGTGTTTTTAAAAGTAAGGGACAGATAATAGCCTTACCAATTACAGAAATAATTACACAAAATAAATTTTTTGATTACGAAGCAAAATACAACGGTGCAAGCGAAGAAATTACACCTGCAGATGTAGCGGAAGCAATTGCAGAAAAGGTAAGGCGTGAAGCAAAAAAAGCATATGCAGTTTTTAATTGTAAGGGGATAATTCGTATCGATTTTATCTATCATGAAGCAAGTGGAGAACCTTACATGTTAGAGATTAATACAGTGCCCGGGCAAACCGAGGCAAGCCTTGTACCACAACAGGTGAGGGCTATGGGCTGGACTTTAAAAGAATTTTACAGTGCCTTAATTGAAGAATGTTTTATTAAATAATGCATATGCTTCATTGTGCGTACTTTGCAATAAACTCAATAACCAACGTTGAACTTAGAATATGTTTAAATTTATAACAGACCGTCCTTTTTGGGTAAACCTTTTGGCAGCAGCTGTTTTAGGGTTTTTACTGATTTTTTTAATCCTGCAGACCTTAGGCTGGATAACCAAACATGGTGAGTACCTTGTAGTACCTGCAGTAAAAGGAAAAAGTACAAACGAAGCAATTAAATTGCTGGAAAGTAAAGGTTTTGATGTAATAATTCAGGATTCAGTTTTTACAGACACCCTTGCTCGTGGTATTGTAATTAAACAATTACCAGATGCTGATGCCACCGTAAAAATTAACCGCACTGTTTTTTTAACTGTTAACCGCTACATGCCACCAATGATTAGCATGCCTGCTCTTGAGGGTAAAAGTTTTGGCTTAGCATTGGATATTTTACAAAGAAACCATCTTCAATTGGGTGATACTACTTTTAAGCCAGATTTTATGAAAGGTTCTGTGCTGGAACAACTCTACAATGGCAATAAGATTGAAGCAGGATCAAAGGTAGTATGGGGAAGTAAAATATCTCTTGTTATTGCGGGGGGATTACAGGATGAACAAATTATGGTTCCCGATCTTATTGGTAAAACTTTTGCAGAGGGCAAGGTACTACTGGAAAGCAGCGGTATTAATATTGGAGCTGTAATTGGCAAAGACGCTATAAAAGATACAGCCACTGCATTTATTTACAAGCAAAATCCCGGCAGGTATAATGAGGAGAAACAGCCAGTTTTTATACATCCCGGACAGTTAATGGATATTTATATTTCACAGGTAATGATACTTCCTGAAGATTCAACTACCACAATTATTAACAAACCAAATTCAAACCAATGACAACAATTACTGCTGAAGAAGTAAAGGCAAGAATAGATGCCGGAGAAAAATTAAATATTATTGATGTAAGGGAACCACATGAAAATGCAGAATTCAATATAGGCGGCGAGTTAGTGCCACTGGGAACTATTCAGTCTTTTCAACTGGACGATTTGGAGCCATATAAAAACGAAGAACTGATTGTTTATTGCAGAAGCGGAAACCGCAGCGGACAAGCCTGTCTTATTTTAGAAACAGTTGGATTTACGAATGTAAAAAATTTAACCGGAGGTATGTTGAATTGGAGAGAGACTTTTAAAGTTTAAATTGAGTGCCTGTTATTTTGTGGTCAATATGAAATGGGTCATCACACTTTATGGTGGGATGGCCCATTTTGTATTCCTTATTTTAGAGTGCTAAAAGTAATGCGCTATACCATCAAGATTAAACATTTACAATCTGATATTTAAACCCACCATGCAATTAAATGGAGCCATCGGATAATAAAAATTTTCCGTCGTAAGTCCACCGGCATAATAGCTAAAAGTGTAGCCATTGGCTTCATATTTTTTATTAAATACATTATTTAGTTGTACAATTAGCGAGGCTGCTTTTAAATGTTTCATTGTGGTAAAAGAATAACTAAACCTCACATCCTGCAAATAATAGGCATTCAGGCTCCTGCTTTTTTGAGAAGTATTGTCGAGGTATTGCCTGCCAACATATTTACTTAGTAAACTGATTTCTCCATTTTTTATCGGAAGAAAATTTGTACTGCCTCCTCCAACAACTGCCGGAGAGAAAGAAATAGCTGTTTTTTGATAAATATTTTTTTGTGTTCCGCCATTGTCAAAGTCATCAATCAGTTCAGTAAAATTTTTTATTTTATTTTCGCTCAGGGTTAAATTAGCAGTAATGTTTACATAGTCATTTATTATAACTTTTCCCTGTAATTCAATACCTGCCCTGTAACTATTGGCTATGTTTGTTCTTGTATATGACCCTACATCATTGATATTACCAATCAACACCAGCTGATTGCGGTATTTCATATAATATAAATTTGTACCAAAAGAATAATTCTTGCTTTTCTTTTCAACTCCCAATTCAACATCATTTAATTCTTCCGGTTTTGGTTGTTGCGTTTTGCCTGCCTCAAAATCATCCCTGTTAGGCTCTTTACCAGCCAGTGCATAAGAACCATAAGCCTGCCATTCGTTATTAGTATAAGTAAAGCCAATTTTTGGGTTCAAAAAATTATATGTATTTTTTATAAATAAAGATGGGTTGTCCTTAAAACCGTTAATGGTATAATGCACAGTTCTTAATTGCAGGTCTGTAAACAATTGCAAGTGTTTTGTAAGTTGCTGAGATAACTTTGTGTAAAGTGAAAAATCGTTTTTGAATGCAGTTAAATTGTACCATTGGTAATTAGGAGGCACTGCCGGTTGAACGAGGGCATAGATAATTTCACCATAATGTTTTCCATCATATTTGTTATAACCGCCGCCAAAAGTAAATTGAGTATTGTTTTTTTGATGCTGTATTGAAAAGATAGTTCCATAAAAATTATTATCAAGCCACTTACGTCTAACAAGGTTTGTACTGGTGGTCGTATCCGAACCAACAATATAATTATCCAGGCCATAACTGGCCAGTTCCTGATCTGCCCGGTACTCTTCATAATAACCTTTTCCTTTTGTTAAAAATACAGCTACGTTGGCTTTCCAGAAAGAATTGAACTGGTGGTTGTAAAACAGCTGGTAATGCGTTTGTACATAATTATCAGTTTCGTTCGCATAAGGTGTTCCGGGTTGTTCCTGTCCTGAAACATTATACGTACGGTTTGTTGCCAAATAACTTTCCGGCACTCCATTCCATGCCTGGTACGTTTTTTCTTTACCAGAAAAAATATTCAACCGCAATGAATTTTTTTGATCTACATAAGCGGTACTAAAGTAAAAAGATTTCAGTTGCGTAGCTGCCCTGTCTATGTAGCCATTGCTGCTGATATTACTAAGCCTTCCATCAATGGTGAAGTGTTTGCCGATTATACCAGTTCCAAATTTTAGGGTATTTTTCCAGGTAGTATAACTTCCGTAACTATTATTAATTTCTGTGTAAAATTTATCATTTACTTCATTGGTAGAAAGATTGATGTTACCCCCAAAAGAACCTGCGCCATTGCTACTGGTACCAACACCCCGTTGTATTTGGATGCTGTTTGCAGAAGAAGCAATATCGGGCAGATCTACAAAATAAGTGCCCTGGCTTTCTGCATCATTGTAGGGAATTCCATTTAACGTTACGTTGATCCGGCTGGCATCTGTACCACGGATACGAATACCTGTATAACCAACACCGTTGCCAGCATCAGAATTAATAATGACGGATGGCGTTTGATTCAGCAAATAGGGAAGGTCTTGCCCCAGGTTGTTTTTTTCAATATCTTTTTTTGTAAGATTGGTTTTTGCAAATGGGGCCTTATCATTAGCCCTGATAGCAGTTACCTCCACTGGTTGCATAAAGGATGTATCGTTAAATTTTTTTTCTTTCTGAGCGTAAGTCATAACAGCAATTATACATAGCGCACAGCTAAGCAGTAGTTTTTTCATTCCAATAAAAATTTTATGCTGAACATCCGGACGATAAATCCGATGGTGAATTATAACTCCCTTCGCAGGCATTATCCTGAGCAGGTTAACGGGTATTATCTCAGCCTCCTAAAAGAAGCACCCCGGAAATTCAGACGATGAGTAAGAACAATTTTGAAATGCGAAGGTAGGGGAGTTTTAAATTAATTTACACATTTGTGTAACAAATAGTTTTTGCTATGCGTATCACTAAAAAAATAACCATGAAACAAATATTTATTGCATTTCTTACATTTTTAAGTTTAAACGTTGTTGCCCAGGATAATACAATTGTAAATGACAACAATGCTGAAAAGCGAACCTTATCTGGCAACTTTACAGGAATTACTGTTTCGGATGGTATCCATCTTTACCTTACACAGGGCAATGAAGAATCTATTGCCGTAAGTGCTTCTGAACAAAAATATATGGAGCGGTTCAAAACAGTGGTGGAAAATGGAAACCTAAGAATTTATTATGACAATAGCGGCTTAAATTGGGTAAATGGCGACAAGAGAAAATTGAAAGCGTACGTTTCATTTAAAACACTTGAAAAACTGCATGCTTCTTCCGGTGCTGATGTTAATATGAAAAGCGTACTTGCGGTAAACAAGCTTGACTGCTCTTTTAGCAGCGGATCTCAATTTATAGGTGCGGTAAATATTACCCAGCTGCAGGTTTCTCAAAATAGTGGCTCGGCTGTAGAAATGTCAGGTAAAACAAGTGAGCTTAAGGTAGATGCAAGTAGTGGCGCCGTATTTAAAGGGTATGAACTTGCTGTAGATTTTTGTGATGCCAAAGCAACAAGTGGCGGAGGGGTTCGCATTAATGTAAACAAAGAATTAAATGCAAAGGCAAACAGTGGCGGAGGTATCCATTACAAGGGCAATGCAGTTATTAAAGATTTAGATGTTAATAGTGGCGGAATGGTTAAAAAATCATAAGTTTAATCTAATAAAAAAATAAGTATGAAAAAGACTCTTTTATCAATTGTAATGTTAGCTGCTGTTTTCATTGCTAACGCACAAAAGGCTCTGGTAAATGATGCCAATGCAGAGCCAAGAAAATTGAATGCAAGCTTTAATGCAATTAAAATATCTGGAGGTATCGATTTGTATCTTTCTCAGTTTGAAACGGAATCCATTGCAGTTAGCGCATCTGAAGAAAAATACAGGGACAATATTAAAACTGTAGTAGAAGGTAATACTTTGAAAATTTATTACGACGGCAACGGAAGCTGGAGCGGAGGAAATAAAAAATTGAAAGCTTATGTTTCTTTTAAAACATTAGAAAAGCTACAGGCTTCAGGCGCATGCGATGTGCAGGTTGCAGGAACTATTAATGCAGGTTCTTTAAGCTTGGAGATGAGTGGCGCCAGCGATTTTAAAGGGGATGTAAAAGTGGGTAACCTTACCCTTGAACTAAGTGGGGCTTCTGATGCAAAAATAAGCGGTGCTGCTAGCACTGTAACTATTCAATCCAGCGGAGCCAGCGATGTAAAAGGATATGATCTTGTAACAGAAGTTTGTAATGCAAAGGCCTCCGGTGCATCTGATATTAATATTACCGTAAATAAAGAATTAAGTGCCAGCGCCAGTGGTGCAAGTGATATTTCTTACAAAGGAAATGGTGTAATAAAAGATCAGCATACCAGCGGAGCCAGCAGTGTTGGCAGAAAAGGATAATAGGTCGATTTAGAAAAAAAATCCGCTTAAATATTAAGCGGATTTTTTGTTGTTTTATTTTCCAAAAGCCCAGGTTAAAAAGACCGGCAGTGCTTTGCTCCAATCATTATAGTCATGCTTTCCATCAGGCGATTGCAGGTATACAATATCGGAAGGCGAACAGACATTTTTGTTTTTAATGATCTCAATAAGGTCTTTGGTATCATCAATAGTATCAATTACTCCATCTTTATCCCTGTCACTATTTTCTTCTTTTGCACCTGCATAAAACCAATATTGCAGTTTAGGTCTTTTTCGGGAAGATCTTAATTTATTGAGCATGATACGGTCTTTGTCATCAGAGTAATCAGAAGCAGTAGTATCTTTATCCCTCCACCAAAATGAACCTGAAAAAATACCTACTTTATCAATTTTATCTCCATTATTCCAGGCAATGTCAAAAGCAGATAATCCTCCAAGCGAACTACCGGCCAATGCAATTGATTTAAATTTTCTTACCCCGGCTTTTTTCTTTGCGAAATCATATAGTTCATTAATAATAAAAGCCTCATATTTATCAGCTTTGCTGCCCCTGTTTTCAAAATCAGGAAAACCAGCAACCCCATAATCCTGTATCCTTTCACCTGCATGTACGGCAACAATTAGTAACGGTTCTATTAATCCTTTTTTGTATAAACTATCTGTAATTTTTTTAATCCTCCATTTTTCAACATCCTGTCCGTCGTTTAATAAAAGCAGGTTCATCTCGCTTTTATTGTCAGGCATTTGAGTGCTTATAATGGTCAATTTTATGTGTTCCTGCAGGTGACGGCTATAAATTTCATCTTCCTGTTGTTTTATTTTTGAATGGCAACCAAACAGCAAGAGGCTTGCCAGCACTGGTATAATTGAACGTTGCAAATATTTTTTCATAAATTATTTTTGAATACGAATGTATATTATTTGGCGGCAATAACGTAATCCGTTACTTTTGCACCGCGAAGTAGAGCAGCGGTAGCTCGTCGGGCTCATAACCCGAAGGTCAGAGGTTCGATCCCTCTCTTCGCAACTAAAAAACACAAGGCTCGTGAGAGCCTTTTTTATTCTTGGCAAGTTGCTGATGAATTTGATCACCTCCTCCAGTCTTTCTGTTTGTATGCGGTAATCAAAGTCTTTTTAGACTTGCTTCTAAAGGTTACATACATGAAATCCGGTTTTGTAAATATTTTTGGTAAGCCTAATGCAGGTAAAAGCACGTTGCTCAATACATTGATTGGCGAGAAGCTGGCGATTGTATCGCACAAGGTACAAACGACAAGGCACCGTATTAAGGCTATTTTAACCGGCCCTGACCACCAAATTATTTTTAGTGATACACCTGGAATTATTGAACCCAAATACAAACTGCACGAAAAAATGATGCAGGCGGTAAAAGGAAGTTTAGAAGATGCAGACCTTGCATTGCTAATTACGGACGCAAGAGAGAATCCTGAAGAAAGTCACCTTATTTTTTCTTCCCTGAGATTAAAAGTACCTGCGCTGGTAATTTTAAATAAGGCAGATGCAGTAAGTGAAGAAGATATTTCCAAGGCGACTGAATTTTTTAAACAACAGTCTTATTGCAAAGAAGTAATTGTTATTTCTGCACTTAAGAAAAAAGGCATTGAAAAGTTGTTGGAGGTTATTATTGCATTGTTGCCTGAAGGTGCGCCTTTTTACGAAGGAGATGATATCAGTGATTTACCTACCAAGTTTTTTGTAAGTGAATTGATAAGAGAAAAAATATTTTTGTTGTATGGAGAGGAGATACCTTATCATGCCACTGTATTGGTGCAGGAGTTTAAAGAAAAAACAACGCTGATAAAAGTAGGAGCAGACATAATTGTACAAAGAGAAACACAAAAAGGAATTATATTAGGAGAAGGTGGTAAAATGATTAAGCAATTAGGTACATTGGCAAGAAAAGATATTGAGGAATTTTTAGGGAGTAAAGTATTTTTAGAGTTGTTTGTAAAAGTGAGGCCAAAATGGAGGGATAACGAAATGCAGTTGAAGGAATACGGGTATTAAAGCTCCCTTCGTCCCCTGAAGGGGGAACCAGGAAGGTTCAGTTAATTTGAGTGTATGCGGAGTTGCATAGGACAGTATTTATTTGGATTGAAATTTTATTTAATAATTAAAATATCCATTAAAGGGTAAGGACTTTCTTAGTTCTCCCTTTAGGGGGCGGAGGGGGAAATATGAGTTTTACAGTAGCAATAGTAGGTAGGCCGAATGTAGGCAAAAGTACTTTTTTTAACAGGATGTTAGAAGAACGTAAAGCCATTGTAGATGACGTTAGTGGCGTAACCCGTGATCGCCAGTATGGCATCGCTGATTGGAATGGCAAATCATTTAATGTAATTGATACAGGTGGTTTTGTACCCAAAAGCCAGGACATTTTTGAACGGGAAATCCGTAAACAGGTACTAATTGCTGTGGAAGAAGCAGATGCTATTATTTTTATGGTGGATGTTGCCACAGGCATAACTGATCTGGATGAAGCCATGACACAGCTGTTGCGCAAAACATCCAAACCAGTTTTTTTGGTAGTTAATAAAGTTGATAATCACGACAGGCTATTGGAAGCATCTGAATTTTACAGTCTTGGTTTTGATAAGATTCATTTTCTATCTTCCATAAGTGGTACTGGAACAGGTGACTTGTTAGATGAAATAACTGATTTAATAATAGAAGAAGCCGAAGAGGAGGAAAAAAATTTACCCAAATTTGCCATCATTGGTCAACCCAATGTAGGGAAGTCATCTTTACTGAATGCCTTAACCGGTCAGGAGCGTACAATTGTGAGTGAGATAGCTGGTACCACCAGAGATACCATTCATACACATTATAATTTGTTTAATAAAGAATTTGTTTTAATAGATACAGCAGGCATAAGGCGTAAGGCCAAGGTAAATGAAGATCTTGAGTTTTATTCTGTTATAAGGGCGATTAAAGCGGTTGATGAAGCAGATGTTTGTTTATTATTGTTAGATGCTGAAAAGGGCATCGCAGCACAGGATCTTTCGATATTTGCTATGGCCGTTAAAAAGGGAAAGGGAATAGTTGTGTTGGTAAATAAATGGGATGTAATGCCCAAAGAAACCAATACAGCCCGTGATTATGAATTAGAGTTGAAAAAAAGATTTGCACCATTTAGCGATTTGCCTATCATCTTTATTTCGGCTCTTGAAAAAACAAGAATTTTTAAAGCCATGGAACTGGCATTGGAAGTGTATGATAACCGCAAACAAAAAATTGCCACTTCAAAGCTCAATGATAAAATGCTAAAAGCGGTAGAAGCTTATCACCCACCTGTAGTTAGGGGCAACCAGGTGAAAATAAAATATGTAACTCAATTGCCGGTAGTAGTTCCATCATTTGCTTTTTTCTGTAACTATCCTGATGATGTTAAAACACCTTATAAAAACTATCTGGAAAATCAGTTGCGTTTAAACTTTAAATTTACTGGTGTACCTGTAAGAATATTTTTTAGAAAGAAGTAAAAAAAAATCCTGCATAATTTTTTAGAAAAGATTGCGTTTATGTGAACGTAATTATTAAATGTTAAATATTATTTGACTATTACAATAAAGATTCTATATTTGCACCGAATTTTAAAACCAAAAAAACAATACAATGAAAAAATTAATTGCTATTCTTGCCGTTACAGTGTCTATGACAGCTTGTAACAACGGTTCTACTGAAACTACTGCTGCATCTGCTGTTGATTCTGCTGCTGCTGCAACTGCTGCTGCTGATTCTGCTGCAAAAGCTGCTGCTGCTACAGTTGATACTGCTAATAAAATGGTAAGTAACGTTGCTGATAGCGCAAGTAAAATGGTAAGTAAAGTAGCTGACAGCGCAAGCAAAATGGTAGATAAGGCTGCTGATAAAATGGTTGATAAAGCTAAAGAAGGCGCTGACAAAATGAAAGCTGGTGCTGATAAAATGGTTGATAAAGCTAAAGAAGCTGTAAAACATTAAGCTTTAAAATATTAAATAAAAAACCTCCTGAATATTCAGGAGGTTTTTTATTTAATATTTTAATAAAATTTAAAGTATACCATTGAAATATAACAAGCGTACCAAATTATTGATGGGTGCTTATGTTAGTTGAAATATGTTGGGCGGTTGTATGTAGCACAGCTGATTGCTTCCTGGTATTTTTTTTCAAAACTACGTAACAGATTATCAGCAGAAGTAAAATAAGTATGATAGCGAAGTAAGTATACGGCTGATCTTTTAACCTGCGTTTTTCTTTTCTTTTTTTGTTTTTAGCAATCTGCTTCTTAAGATCGTTGTTCAACTGGTCCACACATACCAACAAGTCTTTTGTAGGCTTAAAATTCTGCAATCCTTCTACTGCATCATTAATAAAAGGATCGTCTGCCATGCTTTTCTCAACATCATGGCTCTTTGCCTGAGACAGTTGCTGACTCAGGTAATCCATCAATTGCTGGTTGTCAATATCTTTATTACTATTGGATAATATGTCCTTTAAATCATTGTTCATTTTGTTGCAAACGCTCCAGCATTATTTTTAAATTTCTTTTTCCGTTTTGGATATTACTTTTTACCTGTAATAAACTGTAACCGGTTTGTTCTGTAATTTCATGGTAACTTTTTTTATGCAGGTAAAACAAAGTTACACATTGTTGTTGCTCTGTATTCAATTGTTGCAAAGCCAGCTCCATCTGGCCAAGTACCATATCTTTTGCTTCAAATTCTTTTTTATTAATTGATTCATCTGGAGTAACTAATAGTTGTTCATTAATCTCAATGGCATGTTTTCCTTTATCCCTTAACTTCATAAGGCAATGGTTTTTGGCCACCATGTACACCCAGCTTTTGAAATAATCAACTCTGTATTTGTGTAATTCTGTTATTGCTTTTAAAAAAACCTGCTGTACACTATCTTTTGCTTCATCCTCATTTTTCAAATATTTCATACAAACACCCAATAACAATAATGTGTAGCGCTGCAATAAAATACCCAGCCACTCATTGTTTTTATCTGCATAAAATTTGTTTAGCAGTTCGTTGTCTTCTATATGTTTGTATTTGTCCGGGTTCAAAGTTGTCAGGTATACTGATTAGATGTAAACGTAGTTAAATTCCATAATTTCAAACAGGGTTTACCTTTAAAAAATTTGATAGGGAGTTAGCAAAATAACAAATCTCAGGTGAATAATTATATTTAGAAAGTTTCATAAATGAAATAACAGCTGTTCATAATAATCAATGATATTCCTTCACATAGAAAAAATATTCAGGAAAATTAATCAGAGAATAAAAAGTCAAATACTTCTGTTACCATCAAAATTTTCCAATTCTTTCGATACTGAATTTAGGAAAGTAGAACCCAACGCACCATCAATAATCCGATGATCGTAACTCAGAGAAATGTACATCATGTGGCGGATAGCAATGCTATCACCCTGTGGTGTTTCAATTACCATTGGTCTTTTCTTAATAGCACCCACGGCCATAATAGCCACCTGTGGCTGATTAATAATTGGTGTGCCCATAATGCTTCCAAAAGTGCCCACATTGGTTAATGTAAAAGTGCCACCTGTTGTGTCATCGGGCCTAAGTTTCCCTGTTCTTGCAGCATTGGCAAGGCCATTTACCTTTTTGGTTAATCCAACTAAATTTAACTGGTCGGCGTTTTTAATAACCGGCACAATCAGGTTGCCATTGGGTAAGGCTGTAGCCATACCAATATTTAAATCTTTTTTAATAATTATTTTATCACCATCAATTGAGCTACTGAGTAAAGGATATTTTTTAATACTCTTTACAATGGCTTCAATAAACAATGGGGTATAAGTTATTTTTTCTCCCTCTCGGTTCTCAAAGTCTTTTTTAATTTTTTCTCTCCACAAAACAAGATTGGTAACATCGCATTCGGCAAAACTGGTTACATGGGCACTGGTGTGTTTACTATCCACCATATGTTTTGCAATAAGTTTACGCATGCGATCCATTTCGATAACTTCTACATTGCCTGAATAACCTGCAGTTGCTACACCAGTATTATTAGAAACGACTACCTGGTTGCTGCTACTTTCTTTTTCTGTTACAGGTTCGGTAACGGTTGTATTTACAATAACTACTTGTTGGTTACCACTAGCTTTTGCTGCTACATACGCCAGAATATCTTTTTTACTAACTCTTCCATCCTGGCCGGTGCCTTCCATAGATTCAAGTTCGGTCATATTGATTCCTTCCTGTTGCGCAATATTTAGTACAAGTGGCGAATAGAATCTAATGGTATTTTTTGTAACAGTGGCTGAAGGTTGCACTACAAATTGAGATGGTTGATAAGGTACTTCTTCAACAAGTCTTGCTTCTTCATATTCTTGTGCAGCAGGTTGTGATTGTGTTACAGCAGAACTTGCACCCACCCTGATTTTTGCAATAACAGTACCGATTGGCACAACATCTTTTTCGTTGAATAACACTTCTTCTAACACGCCAGTAGTTGTTGAGGGTACTTCGCTATCTACTTTGTCGGTAGCAATGTCTAAAACAGTTTCATCTTCTTTAATAACATCGCCTGGTTTTTTGTGCCATTTTAATATGGTAGCTTCCATGATGCTTTCGCCTAATTTGGGCATTATTAAATCTACAAGTGCCATGCTATTTGTATTAAAGATTTGAATTGAATGAGTGATGCCTGTTGCGATGCGGTACAAGAGTGCGACGCAACGATGTTGATTGAAAAACAATAGTTTGGACAAAACCTACTGCTACTAACAATATAAAAATACAGCAATCATTCTTTTACCGGTCAAAGATAATTATTTCTGAGTAATACAACTGTACTGTATACTATATGACTGGGGCGGTTTCTGCCAGAATAAATTTTCTTAGCATGTTTAACGCATTAGTGGCTGTTAGCTGTGTATTGCGTTCTCTGTCGAAACGAAAGTACAGTTTTTGAGCTTCAATGTTGTTTTTGTTGCCTACTGCTATCCAGACTGTACCAACAGGTTTATCGGGCAAACCTCCATCTGGCCCCATAATACCGGATACTGCAATTACATAATCT
>JANXSR010000294.1 GCA_025352625.1 Ferruginibacter sp.
TGCAGAAATCAATAATGCTCCCGATACAGCATCTCTAAAAAAAATGTACATTTAATAAGTCAATCAAAAAATCAGCATTGGTTGATCTATCTGCAATGGACGCCACCCAAATTTCATCACCGAAAAATAGCAGGCATAAGCGCTGGGTGAAAAGTGCTCACTGGATCATCACATTAAGTTTTATGGCACTTTCCTTTACAGGATATGTTATTCTCATGAGTCACCCACGGCTCTATTGGGGGCAGGTGGGTAATGATCTTACTCCGGCATTGTTCGAGTTGCCCATCAGCAGAAATTACCAGCATGGTGGCTGGGAAAAAAGTACATCATTTTTTGATGCTGCAGGTTCCCCGGTAACAGCAAGTCGTACTTATGATATTTTCAATCAAAATGGCTGGGGACGAAGCCTTCACTTTTTGTCGGCCTGGTTCCTGGTGCTTACGGGAGTTGTTTATTTGCTGGCAGGAATTTTTACCGGACATTTTCGAAACAATCTGTGGCCCCGTGCCAGGGAGCTTACCCGACGGGAGTTTTGGCGTGATTTGATTAACCATTTGCGGATGCAGATTCCATCTGCAACCGGGGGGCCGCAATACGGTCTTTTGCAGAAATGCACTTACCTGGCAGTTATATTCGTGTTGCTGCCATTGATAATTTTGACGGGTCTTACTATGTCCCCTGCAATTACAGCAACATATCCGTTCCTTTTAAAAATGTTTGCCGGAGCCCAATCGGCCAGAACCATTCACTTCTTTGCTTCCGTTGCACTAGTTCTCTTTTTACTGGTGCATGTGGTGATGGTGATAAGGTCGGGATTTAAAAAACAAATAACCGACATGACATTTGGAAAATAACATGAAAAAAAATCAACTGATAACCAGGCGCACTGCAATTATTACAGGGCTCACCTCATTGGGTGGACTGCTGCTTCCGGGATGTTCTAAAAAGTTGCCACCCACCTATGGCAATATCCTGCGCATGGGAGATGCGCTTACTTATGTTGCCCAACGTACGCTACTGCCGGGGCAATCGCTGGCCATGGAATACCAGCACAGTGATATCTCTTCGTTTCCGGCTACCGGTACTACTAATCCGGCAGACAATACAAAACCTTATTTCAGCAAAGCGTACGGAAATTTACACACAGGTGATTTTAGCAACTGGCATTTATCGGTAGAAGGCCGGGTGGCGAAACCTGGATTATATTCGCTTGCTGACCTTCAGCGTTTTCCTCCACGCACGCAGATTACCCGGCACACCTGTGAGGAAGGCTGGTCTGCCATTGGTGAATGGACCGGTGTACCACTGGCGCTTGTGCTTAACAGCGCAGGTATTTTGCCGAGTGCATGCTATGTAAATTTTTACGCCTACGATGGCGCTATGGAGAGCATTGACATGCTTGATGCCTTTCACCCTCAAACGATGCTGGCCTATGGTATGAACGGACGCAGTCTGCCTGTTCCTCATGGAGCACCTGTACGCCTGAGAGTGGAGACGCAGATTGGTTACAAGAGTGTGAAGTACCTGCAACGTATTGTTGTAACAGACGAATTTGTTGATACGGGAGATACAGGCTGGGCCTGGTATACGGGCATTTGAACATGCAAACCACTTCACCGAAAGAGAATTCATTTTTGCACACGTTGTTTATTGATTGCGTTTCGGCTCGTAATGAAGAACAACAATACCGCAGGCAAAGGAGGTGGATTTTACCAATGCCAGATTTAGTTTACCGTCGAGTTCTTTAAAAATTGTCATCCCTTTACCTATTGCAGTTGGATTAATAAATAAATGATACTCATCAATCAGTCCCTCTTTTATAAGCGCCGACACAAAATTGGCACCGCCATACACGATGATGTCGTTACCCGGTTGCTTTTTTAGTTGAGAGATTTCATCAACCAAATTACCTTTTGCTAAAACAGTATTGGGCCATTCAGACCTATCAAGCGATTTGGTAAAAACAATCTTTGCTGTGTTATTCATTTTGTCCGCACCTTCCTGTTCGGGGTTAGCAGCCCAGTGGGGGATAAAGCCCTGTGCAAGTTTTCGTCCAAGAATAATGCAGTCAACAGGTGTAGTTATTACCGTTACATAATTTTTAAGCGCATCATCCCAATCCCACACCATCCAGTCCATTTCACCATTTGGTCCGGCAATGTATCCGTCAACCGTCATTTGTACTTGTAATTTTAATTTTCTCATGGTAGTTTAAATGGTTTTATTATTGGTATGTTTTTATCTGTATTTATTAAAGATAAAATATTTAGCTGTGCGGATTTTACTTTCTCTTGTAAGTTTCTGAAACACCTGTGGGGCAAAAGTTTTTGTAAGAAGAATGTTTTTACTTCTTTAAAGAGATATCCTTTGTCGCCAATTAAAATAGTATTACTCATTTTACCATATTTTATTTCTTTTAAAACATTCACACCATGTACACTTGCCTTTGTTAAATCCATGCTATGAAAAACACCATTTACAGAGGTTACCAAATGTAGTTTACAGCCATAATAATACTGATTACTAATTGCAGAATAACCTTTATCAGTCGCACAGCATCTTTTTTTACTTTTATTTTCTAACCGCACAACAGGTTAAAATAATAATAGACAATGAAAGAATGTATGTTTTACATCCGAAATGAAAAGACACAAAAAAATCTTTGACAGCGGAAGCGCATCATTCATTTATAAAACAATGTGAAACTTACATTGGAAAACTGAAATACGAAAACAAATTAATTGCAGCCCAACCAATTGTTTGAGAAGGCGTGGTTCTCAAAAAAATAGAGAATGGTTGTACAGAGAACAATGTAACAACAGATAAAGAACCACAAGTGGGCTATTACCATATTTTAGCGACAGACCTTGAAGAAGCAATTAAAATGGTAAAAGAGAATCCAGCATTTGGTTTGTTCCATCAGCAACAATTGAAGTAAGACCAATAAAGACAAAAGAAAGAAGATTAGTATACCCGACTAAAAAATAGAAAGACAAAAAAACAACGAACAGCTAATATGTTTGGCGTTATTGTGGCTTGCTGAATATTTCCTCAATATTTGTTTATCACCACCATTTTCCAAGATCATCTTCATAATAAATTTTACCGGAGGTAACATCGTAATACGCACCAATCATTTTTAGTTTTCCTTCTTTCATCAATTCGTTCATCACCGGGCTTTTTTGATGAATCCGTTCCATGGTTAGTTGCACATTGCGGCGGCCTGTATTGTTGGCAGTTCTCATTTTATTGCCATTGCTGTCTGGTGTAATGGCTGGTTTAATCTGGTTTAATAATGCAGTAAGATTTCCCAATTCCACCCCATCAATAGCTCCATTAACTGCACCGCACTTATTGTGACCAAGTACTACAATAAGCTTTGCGCCTTTTACTTTTGTTGCATATTCAAGGCTTCCCAAAATATAGGCATCTTCTACATTTCCGGCTACACGGGCTACAAACATATTACCAATGCCCTGGTCAAATACCATTTCAGCAGGTATTCTTGAATCAATACAGCCAAGCACTGCTACAAAAGGATGCTGATCATCACTGGTGTGTTCAATCATTTCCTTTACATTGGTATTTATCAGCTTATGGTTAACATAGCGCTCATTGCCTGCTTTTATTTCAGCAATGGCTTCATCAGGGGTGTTTATTTGCGGTGCTGTATAAGTATTAATGGATGTTTTTTTTGCATCAGCTTCTTTGTGTACAAGTTTGTTGTTGTAGCAGGATGCTATACCAACTAAAATTACTGTAATTGCAAAAAGGCATTTTAATTTTGTCATGGTTGTTAATTATAATTGAAAGACCAATATACTACATTAATATAATTGAAGCAGTTATAGCAATTAACAGATTCATTTCAAATTGGCTCAAGGGTTCACAACCTTTTGTAGGATAATTCCTGTTCATCAATAGCTTTCGAAAGTTGGCAACCGGGAACTTTGCGACAATTTGAAATGCGCCCCAATAAATCTTTCTTTACCGGTTTATAAAAAACAGGTAACAATAAGGAGCAGAAAAATTGTAAGCAATAATTTTATACCATCCTTATTTATATAGTATTTGAATAGCCTTATATTTACTTAAATTATTGTAGCCATTTAAAAATTAACTGATCATTGCTTTCCTTTAACCATTTCGTAAAATGCGTGTTATCGTTGCTGTTGCTTTTTAATCTTAACCAACAGGCAATTTGCCAGAATTATGTTTTCGCACAATTAAAAGGTTCACCACTCAACACAAGTGGCTGGAATCTTAAGGGAGATGCACGGGTAACCAATGTTATTGACAATGGTAATGCAGAATTGTTACTTTGTTCCAGCAGGGGAGTGAGTGGTGCGGCATTTTATTCGCAGCCCATTAATCTTTCACTTTGCAGTAAATGGAAAGCTGAATTTGATTTCAGGATGCATGATGGTACGGGAGCCGATGGGCTGGCCTTTTGCTTTTTAGATGTTCCCCCAACAGGTTTTGTAACGGGTGCAGGACTTGGTATACCCAGCGCTGCCAACGGGTTAAAAGTATGTTTTGATACCTGGAACAACTGTATTCCTTTCAATACCGGCACGGTACACCAGGATATGCCAAAAATAGAACTGAGGTGGGGTGCAGGGTACGATGAATGTAACAATTTACCAACAAGAGATAATCACGACGGAAAAATTTCTTTTATTAGTTCGGATGTTTATAGCCATGCCCTGATAACCTATGATAATGGTGATATCAATGTATTTGTAAACGATAGTTTGTATTTAACCGGTTTTCAACAATTTGACTTTGCAGGATACCTTGGATTTACAGCCAGCACAGGTGGTTACAACGATAATCACTCTATAAAGAACGTAATAATCTATACAGAAATGCCGCCTTCTGTAGCAGGCAATAACAATGTTTTTAGTATGTGCCCAAAGGATAGTGTGCAGCTCGGAACACCTTCTAATACGGCTTACAGTTATAGCTGGTCTCCTTCAACAGGCTTAAGCGATGCTACCGTTGCAGATCCGTTTTTACATCTCTCAAATAATTCCGGCAATACACAACCTCATACTTATTATGTAAAAACTTCTTTTAAAAACAGGCCTGGCTGTGCCTCAATAGATAGTGTGCAGATTAAAGTGTATCCCAACCCGGGGGTTCAATTTATTTCTCCTGAAATTTGTTTGAATGATGCCATTTCGCAATTTGCAGATAGCAGTTTTACACTTGATAGCACCACGTTACCATTTTTATACCAATGGAATTTTGGTGACCCTAATGCACAGCCAGCTAATCCAAACAACTCGGTTGCACAAAACCCCAGTCACCATTATAGTGCTGCAAGCAATTATACCATTGGGCTAATAGTTAACAATAGCAAGGGTTGCAGGGATAGTATTTCAAAAATATTTACTGTTAATGGGGCTATACCTAAAGCTGATTTTTCAATTATCAACCCAACTGGTTTATGTAGCAACCAGGTTGTTGAAATAACCAACCAGAGTGTTGTTGATTTTGGCACCATTACAAAATTGCAATTATTTTGGGGAGATACCACCTCTGTATCCTATATTGACGATCACCCTTTTCCGGGAAAAAAATATACCCACCTTTATCCAAATTCAGTAACATCCGGGGTAACAAAATATAATATTCGGATGATTGCTTTTTCAGGAATATCCTGCGAGCAGGAGTTAACCAAACAGGTAACTGTTTTACCCAGTCCGCACATACAATTTACTGCACTTACTGCTGTATGTGATAATGCATTGCCCATTGATATTAAACCCGCTGCGCAGGTAACTGACCTGCCCGGAAGTTTTGCCTATTTTGGAGCAGGGGTATCAGCAAGTGGTTTATTTAATCCACAAGTAACTGGCGGTGGTAATTCAAAGATTCTGTATAAGTACACTGCCACAAATAATTGTATTGATTCCGGTTTTCAAACTATCACCATTATGCCTTCCCCCTTAGTAAATGCGGGGCCTGATTTATTTGTTTTAAAAAATGAAAATGTACTTATTAATGCAACGGCTACGGGCAGCAGTGCTTTGCTATACAAATGGTTTCCGCCAACATATTTAAGTAACGATGCACTGTTGAATCCATTTTGTAAACCCGCTGCCGATATTACCTATCAACTTACCGCTACGGACAATGCAGGTTGCAGCAACAGTTCCCGTGTTGTGGTAAAAATTTTGTTAGACCCTATGATACCTAAAGCCTTTACCCCTAATGGTGACGGGCTTAACGATTACTGGCGTGTAAAATACCTTAACTACTATCCCAATTGCGAGGTGAGCATTTTTGACCGCTACGGCCATTTGGTTTTTCATTCAAAAGGATACAACAATCCATGGGATGGTACTAACCATGGACAACCAATGTCTGCAGGAACTTATTGTTATATTATAGATACCAAAAAACAAAAAAACATCTTTACGGGTTTCGTGGTGTTAATCAGGTAGCAACTTTTTTCTAATAGTCACTTTACTATTTACAGCACATTACAGCGATAGAATCAGTGTAATTACGATGGTTCATTCTCTAAATGGTACACTGATATTTAAATACACCCGCAGTGGTTACATGTAAGAAAGAATAGAGGTAGAGTGGCGGATAATTTATTTAGATCAAACCAACAAGGTTGGCTATGCCATCAATTTTTTACCAGTCTTTAAAGTTAATTGGGTATTGTCAATAGCATGATTCAGTTTTAAGCTTGATTACTTCAAAAGTAGCATTATGGCTTTTACGATTTATGGAGGATATTTAATTCTAAAATTTTACCTACTTTCAACAACTGGTTTTTTAAAATAAATTTCAATTTTCAACGATTGCCTGTAAATTATTTCACATGACTAAAAGAACATTTTTGAAAACATCATCGGCATTAGCAGGTGGCGCTGCACTTTCTCAAATGGGTGCTTGCAGCCCGGCAGCCAACAAAGAACATTTACAAAACTGGGCAGGCAATTTAGAGTACAGTACAGGAAATGTTCATTATCCAAAAACTTTGGAGCAGGTACAGGAAGCAGTGAATAAATGTAATAAACTCACTGCATTGGGTTCACGTCATTCATTTAACAAAATAGCAGACAGTACCGAAAACCAGGTGTCTTTAAAAGAAATGAATAAAGTGGTTTCGCTGGATAAAGTAGCCAACACCGTTACAATAGAAGCCGGTATGAAGTATGGCGAACTGGCGCCCTACCTGCACGAAAACGGGTATGCACTGCACAACCTGGCTTCCCTGCCACACATTACCGTTGCAGGTTCCTGCGCTACAGGTACGCATGGCTCCGGTGTACACAATGGAAATTTATCAACGGGCATCGCTGCCATTGAGTTTGTGAACGCCGCAGGCGAAGTGGTGAATTTATCAAAGAAAGATGGTGAAGCATTCCAGGGAGCAGTGGTTGGGCTCGGTGCTTTGGGCGTGGTAACAAAACTGACGCTTGATCTGCAGCCCACTTTTAACATGAAACAATATGTGTACCGCAACCTGCCCATGGCAGCACTGGAAAAGAATTTTGATGCGATCGTTTCAAGTGGTTACAGCGTAAGCCTTTTTACGGACTGGAAAAATAAAAATATCAATGAGGTATGGGTAAAAAGCAAAGTGGCTGTCGGCGATATGGCTGTTGCACCAGAATTATTTGGAGCCAAACTGGCCACTAAAAACCTGCATCCCATTGAAGACCTCTCTGCTGAAAATTGCACTGAGCAAATGGGTGTCAGCGGCCCCTGGTTTGAAAGGATGCCCCATTTTAAAATGGGCTTTAAACCAAGTGCAGGCAAAGAATTGCAGGCTGAATATTTTGTGCCTATCGAACATGCTTATGAAGCCATGATGGCGATGGAACAATTGCATGAGAAGATCACCCCACACTTATTTATTTCTGAAATAAGAACCATTCAGGAAGATACCCTTTGGATGAGCCCCTGTTACAAAAAGACTTGTGTAGCATTACATACTACCTGGAAACAGGAAGTGGATACCGTAATGAATTTATTGCCCCTGGTAGAAGCGCAACTGGCACCCTTTAATGCCCGACCGCATTGGGCAAAACTGTTTACTATGGCTCCTTCTGTATTACAATCCAGAATAGAAAAACTAGCAGATTTTAAAGAGCTGGTAAAAAAGTACGATCCCAATGGTAAGTTTAGGAATGATTTTTTAAATAAGAATTTGTACAATGGGTAGGTGTTAAGGCTATACGTTTTTCTGAAAACCAAATCATTCTCACTTAACACAAATAAACTACTAAATTTGTGAGCAAAGCGTATAAGTGAAATTTACATCAATAGAAATATGTGCCGGTGCAGGTGGCCAAGCGATAGGACTTGAACAGGCAGGATTCGACCATCTTGCCCTGGTAGAAATTGAACCGCTTGCCTGCCAGACACTCAGCAAAAACAGGCCTCAATGGAATGTGATTGAAGCAAATGTGAGGGAATTTTCTGCAAAAGAATACAGCGGTGTAGATCTTTTAGCAGGAGGTGTTCCATGCCCTCCTTTCTCAATTGCAGGCAAACAACTTGGGCAACTTGACGAACGGGATCTTTTTCCGGAAGCCATCCGGCTTGCAAAAGAGTGTGATCCAAAAGTGATCATGCTTGAAAATGTTCGGGGTTTGCTTGATATTAAATTCAAGGAATACCGTCGGCATATTCTCAACGAACTATACAAATTAGGTTATCAATGTGACTGGCGTTTGGTGAATGCTTCTGATTTTGGTGTTTCTCAACTCAGACCAAGAGCAATCCTTGTAGGACTTAAGAAAGAATATTTTGAATATTTCGAATGGCCCGCAAAAAATGTGATACTTCCACTAACTATCGGTGAACTTTTATATGATGAGATGAGCTCATTGGGGTGGGAGAATGTTGACAACTGGAAACAAATTGCCAATAAAATTGCACCGACTATTGTGGGTGGTTCAAAAAAGCATGGAGGAGCAGACCTTGGCCCAACAAGGGCTAAGCAGGCATGGGCAACATTGGGTGTCAATGGTGGAGGGCTCGCCAATGACCCTCCGGTAAATGGATTTAACGCAATGCCTAAGCTTACTTTAAAAATGGCAGCCCTGGTTCAGGGGTTCCCCAAAGAGTGGGAATTTGTTGGCAAAAAAACACCTGCCTACAGACAGGTTGGAAATGCATTTCCTCCTCCTGTTGCAAGGGCGATCGGCACTTCTATTGTAAATGCATTAAAAAAATATGAACAAAAATCCGGCAAAAGGAAAAGGCTCCAGGGCCAAACTGCGTGATTATTTTATTGAAAATGTTGGTAAAATACTCAACTCAGATACATTAAGAGATGTAGCAGGTACAAGTGAGTGGGGGCGTAGGGTCAGAGAATTAAGAAATGAGGAGGGGATGAATATTGTAACGCATAATGACAGGAGCAATTTAAAACCTGGAGAATATCTATTGCTTGATACCAAACCACTTCCCTCATTCGAACGGGGTATCTCCAAAGAAACAAGGGCCTTTGTTTTAGACCGCAATGGGTTTACTTGCCAGATGTGTGGGGCAGCGGCTGGCGAACCACATCCATATGATCAGGGTAGAAAAACCCGTTTGCACATTGGTCATATCATCGATAAATCAATGGGAGGTACAGACGAACCTTCTAACCTGCGTGCCATCTGTTCTGTATGCAATGAAGGTGCATCAAATCTAACCCTTAACAGACCACAGGCAATTAAACTTCTTGCACAGATAAGAAGGGCTCCAACACCTGACCAGTTGGATATTCTTAAATGGATCGTTCAAAAATTTCCTTCGCAAACGGTAACAGTTTTGAAGAGTGTAGACAAGAAATAATTTAACCTACTGCTCATCCCTAAAATAAACCTTGTAAAAATTCATGTTCTTTGCTTCATCAAAACCCTTTTCAATAAGGTCTTTGTTGCCATGAATATAGATGTGAAAATTTTTATCCGGCTTTAAAATACTTTTATAAACACGGGCTTGTTTTTTTACAGCCGCATTGTTGATGGCGAAATTATCGGTGATGGGCGTATCAAATTCCTGCTCGAAGCTTTGCTTGTATTTTTTAAAAGATGCAATGCCTTCTTCATAACCGATCACTTCATTGCTGAATTCTTCCATGTTAAACTGATCCTTCTCTTTAAAATATTTTATGGACCGGTTCAGCAGGTCAATTTTATCCGTTTTACTAACACTGAATTCTTCATCTACCTGCGTGGTGATAAATTTTTTGTAGATGCTTAAGGTATTGTTGGTTTGGTTATAACTGTCGTTGCGGATGCTGAGTTTTAAAAAATCATCTATCCAATAAGCGGCCTCGCTGTTGGTGGTTTGATCAACTACTGCAACTTTATACCCTTCTTCTTTTTCTGTATTAAAGATAAGGCAACCTTTATCCAGTTTTTTGATGTTGATGGCCTGCTCTTCATAATTCAGATTGAATCCATCTGCTTCGGATTGTACTTTTAAATAGGCTTCCTTGGTTTCTGATTTAAAAATACCGATGGCATTGTGCAGTTCGCCTTCAATCTGCAGGTTATCAAAATAAGTTACATACAATTCACCTGATTTTATTTTTGGATGTCCGGAAACATCAAACAAATGCTTTGTGATCTGAACAGAATTTTCATGAAAACTTTCCGGCTTTTCAAAAATGGAACTTGAAAAATGATACAGTTCATTCAAATTCAAATTACCTGAAGGATGCCACAGGCGGTAGATCTCATTCACTTTTTCAAACGGAGTTAAAAAATACTGCATTAATAATTTGCTCAATGTTTCATCGGCGATTGCGAAAGGCTTATCCGATAACCGATACGACTCATCTAATAATTTATTGCCGGCATAATGTATAGATAATTGGGTAAGGCTCGCATCGAAACAGGTGATCATTTAATGAGTTATGTGTTATGAATTATGAGTTAGAGTATATCATGCTTAATTACAAAATCTAACAAGTTGAAATAAATCAGGCCAGATAGTTGTATTTTATTCTATAACCTCAAACAATAGCAATTGTGTTTTTTCAATTTGGGTAAAATTATTATCTGCAATAAATAACAGTGTTTTGTGGCCATTGGGCAGGGTAGGACCAAAAGTTACTCCTTCAATATTATCTATATAAATACCCAGGTTATCCATATTTAGCAAAAGCTTTTTGGTAACTGGCAAAAATTGGGTGGAGTTCATTAGTGGCATATTGGTTACATCAGTAACCGCATTTAAATCAGCAATAAAAACTTTTATTGTGCTGGGTAATCTTCCGGTACTAAAAGACCGTTCAATCACCAGCAATTTATTATTTCCAATAGATAGGATATCTGGTACACCATTTATTTTAAAACCAGTGGATGGATTGGCAGGGTAAGCTACAGGGTCTAATTTATAAGCGTACTGTGCGGTGTTTGTTTTTGTGGCCACATCAAATTTTAATATTCTTATGTAGGCATTGTTATCAACCACATCCGCTCTTGGCCCGTCTTCATACAAAGGTTCTTCAACATTTACAAAAAGGGTGGAATAATTATCTGCAAAAGTAAGTCCTTCCAATACGCCATTTTGCCTGGGTCCCTTTTCTATTGATTGCATAACAAGGTTTGCAGGCAGCCTAAAGCTATCAATGTATTTGCCATCAGCTGCAATCATAATCACCGAAGGGTTTTCCAACACGGTATCCTTATCTCTTACAATCCTTTCTCCTTCGCTGCTCCAAACCAATTGGTTACTTATGGCGTTATAACGTATCGCTTCAGGGTCTGGTGTATGATAAGGATCCTGTTTATTATTTGGATATACATTGCCATTGGATTGCAATAAATTATGTACATCGGTAAAATAGAAACTGTCAATACCATTTTGTGTAAAAGAAATACGGGCTGTATAAAACCTGGCCGGGTTTAAGGCGCTTCTATCATCGCTGATAAGATAATAAGTACCATGGGCAGAATCATAATCAATACCTGATAAACCCCCAACGGTGGTATTGTTATACAATAAATTATAAGGGATAGACTGCTCACCTAAAAAATGTAACGACGCAAAGCCATCGGGTTTTGGAGTTAGTATTGCTTTCTTTGAAGGATCACAGGAAGCTAACAACAGGCAGAAGCCAAAAAACAACAACGGATTTAATTTGTATAAATGCATAACTAGCTTTGTGTAGTAAAGGTCAGTAAAATAGTCTGAACTATTGTTTTTGTAATTGATTAGATTGTTATATAAAGGTAAAGTACGTTACAAGCAATTCATTTTAAATGTACCTTCCGGTGAGGCTAATTCGATAAATGTTAACTTTGCCAGCTAAACAGTCAATCCAGATGAAAGAAGTATATATTATTGCTGCGGTACGCACGCCAATAGGTAGTTTTGGAGGATCCCTAAAGGGTTTTACCGCCACGCAGTTAGGAGCTATTGCTATTAAAGGTGCCATTGAAAAAGCGGGCATTGCACCGGCATTGGTGAATGATGTTTTAATGGGTTCTGTAATACAAGCCAATCTGGGGCAGGCACCTGCAAGACAGGCTGCAAAATTTGCCGGTTTGCCGAACGAAGTAAATTGTACTACCATTAATAAAGTATGTGCCAGCGGCATGAAGGCCATTGCCCAAGCAGCACAAAGTATCATGCTTGGCGATGCAGAAATTGTGGTAGCGGGCGGTATGGAAAGTATGAGCAACGTTCCTTTTTATGCAGATGCCATGCGTTGGGGAAATAAATATGGTAATGTGGCTTTTATTGATGGCCTTGTTAAAGATGGTTTAACAGATGTATATGATGGCAAGGCGATGGGCAATGCTGCTGAGTTATGTGCCAGTACCTGCGGCATCAGCCGTGAGGACCAGGATGCCTTTGCAATTGAAAGTTATAAACGTTCTCAGGCTGCAGTTAATGAAGGAAGGTTTGATAATGAAATTGTGCCTGTTGCCATCCCGCAAAAAAAAGGCGAGCCGGTTTTATTTGCCAAAGATGAAGAACCTTTTAATGTAAAGTTTGAAAAGATACCCGAATTAAAAGGGGCTTTTATAAAAGATGGTACTGTAACTGCGGCCAATGCTTCTACCATGAATGATGGTGCGGCAGCGCTGGTACTAATGAGTAAAGAAAAAGCTGCAGAACTTGGATTAAAACCCATTGCCAAAATATTATCATATGCCGATGCTGAGCAAGCTCCGGAATGGTTTACCACAACCCCATCTATTGCAGTTCCGCAAGCGGTTGCGAAAGCAGGTTTACACATGAAAGACATTCATTTTTGGGAACTCAATGAAGCATTTAGTGTAGTTGGCATAGAAAATAGCAAGCGGATGAAATTAGATCCTGCAACAGTAAACGTTAATGGTGGTGCGGTTTCTATTGGTCACCCACTTGGATGTAGCGGGGCAAGAATTGTGGTTACCCTTATAAATGTGTTAAAACAACACAATGCTAAATATGGTGCAGCAGGTATTTGTAATGGTGGAGGCGGGGCCACTGCAATAGTGATTGAAAATATAAATTAAGTAGTAACAACTTAAAACCAGCAGCTTATTTAAACCACAAAGCCTTTTGTAAAATAACAAAAGGCTTTGTGATGTTTTTCAAGATGTTAAAGCGGGTTTTAATTTTTTCAATTGTAAGATAGAAATTATTTTTGTGTTAACAATTTTTTAATAAATATTTTTTTATTTCTTATCCTTTGTCTTAAACAACCCGAATGGGTATACGCTTTTTAAGATCGAAAAATATCATTCTACTACTTCATTTTTTATACGATAACGCAATTAAAGGAAGTATTTAAAACCTGGACTCTTTAAATTTTTTGTATGTATTGGGGGACAATTACTTTGTTTAAAATATATCTTTTACAACTTGCAAGGTGTAAACCTGGTTAATAATTTAATAATCTAAATTTGTTGTAACTCAATTCGAAAAAATGGAGAGTAAAGTTAAAACCTTAAAAAGAACTCAATTTGTTGCTTTGACTGTTATAAGATAAATTTGCCACTCAAATCAGTAAATTCATACAATAAATAACTAAAATACATGCGACAAATTGCTTTTAGAGAAGCCCTTAGGGAAGCTATGCAGGAGGAAATGAGACGTGATGAAAGGGTATTTTTAATGGGAGAAGAAGTGGCCGAATACAATGGTGCCTATAAGGTTAGCCAAGGTATGCTGGATGAATTTGGAGAAAAAAGAATAATTGATACGCCTATTGCAGAGCTGGGTTTTGCAGGAATTGCCGTGGGTGCAGCTCAAAACGGATTAAGGCCAATAGTTGAATTTATGACATGGAATTTTGCGGTATTGCCTTTAGATCAAATTTTAAATACGGCTTCTAAAATGTTGGCTATGAGTGGCGGACAAGTTGGTTGCCCGATTGTTTTTCGTGGACCAAATGGTAGTGCAGGCCAGTTAGGAGCACAACACAGTACCGCTTTTGAATCAATGTATGCCAATATCCCCGGCTTAAAAGTTATTTCAGTAAGCAATCCATATGATGCAAAGGGCTTATTAAAAAGCGCTATACGTGATGATGATCCTGTTATGTTTATGGAAAGTGAAGTAATGTATGGCGAAAAAGGCGATGTACCCGAAGAAGAATATTTATTACCTATAGGTAAAGCATTTATAAAAAGAGCGGGTAAAGATGTAACAATTGTATCCTTTAATAAAATGATGAAGGTAGCATTAGGAGCAGCTGAAGAATTGGCTAAGGAAGGTATCGAAGCTGAGGTGATCGATTTAGCAACCATACGTCCAATGGATTGGTTTACTATTTTGGAAAGTGTAAAAAAGACCAACCGCCTTGTAATTGTGGAAGAACAATGGCCATTTGCTTCTATATCCTCAGAAATTACTTACCGCATACAAAAAGAAGGTTTTGATTATCTTGATGCTCCCATCCGCAGAATCACTTCTGTTGATGCGCCAATGCACTATGCACCCAATTTAGTAGCCTTGTATTTACCGGATATCGCCAGAACAGTGAAGCTGGTAAAAGAAGTGATGTACATGAAGAAATAGCAGTACTTAAAAATTATAGAAAAAGAAGCCGTCTCATAAATAAATGAGGCGGTTTTTTATAATCTTTTCTGAAAGCAGATTTTTTGCAGGATTTAATTTTTTAGGCGATTATGTAGCCCGGTATATCTCACAGACTTGTCTGACAATACTGCATCTGTTTTTATAATCCTTTTCGGTGCTTTTTCTTTATTAATTTTATTAAAGCCGCCGGGGTCTGTGTCATCCAGTTTACTAGCAGCAACACTTTGAGCATACTTCTACAACTAATCGAGTTGCACCTTCATTTTTTCTTTATGGGTTTAGATGGCATTGCCCACGCAAAAGTATACCGGTTGGCATTAGCTTCTATTGTTGTACCATCAATTTTCAAAAAGCAGGTTTTAAAAAGGGTTACACAATAAATACTAACTTTAAGCATTCAATATAAAAGCTGATTTGAAATTGAGAAGGATACATTTGCTGTTGATTTTATTAATGACTGTGCAATTATCCCAGGCGCAAAAAAATCTATCTCCAACTTCTAACCTTCGAACGAAAAAAATAAGTACCATTGATAGAGATGTATTGTTAGATACCTTGAGCATCGTTCCTCAAACATTTAAAATAAACAATGTATTACCCTCTCAATATGTTATTGATGCTATCAATGGCCGTTTAACCTGGATACAAAAGCCGACATCAGATAGCGTAGAAATAAGCTACCGTGTTTATTCTGCTAAGCTAAATGCTGTTTCGCAGCATTTTAATTTTGACAGTATCCGCAATAACTTCATCAGTGAGCGTCCTTATATTTATAAAAATTTCAACAAACAAAATACAACGCTTTTTGATTTCGGTAACATTAATTACAATGGTAGTTTTGGAAGAGGTATCTCGTTTGGCAATAGCCAGGATGCAGTATTAAATAGCAGTTTGAATTTACAAATTAATGGTTTTATTGGTGATAGTTTAGAGTTAACGGCAGCAGTAACAGACAATAATATTCCTATACAGCCTGATGGCAATACGCAGGATTTAAGGGACTTTGATAAAATATTTTTGCAGGTAAAAAAGAAAAACTGGCAAATTAATTTTGGTGATATTGATATCCGCCAAAGCAAAAATTACTTTCTGAATTTTTACAAACGGTTACAGGGCATGTCGTTTATTACAGACAATAAACTTGGTAAAAAAATAAATAACTCTTTATTGTTAAGTGGTTCGGTTGCAAAAGGAAAATTTAACCGCAATGTGTTAACTCCTTTGGAAGGCAACCAGGGACCTTATCGCCTGCAAGGTGCCAACAACGAATTATATTTTACAATTCTGGCTGGTACGGAAAGAATTTTTATGGATGGAGAATTGCTTATAAGAGGCGAAGACCAGGATTATATAATCAATTACAATACTGCTGAACTAACCTTTACACCAAAACGGATGATCACCAAAGACAAAAGGATTCAGGCAGAGTTTGAATATGCAGATCGTAATTTTTTGAATTCAAATATTTATGTAAATGACGAGGTGAATTTTAATAATAAACTGTTATTGAGCATTGGGGCATTTAGTAATCAGGATGCTAAAAATTCTTCCATCAACCAAACATTGGATATTAATCAAAAACAATTTTTAGCCGACGTGGGGGATGGGATTGATACTGCATTTTATACCGGTTCGGTAAGAGATACATTTGTAACAGGCAAAATTTTATACAAAAAAATAGATTCGGTTTTTAATAATACTCAACACGATTCAATTTTTGTATTTGATACTGTTAGTAACCAGTTGCTTTATAATGTAGCATTTACTTACTTAGGCCCGGGAAAGGGTAATTATATTCAATTGTATACAGCTACCAATGGCAAGGTTTTTAAATGGGTATCTCCGGATGTCAATAATATTAAGCAGGGAGAATGGGCTCCGGTAATTTTATTGGTAACACCCAAAAAGAGACAACTTGTAACCGTTGGTGCTGAATATTTTGTGAATGCAACAACTAGAATCAAAACGGAATTCGCCGCCAGTAAATATGATATCAATCTTTTTAGCAGCAAGGATAAACAAAATGATAATGGAGTAGCTGCTAAAGTTCAGTTGATACAGGATAATAAAAAAGTACATCTTTTAAAAAAAACGTTGTTGTTACAAACCAACCTTGGTTATGAATACGTGCAAAGCAGGTTTACGCCATTGGAACGGTTACGAAATGTTGAGTTTAACAGAGACTGGAGTATTCCGTATGATATTTTACCCGCAGATGAAACATTGATGAATGCTGCATTTCAACTAAAAGATAGCAACGCTAACCAGGTTAAATATGAAATTACTAACTATAACAGAAGTGATAAATACAATGGTATTAAACAGGTATTCAATCATTTTTCCATCATTAAAGGTTGGAAGATTACAGATCAGGTAAGCCTTACTAACAGCAATACCCCGCAACAAAAAATTACTTATCTGCGGCCTTCCATTGATGTAAACAAGCTGTTGAAAAAATACCATAATCTACAGGTAGGTACAAGTTATTCTGGCGAACATAATACTATCAATAACAAACAGTACGATACTTTGTCTTCATTAAGTTTTGCATTTAACGTTTGGCAGGTATACCTTAAATCTGATGAGAGTAAATTAAACAAATGGGGGGCTAGTTATTTTGCCCGTACAGACTTGTATCCTATTGCTAAAAAATTGGCTGTTGCTGATAAAAGTAATAACGTAAACGTATATACTTCATTACTCAGTAATGAGCGTCACCAGTTTAAATTTAATCTTACCTACAGAAAACTACAGGTTCTAAATCCCTTGCTTACAAAACAAAAACCCGATGAAAGTTTGCTGGGAAGAGCTGAATACTTTGTAAATGAATGGAAAGGATTATTAATCGGAAATATATTGTACGAAGTGGGTGCCGGACAGGAACAAAAAAGAGAATTTACTTTTGTAGAAGTGCCGGCAGGCCAGGGAGAATATACCTGGAATGATTATAACAATAATGGAATTGCAGAATTAAATGAATTTGAAATTGCTTTATTTTCTGATCAAAGAAAATATATAAGGGTAAATACGCCAACCAACCAGTACGTAAAAGCAAACTATGTTACATTCAATTATAGCTTCGATATTAATCCCCGTGCAGTAATAAAAGTAGCTACAGCCAATGGTTTTAGGAAATTCTTAAGCAAAATAAGCACCTCCTCTTCTTTACAAATAAATAAGAAAGATATTTCAACAGGTAAGTTCCAGTTTAATCCGTTTACAAAAAAACTGGTAGATACAACACTATTAACACTCAATTCATTTTTATCTAACTCATTTTTCTTTAACCGTACCAGCAGTAAATGGGGAATGGATATTACACATAGTTTAAGTGGTGGTAAATCATTACTAACATATGGTGTAGAAAGCAGAAAACTGAGAAATATTAACTACAAAGCCCGCTTTAATTTTAACAGGAAGATTACAGCAAATCTTTCGCTGCGTTCTGTTATTAACGAATTAACTACGCCAAAATTTAGCAATAGAAATTATAGTGTTCTTCAAAAAGTTGTTGAGCCATCTATCAGCTATACTCATGGCACTAATTTAAGGATTACTGCGGCTTACAGCTATAGCGATAAAAAAAATGCCATTGGGTTTTTAGAAAAACTTACCAATAATTCCATCAGTACAGATATAAAATACAATGTACTCTCGAGTAGTACGATTAACGGAAAGTTCGCTTACAACGCTATTAATTTTTCGGCTGCTGATCCTGCAGCCTCTCCAAATTCAACTGTAGGTTATATTATGCTCGAAGGATTATTGCCTGGAAAGAATTATTTATGGAATTTGGAATACACAAAACGGCTGGCAGGAAATATCGAAATGAGTGTGCAATATGACGGAAGAAAGCCAGGCACAGCAAGAGTTGTACATATAGGAAGGGCAACTATAAGAGCCATATTTTAATAAGAAATAACTAAATCAAAATGTAAATTCGATCAGGGGATTTAAACAACATTTATAAATGCTTCAGGCAGATTTATTAATAAAAAAGGATACAACATGTTGTATCCTTTTTTTATTAATAGTTAATTGTATTTAGTGCTTAATAAATGGCAAGTTGGTTGTTTCTCCATCAGCAGTACTAATGCGTACAAAATAATTTCCAGATGCAAGGTTTTTAACATCAAGATTTACTATGCTTTCATTAGTAATAGTATAATCTGATTTGTAAACAGTTTGGCCTTCAGCAGAAGTAATAGATACAACTGCTTTTCCTTTTTGCCCGGCTTTTGTTTGAACATTAAGGAAATTAACAGCAGGATTAGGGAATATGGTAATATAGCCTGAAGATATACCGTTACCATTGTTTACTACAGCAACTTTACCGTTCGTTAACAAACCGGATTTATCAATAATCTTTAACCGATAATAATTAAATTTTTTGAAAGGAGTATTGTCGGTAAAACTATAGGAGGCAGCAAAGTTTGTTGCTCTAATAACGGCTCCGGCAATATCAGTAAATTTATTACCGTCATTGCTATGTTGAACCTGGTAGTGAGCGACATTGATTTCTTCTCCACTTACCCATTTCAATTGATTTTTACCACCACTTAATTTTTCAGCATTAAAAGAAATAAGGCGAACAGGTAATGGCCCCCCTTCAATGGTGGAAATTGTGTAAGTACCAAAACTACCTGGTTTAAGCGTAGTTACAACTAGATAATAAGTGCCTGCTGCCGGGAAATTGTAGGTAATGGCAAAATTAACGCCAGGGCCGGAATCATCATCTCCCACCAAAACATTTGTCAGTGGATTTACAGGATTGAAACCAGCAGGACTGTAAAGAAATCCATAAGTATCAAAATTAATTGAACCTGTGCATACAATAGTTAACAATCCAGGTGCCAATACTGTATAAGGAATTAAATCGTAAGATACATTTGTGCCTTGCGTAGAAATAACAGTGGGTGGAGTACCATCAGAAGGTCTTGTAAATGTAGGATCTGATGAAGTAATAGCACCCGATATAGTTTGGGCACCCGCAATTTGGATACAAATTCCCGTGTAGAGTAGAAGTAAAACTTTTTTCATAATAAATGTATTAAAATTAGAGATAATAAATAAATTGGATTTATACAGGCAAACGAAATAATACATTGATAACCGGTACAAATCAGAAAAATAATTGTTTACAATTATTGCTTAAAGGGAAGATTGGGATTTAAAAGAAGCTGTATTTAAAACGCAGAATTAATATGGCTAATTAATTATTCAAGTGAGTTAAAATAAGCTAAGTTTTTGTGGAGGAATTGTGATTTTGAGGCTTAATCGAATATAAAATTAGCCAAAAAAATTTCATTTCCAAATTAATTTTTTCCTTTAACAAAATAGATAAGAAAGGGAAAGTTTAAATCTCATTATATTTTACAGAGATGATTATGTTTGCTACTTAATTGTGAGGCCTTGCATATTCATCAATTAAACAATTAAAAATCCTGAAAATAAGGGGAACTAAGCCTTTCGAAATTTTATAATGGTTTAATAGACAAATTTATAATAAGATATGACTGTAAAATTCAATGAATATAACCTTCTGTTTCAACACACTTTTACAATTTCCAAGGGAACCAAAACTCATCAACCTACATTTGTGGTTGAGCTGGAATACTTTGGCATAAAGGGTTATGGGGAGGCCCCAGCTATTAGTTACTACAATATATCCGTTCAAAAAATGATAGAGGATTTGGAAAGAAAGAAGCAATTTGTAGAAAAATTTGCCTTTTCTGATCCGGAAAGATATTGGCACTATCTGCATCATTTATTTCCTGCGAACCCTTTTTTAGTTTGTGCATTGGATATGGCAGCCTGGGATTTATATGGAAAGTTAAAAGGAAAACAATTACGTATTTTATGGAATTTAGACGATAGTAAAATTCCAGTTACGGATTATACAATTGGTATTGATACTGTTGAAAAAATGGTTGAAAAAATGAAAGAAAAGCCATGGCCAATCTACAAAATAAAGGTTGGCGTGCCAAATGATTTAGAGATGGTAAGGGAATTAAGAAAACATACAAATGCCATTTTTAGGGTAGATGCCAATGCGGGATGGACTTTGGAAGAAGCACTTGAAAAAATACCTGTGTTAAAAGACCTGGGAGTTGAAATGATAGAACAACCACTGGCAAAAGATAATTGGGAAGGCATGAAAGTATTGTTTAAAGCTTCAGCTTTACCACTGTTTGCTGATGAAAGTTGTGTGGCAGAATCAGATGTTGAAAAATGTTACGGTCACTTTCACGGGATTAATATTAAGCTAACCAAATGCAGTGGCATTACACCTGCCCGAAGAATGATTGAGCAGGCTAAAACGCTGAATATGAAAATAATGATTGGCTGTATGAATGAATCTTCAGTTGGCACGGCGGCTATTGCTCAACTTGCTCCTTTGGTAGATTACGTAGATATGGATGGGCCACTATTGTTGGCAGAAGATATTGCAGCTGGTGTTAGCTTTGACTATGGCAGAATTTGCTATAATGATTTGCCTGGATTAGGAATACGTATCAACCCTTTTTAAATTTTATTTGGTAAAATAATTTATCAGTCTTTACTTTGTGCAATCAATGAAGCAAATCACTCACATACATCATCATCATTTTTTACCGCAGGGTAAGCAATGTTGATTTGTATGTAATCAAAACATATTTTCAAAGGGCTTACTCAAAAGGTAAGCCCTTTTTTATTTTTTTGTTTGCAGAGGGGTACTTAAAACTTGAAATAATAAGAATGAAAGACGGCTTAATTAAAGGTGCGACTGTAGATAAAAAAGAAATAACGATTTGAAGGGGGCTGCTACAGGATATTCAGTACAAGTAAGTGATCTGCGGCGGCGGACAGACTACAACGATGTTAAATACAATTACTAAAGTTTGAAAAATAAAAATTAATTAATGTTAAAAATTGCAGTTCAAAAATCGGGAAGGTTGTACGAAGATTCTATCAGGCTTTTAAAAGAGTGTGGTATTGAATTAAATAATGGAAATAAACAATTAAAGGCAGCAGCTTTTAATTTTCCGATAGAAGTATTTTTTTTAAGGGATGATGATATCCCGCAGTATGTGTATGATGGTGTTGCAGATATTGGAATTGTAGGAGAAAATGTATTATTGGAAAAAGAGAAAGATATTGACCTTGTATACAGGTTAGGTTTTGGAAAGTGTCGTTTAAGTATTGCCATACCAAAATCAATGCAATATCAATCTTCAAGTGATTTAAACGGGCTAAAAATTGCCACCACTTACTCAAACATTTTGCATAATTACCTGGCTAAAAATGAAATTAATGCAGAGATACATGAAATTAGCGGTTCGGTAGAAATAGCACCTGGCATAGGTTTGGCTGATGCTATCTGCGATTTGGTAAGTAGTGGAAGCACACTTTTTACCAATGGATTAAAAGAAGTAGAAGTTATTTTACAATCCGAAGCCGTATTAACTGCCAACAAAAAATTGTCAGTAGAAAACAAAGCCATTCTTGATAAATTATTGTTGCGCATTAATGCTGTTAAAACGGCAAAAAATAATAAATATATTTTACTGAATGCACCTAACGATCAATTAAAAAATATCTCCCGACTATTGCCCGGTATAAAAAGTCCTACCATTGTGCCTTTGGCAGAAGAGGGTTGGAGCAGCGTACAAAGTGTGGTGAATGAAAATGATTTTTGGGATGTAATTGAAAAATTAAAATCTTTTGGTGCCGAAGGAATTATTGTATTACCGATTGAAAAAATGATTGTATAAAACTTCCTTTTTTAAAATACCGGCTAATTTATTATTATGGAAAATGTTTTTATAAATCCATTGAAAGAGCAATGGAAAGCAATTTTACAAAGGCCTGCTTTTGATAGTAAAGCATTGGAAGAAATTGTTGCCCCTATTTTACTGGATGTTAAATTGAAAGGAGATGCGGCTATAAAAAAATATGCAGCAAAATTTGATAGTATTGAATTGACAGAATTGAAAGTTAGTGAGGAAGAAATAATGGAAGCTGTTGCATTAGTGGATGATGAATTGAAAGTAGCTATTGATCTGGCAAAAAATAACATCACTAAATTTCATACAGCACAAAAAGAAGTTATTACACAAATTGAAACAACCCCAGGTGTAGTTTGCTGGAGAAAATCAATTGCTATTCAAAAAATTGGATTGTATATTCCAGGAGGTTCAGCTCCATTATTTTCAACTTTGTTGATGTTAGGTATACCTGCAGTGCTGGCTGGTTGCAGTGAAATTGTTGTTTGTACACCTGCCGATAAAAATGGAAAGATAAATCCGGTAATCTTATATGTTGCACAATTAATCGGGTTGAAAAATATTTATAAAACGGGTGGGGCGCAAGCCATTGGTGCCATGGCTTATGGCACAGAAACGGTTCCTCAGGTGTACAAAATTTTTGGCCCGGGTAACCAGTATGTTACTGGTGCAAAACAATTGGTTAATAAAGAAGGAATTGCTATTGATATGCCTGCGGGGCCTAGTGAGGTAGCTGTATATGCTGATGAAACTGCAAGCCATGGTTTTGTTGCAGCAGATTTGCTTAGCCAGGCAGAACATGGTGCTGATAGCCAGGTAATATTAGTGGCAACTACGCAGGATATCGTTAATAAGGTGCAAAAGGAGATTGATAAACAACTGGCTGTTTTATCAAGAAATGACATTGCAGCAAAAGCTTTGCAGAATGCACGTTTTATAGTTATGGAAAATGTTGATGCCGCTTTTGAACTGTTGAATGAATATGCCGCAGAACATTTAATTATTTCATCCAACAATGCCTTTATGTTAGCTGGAAAAGTTATTAATGCGGGAAGTGTTTTCCTTGGGCATTATTCGCCTGAAAGTGTTGGCGACTATGCATCCGGAACAAACCATACTTTGCCTACGAATGGTTATGCAAAAGCTTACAGTGGAGTTTCGCTGGACAGTTTCGTAAAGAAAGTTACCTTTCAGCAACTTAGTAAAGAGGGTATTAAAAATATCGGGAATGCTGTAGAATTAATGGCAGCAGCAGAAGGATTAGACGCTCATAAAAATGCAGTAAGCATTCGATTAAAAAGTTAGCACATAGCCGTTAAAGATTAAAAATATGATTTCTTTTAAATTGTTAACTCAAGCTAATAAATTGGATATTATTCCATTTTTAAAATTATTAAATCAAAATATACCGGAAGATATGTTGGAAAGCAGGCTTACCGAAATGTTTACACAAGGCTATAAATGTGTTGGCATTTTTGATGAGGATAAGCTGATTGGTATTTCAGGTTTATGGATCATGACAAAATATTATGTAGGAAAGCATATTGAACCGGACAATGTAATTATCCATCCTGATTACCGAGGTTCGGGTGTTGGGGAAGCATTAATGAAATGGATTTATAACTATGCAATTTCGCAAGGCTGTGTTGCATCCGAGCTAAATTGTTATGTTTCAAATAATGCCGGTCAAAAATTTTGGATCAAACAGGGATATAATATTATTGGATTTCACTTTCAAAAACAACTTACTTAATCTTCTTAATCTCTATATTAAAATATGTTCGATTTAAAAAACCTTATCAGGGATAACATCAAAACATTAAAACCTTATTCATCTGCAAGGCATGAATTTACAGGCAAGGCATCTGTATTTTTAGATGCTAATGAAAATCCATATGGCTCGCCATTGCCAGATAAATTTAATCGCTATCCAGATCCTTTGCAATGGCAATTAAAATTTCAGATTGCAAGAATTAAGGGAGTGCCTGCTGAAAATATTTTTATTGGTAACGGCAGCGACGAAGTGATTGACCTTGCGTTTCGTATATTTTGTACCCCGGCAAAAGATAATGTAATTATCTGCCCGCCAACTTATGGGATGTATGAAGTAAGTGGTAACATAAACGACGTGGAAATAAAGAAGATTAATTTAACACACGATTTTCAGTTAGATGTAGAAGGGGTAATGAATGCAATAGATACAAATACAAAATTGATTTTTATATGCTCACCAAATAATCCAACCGGTAATAATATGCGCCGGGAAGATGTTGAAATAATATTGAATAATTTTTCCGGTATTGTGATAATTGATGAGGCTTATATCAATTATTCAAAACAAAAAACATTTATTCAGGAACTAACAGAGTATCCTAACCTGGTGGTAATGCAAACCTTATCCAAAGCATGGGGGCTAGCTGCGTTAAGGCTGGGACTTTGTTACGCCCCGATGGATATTATTGATCTGTTCAATAAAGTAAAGCCTCCCTATAACATCAACGATGCATCTCAGCTGTTGGCGTTGGAAGCCTTACAAAATGCTGATCTTGTAAATGAATGGATAACAGCGTCTGTTCAACAAAAAGAAATACTGATAAAAGAATTAAGTGCATTTAATTTTGTTGAAAAAATCTATCCGAGTGATGCTAACTTTTTTTTGATGAAAGTAAAAGATGCTTCCAAATTATATAATTATTTAGCCGAAAATGAAATTGTTGTAAGAAACAGGAGCAGGGATCCCGGGTGTGAAAACTGCTTACGTATAACGATAGGTACACCGGAAGAAAATCAACAACTACTCCATTTATTAAAAAACTATAAAATGTAATTCTGAAATGAGTTTAGCAAATCACCCAAAAAAAATATTATTTATCGATCGTGACGGTACCTTGATAAAGGAGGCACCACCAACTTACCAACTGGACTCTTTTTCCAAGCTGGAATTTTATCCGGATATGTTTTATTATATGCGGAAGATAGCAACGGAACTTGATTATGAATTGGTAATGGTAACCAACCAGGACGGGCTTGGAACAGCAGCTTTTCCCGAAGATACTTTTTGGCCCTTACAAAACTTTGTGATGATCAATCTTGCCAATGAGGCTATTAATTTCTCTGAAGTATTTATTGATAAAACATTTCCAGCCGATAATGCACCAACGCGTAAACCTGCAACAGGAATGCTTACACGCTATTTAAATAATACTGCTTATGATTTAATCAATTCTTTTGTAATTGGTGACAGGATTACAGATATGCAACTGGCAAAAAACCTTCAATGCAAAGGAATTTGGTTAAATATCGATTCCTCTTTGGGTGCATCAGAAATTAAAGACACGATTGATGCATTGAAAAAAGAAACCATCGTTTTAGAAACCCCACATTGGGAAGCTGTATACAATTACCTGAAATTACCGCCACGAAAAGTCATTCATCAACGCAATACGAACGAGACAAAAATTAAAGTTGAAGTAAACCTTGATGGAACAGGTAAATCGGCTGTTAATACAGGCCTTGCTTTTTTCGATCATATGCTTGATCAGCTGGCAAGACATGGTAATATGGATTTAAATATTGAATGTAAAGGAGATCTTCATATTGATGAACACCATAGTATAGAAGATACAGGTATTGCCCTGGGTGAAGCCATTGCGCAGGCTTTGGGAAATAAAAGGGGTATAGAAAGGTATG
>JANXSR010000298.1 GCA_025352625.1 Ferruginibacter sp.
TGCGGCTTACCCCATACTTGGCCGCTAACTTCCTGTAGCCGGTGCCTTGCGTTAAATACTCGGTAATTGCTTGTTGTTTGATATCCATTTTTAAGTTGATTTGTAGTCAACCTATTTCAGGACGAGACAGCTGATGATGAAGATAACAACGTCCTGCCCCAATAACGCCAAACCCAATGTTGCCTGCAGTAGTTTCCCGAATGCTTTTCGAAATATCTTGTCCAAGTTCTACTATTTTGTATAGTCTAAAGTAATCAGCTCCCCCTTTTTGTTAGCTGGGAAAATATTATATACAACAGCCCAAGCTTCAATGTTATAATTCTTTTCGCTTCTTGCAATTACAACCTGAATTTTTCGTCTTTGGCAATCCATTAATACACCATTGAATTTTTTATTGTCAGACAAGCAAAGTTTGTAAGCTAAATATTTAGCTAAACTTCCTATTTTGTCAATAGGTATATTTTTATCCGTCAAAACATAAGCGCCTTCCAATTTATTAGTAGAGCCATATTTGTCGTATCCCTCGCTTTTAATTTTGAAGCCTTTTTTGTTAACGATACTATCAAGTTCTCTTGTCCCTTTGCCATAATAACCAATCCAGTCAATGCAAGTAACTGGTTCCGATTCATTATCATTCTCAGGTGTAGTAATTGTCTGCTTTGTCGTTTCTTTATCTTGTGTTGCATTCTCTTTGACCAAGTCTTCACTTGTTTTTTCTGTTTTCGGTTGGCAGCCATAGCAAAAAGAAAAAAAAGTCAATAAAAAAACTAAACTAATTTTTTGAGATAGTTTCATCTTTTAATAATTTAACTCGGATTATAAATTTTATTTGTTGTTAGGGATTGTCCTTAATTAATTTTGTCAATTTGGTTTTAACTCCAACTCTTGGATTTTTGTCAAGTGCTTGCTGAAAATATTTTATTGCATTCGGAATATCCGTTCTAATTTCATAAACTTCACCAATGCGTTTTAGTATCTGTCCGTCTTTAAAATTTTGATTATTGATATTGCTTTGTAAAGCGTCTAAATAAATATCGTTGCTGCACAATTCATCTTCTCTGTCTTTGTAAAGAATTTCGAGATAGTTTACTTTATCTGTCTTACTACCTTTTTCATTTAAGTCCTGTTCAAATTTTTCTTTGTTAATCCATTCTCCGTCAAAGTTTACCTGGTATGTTAGGTTGCTATTAATTTTAACGTCAATGCTTTTGTCAGAACTGTTGATTTTTGCTTTTTTGAATTCAATCTCTCGTTCAAATTCTCCAACTACTTTCTTTTGCAAAATGTCAATTATGAAAATCATATCTGAATCTTCTGTGTCAGATTGATAAGTTTCAAAAATTGCATACTTTGAATCTTCCGATATTGCACAGTTACCCAAATTTGCAGAAGTCTTTACTTTAATGATTTGTTTACCGTCAATGTTGAAAAGGAAAAACTGTCCAGCAAGTTCGTCTGTATGCATCCAATCACAAACTCCGACAATTCCGTCATTTGAAACGACACAATCATTGGGTCGTTCAATTTTTTTTTGAAACAACACATCAGTTCCTTGCAAAAGATAAACATCACCTTTTTTGCCTTCTTCGTAACTGTCCTGAAATGCTACAGCAAATTTGTAATTTGGCGAATGTGATTTGTTTCCGTAAAAGTTCGAAGTATCGAATTTCTTTTTCGGCTTTGGAACTGTAGGGTCATTAAATTGTTCAGGTTTGTCTAAATTATTTTTCAGTAAAAACTCTTCGTATTCTTTAAGAGTATGTTCGTAGTCAAGTCTGAACATTCCATCAAGATTTTCATTCTGCTGTCGGGTAGATTCAACAAGCTTCGCAAATGTAAGGTTTGCAAATTGCAAGTCACCTTGAGCAAGAGCTTCTCGAAGTTTTTCTCTATGGAATGTTATGTCCTTACTTCTGTCAGGATAAGGTTTTTTTATTGATTTCGTAGGCTGGGTGTTGATTGTGGTTCTCTGTGTTGAACTATTTATGTTAGAGTTAATTGATGGTCTTTGCTTCTTTTTTCGGCTGATTAAATAAATAATGAGTACAAGTAAAAGAATTGGTCCGATTATGTTCATAAGCTGGTTGTTTTACTATTGCAGGCAACTCGTGTATTTACGCAAGTCGTAAGTTTAAATATTTGTAAACGAATATAAGTATTTGTAAATGGTTAATCTATCCCTGCAAATTCATAGCAACTTTAAATGGAATCAATCAATTGTGCCATTACTCACAAACGCAATGTGCTTACTATCGGGGCTCCAGCTATTGGTATTGATGGTGCCCTGTCCGCCGTATAAATAAGCGATTACTTTTGGTGCACCACCGCTGGCCGGCATCAGGCGCATCATAACCCTTTTATAAAAGGGATGATCATTGGATGGAATTGTTGGAGGAAAAGACAGTATCACAATCCATTTCCCATCAGGCGAAATGTGCGGAAACCAGTTGTGGTATTCATCAAACGTAATTTGTTCTTTGTTGCTGCCATCGGGTTTCATGCGCCATACCTGCATGGTGCCGGTTTCATCAGCGTTGTAATAAATGTACTTTCCATCAGGCGAATACTCAGGTCCGTCTACATGGCTTTTTTTGTTAAACGTTAGCTGCACTTCTGCACTGCCGTTGATATTCTTTTTGTAAATATTAAACACCGGGCTGGTGCTTAAACGTTTTGCCACATAGGTTACTTCTTTATTATCGGGGCTCCAGCCATGTAAATAAGAGGGTGTACTGTCCGTTAATAATTTAGGTTCGCCACCGGTTAAGGGCAACACATAAACCGTAGAACCTCCATCGGGCAAACCTGCCCTTTGATGGCTAATACCCAACAGTTTTCCATTAAAAGAAATTACATGATCGTTGTTGTTTTTGTTTGCAATACCGGTGTTCAGTTTTTCTGGTGTGCCGCCTTCAACAGGCAGGGTGTAAATGGAACCATCCTGGTTAAACAATAATCGTTTTCCATCGGGCATCCAGTTAGGTGCTTCAAACCTGCCACTGTCCTCGTGAATAATTTTTCTTACGCCATCAAATACATTCATAGTTTCTAAACGGCTTGGTAAAAAGCCGTCATGATAGCCATCATATTTATCCGCCACCGGTTTATCTATTCTTACATTCCAGGCCATACCTTCTTCCTGCACATCAGCATTGTGACTGCAAACAAAAAGCCCGGCCAGTACTTCATCCGGCAGGTCTTTCATTTCCTGCATACCAACCAATTGCAAAGGCTCGCCAACATTGGCGGCCCGCATAATTATTTTTTTGCCGCTCCGCTCCACCTGTATTACTTCCACATTTTTTTTAAGGTCAAATATTTCATCCTGCGGATCTCTCATGTAAGCACCCCGCAAATTTCTCCATTGCAACACGGTTAATCCATCGCCGTGCAGCGTGGCAGTAATGTGAGCAGCATCGTCCTTTTCCGATTCCCGGATCATCCAGCCAATTTTACGATGAGGGTCTTTGCCTTCTCCTACCATTTTTACATTGGCCGTTAAAATAAAATCACCTTTTATTTTGTTGTACAGGTAATGAAATTCATCCCGGTTAAACCAGATATTATAACCACCGCCTTTAATAAAATAGGCTTGTTTACCGGAGTTAAATGTGGTGCTGCCTTTAATCTTCGGGTTGCCAATATCTGCTTCGTTTTTAAAAATACCTACCGGGTTTATTTGTGCCATTGAAAGATATCCTGTTAAAAGTAAAAGAGAAAGTAATTTAATTTTCATGCTATTTAAATTAGTATTGTTGGATGTGAATGATTGTGAATGGTGAATTGTGAATGGTCAATTGTCAATCGCTCAATCGGAAAAGTATTCTTATCATGTTGAAGGAAATAATGATAAAATTGAATTCTGAATTTAAATGTAAGGCATTAATAAAAATTTATAAGGTGAAAATATCAACCCGGAAAATTCAAAAAATTGCCCTCAATATTTGCCTTTGCCAATTCACCCTTCATAACGCACCACTCCCTTTCTACAATTCTTTTTTCTTCAACAATTCCACCGCATGGTTGGCTGCTCTTGCTGCAAAAGCCATGTAAGTTAACGATGGGTTTTGAGTAGAGGTTGACGTCATACAAGCTCCATCGGTTACAAATACATTTTTACATTCATGCAACTGGTTCCATTCATTTAACAAAGATGTTTTGGGATCTTTACCCATGCGTACACCACCCATTTCATGTATATCCAGTCCCGGCGCCTGTTTGCTGTCAGTTGCTTTAATATCAGTAAAACCTGCCCTGGTAAACATATCAGTCAATTGTTCCATAAAATCTTTGATCATTTTTTCATCGTTGTCATCATAATCAACTGAAAAATTTAACTGAGGTATACCCCATTCATCTTTTTTTGTTTTATCAAGGCTCACATAATTGGTTACTTTGGGAATGGTTTCGCCCATACATTGCGAACCTACCCGCCAGTTGCCGGGCTTTGCATCTGCCATCAGGTTATTTTTTAAATTTTCTCCAAAGCCGCTGGTATCTGTTGACGAAGTATGATACCCACTAAAGGTAACAGCATAGCCACGTAAAAAATCGGTTTCCTGTTTGTATACATTTCTAAAGCGGGGGATATAAGCATTTGTTGGACGGCCTCCTTCTGTAGTGCTATCTTGCAGGCCATCAAAACTGGCAGATATTCTTGCCCGGTAATTATGAAAGGCAAAGTATTTACCCAATAAACCATTGTCGTTACCAAGGCCATTGGGAAAACGTTTGGATGTTGAATTGAGTAAGATGAGGTTGGTATTTACCGCACCTGCATTTACAAAAATAATATCAGCAAAATAATCTGTTGATTGTTTGGTATTGGCATCAATGATTCTAACACCTGTAGCTTTTCCTTTGGCCTCATCATAAATAATTGAATGCACTACTGCATGTGTACGCAAGGTTAAGTTACCGGTTTTTTCTGCCCAGGGAATGGTGGTAGAGTTGGCATTAAAGTAACCGCCAAAAGGGCAACCCCGCTGACATAAATTTCTGGTTTGACATTGTCCACGGCCCTGTTGAATATGTATAGGTTCGGGTTTGCTTAAATGTGCACAACGCCCATAAATTACATGCCGGTCTTTAAAGTTTTTTGCAACCGCTTCCTTAAAATGAGTTTCGATACAGGTAAGGTCCCAGGCTGGTAAAAATTCCCCATCAGGCAACGTATCAATGCCATCTTTGTTGCCGCTGATACCGGCAAATTTTTCAACATAACTATACCACGGTGCAATGTCTTTATAACGGATAGGCCAGTCAACCGCAAAGCCATCACGGGCCGGCCCTTCAAAATCAAAATCGCTCCAGCGCTGTGT
>JANXSR010000307.1 GCA_025352625.1 Ferruginibacter sp.
TGTCCAGGCCAACTACGCATTTAATTTGTTTGGTTGCCGGAGGGCTGGGGCTCATTTCGTTTTTTCTTTTTAAAGATAAATATTTGCTGATACTAAGTATGGCGGGCATTGGGCTTGCATGGTCAAGTATTTTATCAATGCCATACTCTATGTTAACAGCTTCACTACCCAGTAATAAAATGGGTGTTTATATGGGCATATTTAATTTATTTATTGTTATCCCGCAAATACTGGCAGCTACCTTATTAGGCTTCTTTACAAAACACTTTTTTAATGGCAATGCTATTTATACAATTGTGTTAGGTGGATGTTTAATGATAGTTGCTGCACTTTTAACACTTAGAATCAAAGTAAAATAAACGCTATGAAGAGTGTCTTTATATATGCATTACTTTTTTGTCAAACTATAGCTTTATTTGCCCAACAAGCCACTTACAAATGTTATCCCACCAATTGGTGGGCAGGTATGAAATGGAACAAGGTGCAGGTAATGATTCACGGAGATGCCATTGGTAATGCTGCTGGCGTTTTTTCTATTGCATATCCTGGTGTTAAGTTAGAGAAGATAAACATGGTAGAAAATACCAATTATGTTTTTCTTGATCTGCTAATTGCTGCCTCAGCTAAACCGGGAGTTATCAAAATAAAAGTTACCAATGCTACGGCTTCTGCAACAATAAATTTTGAATTGAAAGAAAGAAGACCTGAGCGTGGATATGAGTTTGCAAAGGGGGTAAGTTCAAAAGATTTTATTTACCTGATATTGCCGGATCGGTTTAGCAATGGTGACACCTCCAACGACCGGGTTGCGGGTATGCGGGATCAGTCTTTAAATAGAGATTCGGTTTTTGACCGCCATGGTGGCGACTTGCAAGGCATCACCAATCACCTTGATTATTTACACCAATTAGGAGTAACTACTTTATGGCTTAACCCTGTGTTGGAAAATGATATGCCCAACAGAACAGAACATGGTTATGCATTTACCGATCATTATAAAATTGACCCAAGACTGGGCGGAGAAAAAGCTTACCGGCAACTGATAGATTCAACGCATAAAAGAGGAATGAAAATTATACAGGATGCTGTGTATAACCATGTTGGTTTATATCATTTTACCGTGCAGGATTTGCCGATGAAAGAATGGCTGCACCAGTGGCCGGTATATACACAAACCAATTACAAAGATCAGTTAATGTTTGATCCTTATGCAAGTGTTGACAACAAAAAAATATTAACAGATGGCTGGTTTACTAAAGTGATGCCAGACTTAAACCAGGATAATCCTTATGTTGCTAATTTTTTAATTCAACATGCCCTTTGGACGGTAGAAGAATTTGGCATTGATGGCTGGCGCATTGATACCTATGCTTACAACAACCTCGTATTTATGAATCGTTGCAACAAAGCACTGGAAGATGAATATCCGCAGATAACCTTGTTCGGCGAAACCTGGTACCATAGCGTAATCAATCAAAGTTATGCAGTACAAAATAATTACAATATCCCTTTTAAAAGTAACCTGCAGGGCTGTACAGATTTTCAAACATTGTGGGGCATTCAGGATGCGATGACGAAAGATTTTGGATGGAGTGAGGGGGTGAATAATTTATATACAACTTTGGCCCAGGATTTTGTTTATAAAGACCCTATGCGTAATGTGATCTTTTTAGATAACCATGATATGTCGAGGTTTTATTCCGTGGTAAATGAAAACATGGATAAATACAAATCTGCATTGAGTTGGTTGTTTACGTGCAGGGGAATTCCACAAATATATTACACGGATGAGTTTGCCACTACCGGCACCACCTCGCCCAATGATGGTTATGTAAGATTGGATTTTCCGGGTGGTTTCCCCGGCGATAAAGAAGATAAATTTGAACTCAAAGGCAGAACTGCTAAGGATTATGAAATTTGGCTACATATTTACAAACTGGCTAATTACAGAAAAGGTTGCTCTGCAATTACCACCGGCAAAATGATGCAATATGTGCCTGAAGAAGGTGTGTATGTTTACTTTAGGTATAACGACCGGCAAACTGTAATGGTAGTAATGAATACTTCTAAAACAGATAAAACTATTTCTTTTGGCAAATATGCAGAGAGGACAGCGGGCTTTACAAGTGCCATCGATATTATAACAAAAAACAAAACTGACTTAAAGGATTTTACGCTGGGGTCTTATAAAACGGTGGTATTACAATTGGGAAAGTGAAAATTATTTTAAAAGATTTTTACTAATTTAATTCATTAACGTTGCTATCTCCTTAGCTACAAACGGGGCCAGTGCAACACCCATACCACTCATACGCACACAACAATATACATTGGAACTTATAGATTGAATAATTGGACTTTTTTCGCTGCCCATTGCCATAATGCCGCTCCATTTATCAGTTATGGTATAAGTTATACCTGGTAATAAATGTTGTTGAATAAATTCCTCTAATGCAGTCTGTATTATTTCATTTGTTTGCATATCAGTCGTATTTTCCAATTCAAAAGCTTTGTTTCTTGCCCCGCCCAATAATAAGCGGTTACCCACATTTCTAAAATAGTAATATCCTTTATCAAAATGAAAAGTTCCCTTGAAAGATAAATTATCAATGGGCGCTGTTATAAGCACCTGTCCACGATTTGGGATGATATCAATGGTAGGGAACAATTGCCTGGTGAACGCATTGGTACATAATAATAATTGCCCTGTTGTAAAACTTAAATTATTGCCTTCATAAGCAATGCTGGCTGTTTCCAACTCAATGCCATGGTGATGGCTTTGATAGCTTTTAACTTCAATACCAGTTAATACCTGTACACCCAGTCCCTGTACTTTTTGTAACAGAACTTGTACCAACTTCCCCGAATGTAAACCGGCTTCAAGTCTGTTTTCAATCAGGTGATCAAAACCCCTAAAGCCAAATTGGCTTATTTTTTCATCGGTGATAGTAAAGAGGTTTTTATGTCCTGTAATATTTTGCAACCCTTTATTCAGCCAGTCAAGTTTTTTAAAACTATCATTCCAATCATCAGATTCTGATGTAAAGCATTCATACCCTCCACAGCCATCATATTCAATAGATGCTTCTGTAAAATGTTTTCTTATTTCCATTAATCCCTTGTACCGCATTTCAACCAGCTGCCACATTTTATCTTCACCCATTGAAACCACGTCAGCCAACAATTCGCTCGGGCTGCCAAAGCAACTAAAGCCTGCATTACGGGTACTTGCACCTGTGGGTATTATACCTCTTTCTAATATGGTTATTTTATATGCAGGATTTTTTAATTTAAGTTGTAAAGCACTCCAAAGTCCTACAAATCCGCTACCAACTATTATAATATCCTGAGGAGCAAAAAAACTTTCTTTCTCCCAAAATGACAACTGTATCATGCAATAAAATTTGTTAAAAACCGTAAAGGTAAAAACTAATTGAGCCATATTAAACATGGCGGCATTAATTTTGTCTCACTAATCAAAATATTTTATGAAAAGAATTATTTTCACGGCAATCATCTTCGGTCTATTTGTAGTTAATATTCAGGCCCAGGGATTAAAAGGCCTTATGAATAAGGTAACCAAGAAAGACTCGACGTCGGGAAAAAGCCTACTGGATAATGTAACTGGCAGCAGTTCAAAAACAGGTAATAGTTTAAGTAACGATGATATTATTACAGGGCTAAAAGAAGCCCTTAGGGTTGGTACAGATAGTGCCTCTAAAAAATTAAGTAAAGCAAATGGCTTTTTTGGGGATGCAGCTATAAAAATTTTAATGCCTGCTGAAGCACAAAAAGTAGAGAAGACATTAAGGGGCTTTGGTTTAGGCAGTGTGGTTGATAAAGCAGTGTTATCGATGAACAGGGCAGCTGAAGATGCAGCCAGTGGCGTAGGTAATATTTTCTGGAACTCAATAAAGCAAATGAGTGTAACCGACGGGTTACAAATTTTAAAGGGTGGAGATTTTGCTGCAACAGATTATTTAAGGAAAACCACCAGCATAGAACTTACTGAAAAATTCAGACCGGTTATTGAAGCTAGCCTTGTAAAAGTAGATGCAACAAAATACTGGAACGATGTATTTAGTAATTACAACAAATTTTCTGGTACTAAAATAAATCCTGATTTAACGGCTTATGTTACAGAAAAGGCATTGAGTGGTTTATTTCTAAATATCAGTCTCGAAGAGCAGAAAATACGAAAAGATCCTGCTGCACAGGTTACAGGTATATTAAAATCTGTATTTGGCGGAAAATAACCATCGATAAAATCTTATTAAAGAGCATCTTTTTGGAGATGCTTTTTTTATGTACCTACAATATTATTATTGATCAACTTTTCTAAAAGTAAAGAAATACGCGTAGATATATATTAAGAATTTAAAAGGCATTATTTCTTCTTTGAACGTAAAATGACAATTTGATTTTTAAAAGATATTTTTACAATCTAAACACCTTGATTTGACAGCTACTGTTTTATTATTAACGCCTCCATTTACACAATTAAATACTCCATACCCGGCTACGGCTTATTTAAAAGGCTTTTTAAATACAAGAAAAATCAGTTCATTTCAGGCAGATCTTGGTATTGAAGTAACTATTGCTTTATTCAGTAAAAGTGGGTTAATCCATTTGTTTGAACAGGTGAAAGATATTGCATCAGTGTCAGAAAACGTCCGTAGAATAGTTGCATTGCAGCAAGATTACATCAATACTATTGATGCGGTTATTTTGTTTTTACAAGGAAAAAATCCTACGCTGGCACACTTGATAAGTAAAAGAAAATTTTTGCCGGAAGCAAGCCGCTTTGCACAGTTAGATGATTTAAAATGGGCCTTTGGGAGTATGGGCACGCAGGATAAGGCCAAGCACCTTGCAACTATGTACCTTGAGGACCTTTCGGATTTAATTACCGAATGTGTAGATGTGCATTTTGGATTTAGCAGGTACGCAGAAAAACTTGGAAGAAGTGCAAACAGTTTTGATGAATTATATCTGGAGCTGCAAAAGGAATATACTTATGTAGATAAAATCCTTATTGCTGTATTGCAAAAAAAAATGGCTGAAATTAACCCTTCGCTGGTGGCTATTTCTGTTCCTTTTCCGGGTAATTTATATACATCACTTCGTTGCGGTCAGTGGATAAAACAAAACTATCCGGGCGTAAAAGTGGCTATGGGGGGAGGTTTCGCTAATACTGAATTGCGTTCATTATCAGATAACAGGGTGTTTCAATTTTATGATTTTATTACATTGGATGATGGCGAAGCACCGATAGAAAACCTGCTGCATTTTTTGGAGGGGAATAAAAAAATTGACCAGCTTAAACGAACATTTACTTTGGTAAATGGCCAGGTCACTTACATCAATAATGCAAGTTGTGCAGATTATAAACAAGGCCAGGTTGGTACACCAGACTACAGTGATCTTTTATTAGATAAATACATTTCTGCCATAGAAGTGATTAATCCAATGCATAGTTTGTGGAGTGATGGACGCTGGAACAAATTAACCATGGCACATGGATGCTATTGGGGTAAATGTACCTTTTGTGATATTTCTTTGGATTATATAAAATTGTATGAGCCCATTGCAGCGCAATTACTTTGTGATAGAATGGAAGAGCTGATTGCACAAACCGGGCAAAATGGTTTTCATTTTGTTGATGAAGCTGCACCACCTGCTTTAATGAGGGCAATTTCAATTGAAATAATTAAACGAAAGTTAACAGTAACCTGGTGGGCCAATATTCGTTTCGAAAAAAGTTTTACAAGGGACTTGTGTTTATTATTAAAAACAGCAGGATGTATTGCTGTTTCCGGTGGGCTTGAAGTGGCATCAGACCGTTTGCTGGAGTTGATACAGAAGGGCATAACTGTAGCACAGGTAGCAAGGGTTAATAAGCATTTCTCTGAAGCTGGCATTATGGTACATGCCTACCTGATGTATGGCTTTCCTACACAAACGCCACAGGAAACAATTGACTCGCTGGAAATGGTGAGGCAACTCTTTGAAGCCGGTATTTTACAATCCGCTTTCTGGCACCAGTTTACCATGACGGCACATAGCCCCGTTGGTTTAAATCCAGAAAAGTACAAAGTAAAAAAAGTTTCAAATGCCATTGGAAGTTTTGCAAACAATGATATTGAACACATCGATCCCACGGGGGCAGATCATGCAACTTTTAGTTTTGGTTTAAAAAAGTCGTTGCTAAATTATATGCATGGAGTCTGTTACGAGTACCCTTTGCAAAAATGGTTCGATTTTAAAATACCTAAAACGCTGGTAGCACCTGATTATATTGTGAATGCATTGCATCAGGAAGAATTTGCAACAGCTAAACCAACTACAAAAATTGTTTGGCTTGGTAACAAGCCAACTGTTGCAAGTTTTACCAAATCAAAAAAGGGCAATCACTGGCAAATGACTGAACTTACATTTCAAAACAGGCAAACTGTTTTAAGTATAAAAGTGAACGAACAACAGGGCATTTGGTTAGCAGGCGTGCTTGAAAACTTATCTGTCGATAATGATCAAACTCTTACCATCCAGCAAGTAAGAGAGAGTTATGAAGCAGCAGGGCTGGAGGATTTTGAACTTTTTTGGGACAATAAACCGGTTAATGGATTATATCAATTTGGATTGTTGCACCTGTAAAAATTTTGGCTGTTTTTGTACCAGAATAGTATAATTATTTACACGAACCGAAAATAAAAGAGTATGAATAAGGTGAATATTGAAGAAAAATTTTCTCTATTTAATGACTATTTTAATCCCAGAATAGTAGGAGAGTTAAATGGACAACAGGTTAAATTAGTTAAATTTAAAGGCGAGTTTGTTTGGCATAAACATGATAATGAAGATGAAATGTTTTACGTTGTAAAAGGAAAATTTAAAATGGAATTTAAGGACAAAATTGTGGAGATTAATGAACAGGAGTTTTTGATAGTTCCTAAAGGAGTGGAGCATAAACCATCTGCTGAAAATGAAGTATCAATCATGTTATTTGAGTCGGCTGCTACTTTAAATACCGGTGATACCAAAAGTGACTTAACAAGGGCCGTTCTTGAAAAAATTTAGTTTGATCTGAAGACAGAACTTATAAAATAGTTGTCTTCAATTTTTTTAGTTGTGGTTTGGAAGGCTAATTTCAAATAGCATGAGTATCTACCAATGTTTAGGATAACTCATGGCCCCTTTACCATTTATAATCAAAACCCTTTTACCATCCCCATTGCTTCCATTGCCATTTGTTGGTTGAACTCGAACGTAAGCTGTTTGTGGTTAATGATATCAACGATAGTACCTACTAAACAAAGGCCACCGGTAAATAAGTACAGTATTCCCATTCCAATTTGCCCTAATACAAAACGCTGAATGCCCGCTGCAGCGACAAAGCCAAGTAAGCAACAAATTAAAATGGTTTCGGTTTTTTTACGTTTGCCATTGTAAAGCGAAACAAAAAGGTGCATTTTATCTTCTGAAAGGTCTTTGGTAAAAGCTTGTAAAAAGGCCAGTTCATCGGGTTCAATGGCAGGTATTAAGGAAATTAAATTTGGACTCATTGTATAACAGATTTAGGTTTGAAAGATAACTGTTTTATCCTGTTTAAAATAATTAATACGGCAACAATCCCCATAGGATGGTGTTGAAAAGATGTGGTGAATTGAAGATGTAAAGCATAGTGTACCGAATGCCCCAACCCACAACCGGGGCAATAACTTACATGTAACCATTTAAAAATACAAAACGATGACGCAGCTGTATTTGCATTCATAAAATAAAGTGCTGTCAACGCCACTATCCAAAAACTACATTCAAAATAATGTTGACAATAATATTTAAAAAGATATAGAAATGATGTACCCATTTTAAAGATTGCTACAGTTAAAACTTCACTTACTTCTGTTTAAGAATTGTTGGAATGAAATCTCTTTCTAAATATAATATTTAATCAGGCACCAGGTTGTTTTTTTTACCGGATAATTTATTTATTACTTCCATTTTTATCTTCATTACAATCATAAATAAAACTGATTTAGATCATTATCGTATCAAATTTTATTTGATAATTTTAAGTATTAAATTATTGCATTATGAAAACCATAATTGTTCCGGTAGATTTTTCAACTACTTCAGCCAATGCGGCTGAATTTGCCAGCAACCTGGCCGCTTTTTATGGAGCTGATTTATTGTTGTATCATGCTTACGAAATTCCGGTAGCATTAAGCGAATTTGCCTACCCTGTATTTGATGTAACAGAAATGCAAAAGGCTGCCTTACATGAATTGCAAATTTTAAAAGAGAACACCCTGGCAAAATTAAAATATAGCATTAACATTAATTTGCGGGCCGAAATGAATGTGCTGGAAATTGGTCTTGAAGGTATTTGCGATGAAATTAAACCAAGTCTTGTCGTAATGGGATTGTCAGGTAAAAATGCGCTTTCGAGGTTAATTGTAGGAAGCAATACGCTTAAGGCAATTCACCATTTAAAATATCCTATCCTGGTAATACCCTCTAAGGCGGAATTTTTTCCGATACGAAAAATTGGTCTCGCATGCGATTATAAACAGGTAGTGATAAATACCCCCTTAGAGTTGCTTAAAAAAGTAGTAAAGGATTTTAGAGCAGAGCTACATATAATGAATGTAGATTTCGAAAACAGAAATTTTGAACCTGGTATGATACAGGAAAGCTTTATTTTGACAGAATTGCTAAGAGATTTAAAGCCTGAATATCATAGTATAGAAGCACCTGATGTGGTTGAAGGTTTAAATACATTTGCCCAAGTAGCCAAACTTGATTGGATTGTTATTATACCAAAAAAACATACATTGGTACAAAAAATATTTACAACCAGTCATACCCAACAAATGTTATATCATACCACCGTACCAATTTTATGTATTCATGAGTAATTTAATTTATTGTCTGTGGCGTGGGTTAAACTTTAATTATTAAGCCAGCACTTCATAAACACTCATGGGCTGCGCCTTATTTTTTAATTTTATCTCACCCACTTTAATACAATTAAAAGATTCTTTTACTTTGTCAAAAGTTATTTCACTAATCATAATTTGGCCAGGTCCTGCAGCAGATTGCAAGCGTTGTGCAGTATTAACAGCATCCCCAATTACGGTGTAATCAAGCCTGCGTAAATTGGCTGAACCTATATTACCAGAAATCATTTCACCACTATTAATGCCAATTGAAACCTTTGGTGTAAACGTAACATGTTCAGATAAAACAGGTAATTTTTCAATTTGTGCCCTTACATTTAAACAGGCATCAATGGCCCTGTCTAAATGATAA
>JANXSR010000313.1 GCA_025352625.1 Ferruginibacter sp.
CCGCATTTACTTTTGCATCAATATTAAACGGAACAAAAATACCTTCGGGACAGCCAATATCATTGGCCCATTTCTTTTGCACTTCAAGCCAGGTTTGCTTCCAGTCTGCAGGATATTTTTTATGCCAGCCAATTACATCACTGATGCATTGATAAAATTCACTTTGTGCTGGTATTGTTTTCAGTGCTTCATTTACAATATGCTTCATATCGGAAGATGTAAATGCCAGTGTATACAAAGCGCCAACATACACGCCTCCATACCAGCCATCTCCATAGTTCATAATGTGTCCAATTTTATCACTGATAGCGGATGCCGTATTTGGCATTCCCGGACTCATCAACCCGGCAAAATCCGACTCTATCTGGTAATCGATGCAATCTGCATGCGGATTGTTTTTCCATTCGCCGCTCATAGGCGCTTTAATTCCATGGAGGATATTATAACGGCCTGCCTGGTTTGCATGCCATAAAGTGTAGCCTGCATTGGCAAAAGCATTGGCAAAGGAATCCACCGGTGCATCTAGCCCATATTTTTCAAACACATCAACAAATGTCAGGTCCATATAAAGATCATCATACAGACCGGGTGTATTGAGCATGGTATGTTTCAAATAACCATCATACCATTTCAATGGCTGATAATCTCCAATAAAAGTTCCATTAAACTGAAACTCATAGGGCCCGCCAAAAGTTACGCCGATTGTTTGTCCTGCCCAGCCTCCCCTGATCTTGTCTTTTAATAATGCTTTTGAAAGCACAATGGTTTTGGTTTGTGCTGATGCAGAAAACAGTAAGGTCATCCAGGTGCATGCAACCAATAATTTCTTCATGAGATATATTTTATTTTAACTGCTGTAAAAAATTTAAAATGCCTAAGCGGGTACTTCTAAAAATATTTTCTAAAAGCATAAAATTCTTCTATACAAAAGATTAGCATTTATCTATTAAATCACAATTTAACCTTCATCAATTATATTAATTTATTTCCAGCTGCTCTTTAGCAGGTAATTTAGGAAAGGTAGTATGCGGTTCTGTCTGATACCAAAACACTGTAGAGGCAATATCATCCTGCAATGGAAGATAGCCGCCTGCGTCTCGCCAACCCAATGCCTGGATAGTTACCCTTAAATCTTTTTCAAAACGAATCGGGTCGGTAATATGCCAGCGGTACATGCCAAAACGTTGTCCAATTTCGTAATGCCCATCTCCCTTTATAACCTGTGGCAGGCCTGCATATGCAGTTGAAAATTCAGTGTAATTTGTTTCCTCCACACCAGCGTTATTTTTTTTGCGGGTATCAAAATCATAAGAGCCACAAAAATAATCTTCTGTACCTGTGCCGCAAATAGTTGGGTAGTCTGTATCACCATCCATATAAAATTTTATTTCTCCTTCGCCCCACCATCCATTGCTATGTGCCCCATAAGCAATATAAGTTCCTACATATTGGCCACGGCCTTTTATATTATTCACCAGTGTATAATTCTCTTTATAGGGCAAAGGATTGGTACGGTTAAATTGTGCATGAAAATAGGCAGCATCGGCTGGCACTTCAGTTAAAATATAATCAACCTGGTAATACAATACCATATCCTTTGTATCAATATTCTCCATGGTTATTTTACATTTTTTTCTAAAAGGCATTGGCCAGTAACAGTTAAATGCACTGCCCGGATTTACACAAACAGCCAGTGAATTAAGCGGAGAATATTTACCCCAGCCCATACCAAAAAAATCACCCACAGGTACTTCAACTGAAGGCGTAGTTTCATCATCCCAATAAAAACGTAAAATAGAATACCGCCAGTTACCGGTAGGTGTCATCCAGATATGTTGCACGGAACCAGGGCCGTTAATTTCTGCCACCGGAAAAGTAGTTTTTGATTTTATCACCACACTTGGGCTAACTTTCCAACCCTGGCCCAATTCTTTAGAGGGGCCAGAACCTGTACCTGTGGTCGCTTTGCCGCCTTCTCCTTTGGCACCATTAAAATTCTCCGGACTTATTGAACGGGTTTTAGCATCGGACATACGAAACAGGTTTCCCATATTGGCATCTATGCCATTGTATTTTTGGGCCTGTAAATTGAAACAAACAATAACACAAAAAAATAAACTGCTGATGATTTTTTGCATGATAGTGATTTTTTAAAAAGTATATAAAAGTAATTATTAGCCATGCTTAATTGTAACTATTAAACTTCACAGGCGTCGCATCCTTGTAATTAAAAACTACATTCAACAAGCCCTGAATTTTAAGTAGCCCATAGAATGATTTTACATTCAATTATTTCTAAACGGGCTTTCTTATTTTTTTTCAGTAATCGTATTGGTGAGTGTTCCAATACCATCAATGCTGATATTTACCACATCATTTTCCTGCAATGTAAATTCATTCGGTGGCACTACACAAGTACCCGTCATTAAAAAACAGCCATTGGGGAAATCCATTTCCTTAAACAACCAGTCAGCCAATTCATTCAACGACCGTTTCATGTTTGCCAATGTTGTACCGTCATCAAATAGCTTTTCGCTATTTCGGTAAATGTTCATTTTAATGGCAGTACTTAAAGCAATTGGATGCTCAGGAATAAACAGGCAGGGTCCAAGTGCAGCACTTCTTTCATACATTTTTGCCTGTGGTAAATACAAAGGATTTTCGCCTTCGATACTTCTTGAACTCATGTCGTTGCCAATGGTATAGCCCTGTATACTTCCCTGGGTGTTGATGAATAAAGTAAGCTCTGGTTCAGGTACATTCCAGGTGGAGTCTTTTCGGATATTTACTTTTTGAGAATGCCCGGCCACACGGTGTGGTAACGATTTAAAAAACAATTCGGGCCGGCCGGCTTCGTAAACCCTTTGATAACAATCAGCAGCGCCGGCATCTTCAGACTCTTCCATTCTTGCATCCCGGCTGCGCAGGTAGGTAACGCCTGCGGCCCAAACCTCCTGGCTGCCAATAGGGGGCAACAGGCAGTCATTAATTAGTTTACCCGCTTCATCTTCACTGATTGTTTCGGCTATTGCACTTAAATGCAGGAGATGTGCCCGAAGATCCGGCTGGTTGATGAGCGAATCCCATTTTTCCATTATTAAAAATGAACCCACTTTACTTTTAAGAATATTGCCTCGGGATGTTTTGTATAAATGCATGCTATTTATTTTTTATTGTATCAAGATCAACACCTAGTAATTGTTTTGCCAATTGTTTTAAAGTAACATAATCCCCCTGAAAATGACAGGTAGTTTCATTATATGATCCGGTTTGGCCTTTCTTTAAAGCCAGTGCAGGTGATGACGATTCCACTTCGTAAAAAGGCCCCATCTGTGTTCCATCTGCCAATGGTCCATCGTTGTACGAATTTATCACATCTCCTTTATAGGGCTGTTGCTGCATTTCCCATTTGCTGTTTACATAGGCAGCATTTTTATCTACCTGCGGAATAATGATGGTTAAAATATCCTTTTTAAAATCGTAACTGGCAGCAATTGGTTTTGCAATTAAAGGAGATAACCCAATCTTGCTCCTGAACTTTCCATCACAGGTAAAATACAGCACACTATCGTTTACCTGTAAACGTTCTTTGGGAATATCCCCAAAATAATTATTTGTAATAAATGAATGGGAATTTGGTATTGGATTAAATGGAATAATGACAGTTGTTTTTTCAGAAGGGGTAAACATACCCAGCAGCCAGATGGATAAAAGCCCTTTGTCTTTTGTCCAGTCATTGCTACCTGCATTCGTTACTTTATTATCTGTTTGAAAACCTACAAAATGAACGCCTTCAGGCAAAGCTATTTGCAATGTGTTTGCCAACTGAGCCTTTGAAAGCAGTGTAATCTTTCTTTCAATGGCTATATCAAATGTGGTTCCGCTAAAATTTACGATGCTTGTTTTCTTTGTAAAAGTGGCAGATGATTTATCTGATTGAGCTACTTCATAGCTGTCTGTATCAATAAAAGAAGGAATCTGCCAGTGTGCTATATTAAAGGAATCACCCGCTTTAAAATACAATGAATACTGGCCTCCTTCGGGCCCCATCCAAAATCTTTCTTCGCCGCCAACCGGGTTAAATTGCTTTTTCTTTTCTTTAGCAGCAATGAGTTCATAATTAAGCCAGCCAAAGCTTACACCTGTATCGCCGGTTGCAGTGCTTGTCATAACCCTGCCCTGGTAATCTGCTGACAGCAATACTTTAGCGGTGCTGTCTTCATTGCTTAGTTCAAGAACTTTACCAGTATGTTTTTTTAAGAAATCAACATCATACCCGTACATTCCCTTTGTTACAGTTGATGCATTTTCTGCAGTAACATTTTTACTGGGTGCATTATTACAGGAAGTAAAAACTACAAGCATATATATCCATCCAATGGTCGAATTTTTCATACAGTGAAGTTTCGTTATAAAGAAATACTTTTTTAAGGAATTCAATCAGGGTAAAGTCACCGGTTTTACGAAAGGGCAAGATTTCAATTTTGAAAAGTCAAAAACTGCTGCAAATAATTGCTTCAAATTAAGGGTGTAATTTTACTTTAAGTACCCAGTCATCAGCCGTTATAAAAAGTTCTTGTTTTGTTTCATCAAAAGCGCAATTGGAAACCCTTCGTTCATAAATTTTTATCAAACCCAATAATTTTCCGGCAGGGGAAATAATATTGATACCATCCGGACCAGCGCAAAAAAGATTTCCGTATTTGCCTATCTTCAATCCGTCTGGGCCCTGCTTTACGGTAGCTTTTTCTTTCAATGGTTTGGCATCAAGTAATATCCCGCCACTTAAAATTTTTCCGCTGCTATCCAGGTTATAAGCATACCATGCAGGCTTTGCAGCATCGCTGCTGGCAATGTAAAGTATTTTTTCATCGGGTGATAAAGCAACGCCATTCGGCCTTGGAATAGAATCAATCAGCAAGGTAGTTTTTCCTTCGGCACTTATTCTATACACACCTTCAAATGGTAATTCCCTCGTTTTATCCTGCTCACCATCTGGTAATCCGTAAACAGGGTCTGTAAAATAAATATTGTTTTTACTATCCGCAACAAGGTCATTGGGGCTATTGAATTTTTTACCGTTGTAGTTTGAAGAAAGCACAGTGTAATTAGGTTCCGGCGAATGAAGGGCTGCATTCATTCTCGCAACCTGCCTGTTACCCGATTGACAAAGCAATAGTTTTCCATTTGCATCAAGCGCCAAACCATTGGAACCGTTTTCACCATTGCGTGCAGTTGTATCCGTATAGCCGGAGGGAGTTAAATAAAGGGCTGGGGTGTCAACCTCATTCCATTTATAAATTTTATTTTCAATTACATCGGAAAATAACAGGGAATGTAATGCAGGGATCCATACAGGGCCTTCAGACCAATTATAATTGCGGCCAATCACTTCAATGGTTGCATTACTGTCTATCAATTTTAAAGCACCGGCATCATATATTTCAATCTTTCCTGCACCACTATCTACAGGAATAATTTTTTTATCTTTTTCTGTATTGGTTGAAGGGCCACAGCTACTGCAAAAAAAAATAAACAACAGGATGTAAATAGATGCTAAAATTTTCATGGCGGCTATTTTTTATCAGCATTTTTATATTGTTTAAAGATAAGGGATTGTCCTTTAATTAATGCCGCATCAGCATCATGGCATTGCCTGACAGTTAACCCCATTGTTTCTAACGCCATTGAATATAATGGTAAAAATATTTTAGAAGAGACCAGTTGTATACCTGCATATTTTTTTTCGGGAATATCTTTTAATTCAGCACCAATTAACAGACCACTCAAAAAATAATAATTCGACATTGTATCTAACTGATCAAATAATTGATTTGTTCTTACCTGGAAAAGAGTACTGAGCAAATTGGAATTGCAACCTTCCATTACCCCTTTTTTAAAGGCCATTTCATTTGTTAGCAGAAAACTATTTTTTTGTACGGAGGCTGATAAGATACTTTTGTTGGCAAGCAAATCAAAAATTTCTCCTGTCATATAAGTTTTAAAATTTTGCACAATTCCATTTTTTACGGTCACATGTTTTGAATGAGTACCTGGAAAAATAAATAGTACTTCTTCTGCCTGCACATCAGTATTGCAGCCAGCCAACATTGTTTCTTCACCACGCATTACGTCTGTTGCAGACCGAACGCCTGAAACTATCAAAAGCCGGTTGCTAAAATGGAGCGATGGCGCAATGGTATGAATTAGAAAATCGCTGCCGTTTTTATTGAATGGCATTTCTTTATATGGTAACTCCAGCATACCAATGCTGGAGGAGGCCATCCCGGAAAGAACGACGGTTAAGCCAGTAAGACTTTGCCCATATTGCGTTGCAAGCGTTTTAATGTGCCCTGATAAAATAGATAAATAAAAAGAAACCCGTTCCGTATTGTTATCGTTTTTCCATAAAGCATAAATGGCTGCAATGCCTTCCAGGCTGTTAACTTCCGCCAAAACAGTTTGTGTTTCTGCATCTGCCAATCGTAACCTGAAAGAGGAAGTTCCCCAATCGCAACTGATAAATTTTTCCATTTATGTATTACTAATTTTAGTGGTTAATTTAAAAAATTACCGGATGGCTGCTATAAAATTACCTGCCTTTATTGTTAGTTGCTGCAAATAAGTTTCATCAATGATAGATTGATTATTTACCAGCGAACTGCCTATTCCAAAAGCAGATGCGCCTGCATCTTTAAATGATTTTATATTGGTAAGATTGATTCCTCCTGTTGGCATAAGCCTTATGTGATTTAAAGGAGCCAATATATTTTTTATATAGGCTGCATCAGGTGCCGGAAATACTTTTACAATATCTGCGCCGTTATTATGCGCTGTAACAATTTCTGTTGGTGTAAAGGCTCCGGGAATGCTTAGGATACCGGCATCTTTTGCTGCTCTTATAACAGCAATATCTACATTTGGTGAAATAAGAAATTTAGCTCCTGCGGCGATAGCAGCTTTTGCGTCGCTGATATGTAAGACTGTTCCTGCACCTACCAGCAATTGATTTCCATATGCACTGTTCAATTGTTCAATTGCCAATAACGCATTCGGCGAATTGAGTGTTACTTCAATAATTTTTACACCACCATCACACAATGCTCCTGCAATTTTTAGCACATCATAGGCTTGTATACCACGTAATATGGCCACAATTTTATGCACGGTAATTTGTGAAAGTGTTGTCATTGATAAATATTTTTAGGATGACTTATTTTATTTTTGTTAATCCCGGTTATAATTTTTTTTAGACTGAATGTGCTGTATCTTTTTTATCATAATTTTCTTACCTCACCGGTATAAATCTCTTTTCAATAATTTATTACAATTCCGCTGCAGCTTCTTTATCAAGTAATATCATTCCGTTAGGATGATTTCTTATAAAACTGGCCGGAACCGCATTTGAAATATTCCCTTGCATGGTTTCACTAATAATGGCGGCCTTTTTTAAACCATTCGCCACCAATACTACTTTGCCAGAGGCCATAATTTGAGCCATACCCAAACTAATACCCTGTGTAAGTTGCTTTTTTTCCCTGAAATATTTTTGGCCAACATTGGCCGTTACTGCATCCAATGCTACAATATGTGCCCCAAGTTCCGGGTCAATGCCGGGTTCATTAAATCCAATATGACCATTGATTCCGATCCCTACCAATGTAAGGTCTATTGGACCAAGTTCTTTGATGGTCGCATCAATGCGTTTACATTCAGCCTGTAAGTTTGCCGCCATGCCATTAAAAAAAAAGATGGCTTCTTCTTTTATTGACAAGGGCTTAAAAATTAACTCGTTTAAAAAGTGGTAACAACTTCCTTCAATGGCAGGGCCAATACCAACCCATTCATCTAGCCCGATAAAAGTAACACCAAAAAAACTGAGGTGGTTTTTATGAGCTAAGGCTACCATTTTTTTATATGCAAGCCTTGGTGTATCTCCAGCAGCCAAACATAAAACTGCCTTCGGATTTTGCTGAACAGTGTTGATGATTTCTTGGGCTGCAAAATCTGATAATGCATCGTAAGTATTAAAAATGGAAACCATTGTTTTCTATTTTTGATGATAGCTATCTGTTTTTTCTAATTCTTCAAGAAGGGTATCCCAGCTTGCACTTATTCCATTTTTTATGTAATACGCCGATACAACATGAGCCAGTAAAAGACTATCCGGTAAATTCATTTGCATTAATTGCGCCAAACAAAAACCGGCATTAAAATTATCGCCTGCCCCGGTTAACAGTTTAGGTTCAGCCACAAAAAAACTATTTTCTCTAACCTGCTCATCTGCCCTAAAGGCAATGGCCTCCTTTCTGTTATGCACTAATAACGTATTAATGGACAAACCCTCAAATAAGGAGGCACCAATAAAATCAATTGTATCTTCTTCAGGTTGTTTGTTAAATAAAACCTTGTAAATACACAACGCTTCATTGTGATTGAGACCCAATGTAAGTTCCCCGAATTTATTAAATTCTTTTAGCAGCAAAAGCATTTCGTAAATTTCTTCTGTAGTGCGTTTGGTACAATCTGCCAGGTCAACAAAAAATACCCTGTTGTTTTTGTTGGTACAAAGTGGCAGCACCTCTTGTAATATACCGCTCCAAATGCCTGTACTATTAATCAACTCACCCCAATTTAGCATACCAAAAAGAGTAGCACTTTCCATTAGCTCTATTAAAACATGCAGGCTTAAACGTTTTTTCAATAATGGCCAGTCTACTGCATTTAATTCTTCCATTTGGCAAAGAATCATTTTGCCGTCTTTAAATTCTATGGCCTGCGTTAACCCCGGTGCAGCAAAACTATGCAGTTTACAATGGTGATTTAAATTTGTAAATACAGGGTCAATAACAGGAAAGCCAAGCGCACCAATACAATTAATCTTTAATCCAAAGCTTGCCAATGCATTTGCCATAATGGGCATGTTGCCACCTAATTTTACAACAGTAGCGTGCATCTCCAGCGAAAAATTTTTGCCTGCTCTTTCCCTTACATAATCTGAAAACTCCTCCATTTCCTGAAAAAGCAGGGGCGATTTATTATCATTGTTTTCTTTAATCAGCCTGATGATAGAATCAATAAACCCATCAAAGCCTAGCGTTACCTGGTTTTGCAAAATATTTAACTGCCCTTTATTTTTCTTTAGTTGTTGAATGATTTGTTTCATTTGGAAATTTTTACTGTTCCTTTTCCAATGCTATATTAATGAAATATTTCAGCATGTAAACAGCACAACTTATAAAATAGATTTGCTTAGTTTGAGGTACAATATAAACCATTCTAAACAGTGATGTACTTACCCCGGGTTGAACCCAAACAAATTAGGTATGCTATATAAAAAAATCAGGCATAGCCATACAGTAAGTAGGAATTTTTTTTTCTGTTATTTAGAATACAGGAATATCGGAGCATAAAAAATCCCTGTTTCTTCACGAAGCAGGGAGTGGTATACGATAGCTATTTTTTATTATTTAGTTGACGACAAATTTTGAAGAAGCTTCTTATTCGTGTACAGCCAACACCGGTACTTTACTTTGATAGATCAATTTTTTTGTATGAAGTGTTTTGAAAAGCTTTCCAAAGAAATCATGGTATTTAGGGGCAATAATAATAAGGTCGATATTATTGTCTGTTGCAAAAGCATCTACTGATTCATGAAAATCATATAAATCCATGAAATAAAATTCAGGATCAAATTCTGCCATCAAAGCTTCCATCTTATCTTTTTCTGCTTTGTATTCTTCTGTAAGTTCAATGTAGTGCTTGCTATCTACATTTAAAATATGCAGTGCCGGTTTAAAATATTCCAACACCCTTTTTACAGTCAACAGGCAGGGCGTCTCTTCTACAAATTTAAGTTCAGAAGTAATCAGGGCATTTGAAATGCCGGTAAAAACAGCACCTTCAGGAATAATTAAAACCGGGCATACTTCCTTTTCACTCATTAATAAAGTGTTACTACCCGAAAAACGCTGCGCCATTGGCGTTCTGCCGGTAAGGCCCATCACTATCATGTACGCTCTTTTTACATGGGCAAATGCAGCAAGACTATCAATAAACCTTTCTCCCGATTCCAGCTCTGTTTCAATAACACATCCACGCTTACTTAATTCATCTTTTAAGCTAGTTAAATATTCCTGCGCTGTTTCAGTATCCTCACCATGTGTATAAAAGTGATATAGAATAAGGGTAACATCTGCCCTGTCTTGATACATCTTGGCTGCATAGTGTGCTGCGTTAAACGAGGTTTCTGAAAAATCGAGGGGGATAATTATATTAATCATAATGAGAGGTTTAAGTAGATTGATAAAAAATAAACATTAAATTTTATTCCTGCTGGTTTCTGGCAAAGCAATATTTTAAAACAACTAAAACATTTTAGTAAATGTATTCTAAATCATCTTTCCGCAAAAATCAATTTTGATTATTTTTTGATTTTTGAAATTACAAAACGACCGGCAAGCATTTTTTTATCATTATAATTTTATGTAATAAATCTACAATTATAGTTTTACAATTTAAAAGATTTTCTACCAGTACATTTATTTCATCTACCCATGATAAGAATTAACCTAGTTTTTTAGACCAAATTAAGTTTATATGGCTATGTAAATGCCTAATTATGATTGCACAAAAGGGCAACACTATACATTTAAAATGCCTTTTGGTGATCAAATCAATACTTTTTTTTGTGGATTAAATAAATGGGCATCATTAAACATTGAACGTGTAATGCAGACACAATAGGGCATTGCATAAAAAAAGCAGGTTTAACCATCATAAAAAGAACCTTAAGTTGATTTTAAACATAAAAGCGCCCACACTACTTTTACAAAAGAAATATGGGCGCTTAAAGTAAATGGTCAGTAATAAGAAAGGCAATCAATCGTTAGTGGGCGCAAATATAAAGACTAGAGGAATACCAGCAAAATTCATTTTAAAAAATTGTTAAGATTTTCATATGGCAAGCAATCGTTAATGTCCTTCCGTTTCTACGGAAGGACTATTTTTTTATAGCCACTTGTTTTATGTAAACTTTTACATTCGTTAATAAGATATAGCAGCCGTTAAGCCAACGAAATATCGATACCGATTTTCTACAACCATCAGGCATATTGCTTATGAGATTACAAAGAATGCTTTAATAATTGTAAGATCACTTCTTAGAACTAAAAACAGGCTTACTCAAGATGCCAGGCTGTTTTTTGATCAACCTAATCTTCTTTTTTT
>JANXSR010000178.1 GCA_025352625.1 Ferruginibacter sp.
ATTACTGCATTTCAACTGGAGCTGAATGGAAAATACCGCGATGGTACCCTGGAAGAAAAATGGAAAGCCACCAATGCGTATAACAAAATTGTAGGTAAACGCATTGATCCTGCCTTGCTTTCCATGGATTATAAAGATCATTATAGCCTGCGTATATACCCGGTTCCTCCTAAAGGCAGCCGGAAAATTACTTTTACCATTCAGCAATTACTTATGGTGGAAGACAATCACCTGCAATATTTGCTCCCCCTAAATATTCCTGATACTGTAAAGCAATTTCATTTGGAGATACAAGCCTCAAGTGATGGAAACAAACCAATCAGTTTGGGTATAATTGCTGATAAAGTATTTGGGCAAGGCATTGATCAGTATCAGCTTAAATATGATGCGGCAAATATCGCCTTAAAGAGCCCAATTTCTTTTTCCTTTCCACTTGTAAATAAAACAGCCATATGCACAGATACAACAGGCGGGCATAATTATTTTGCGCTGCGTTATCAGCCGGGCCCTGATTCGACCTATAAAATTAGTCCTAAGGAGCTGACAGTTTTTTGGGATGTATCTGCCTCTGCGCAGCACCGGGACATTGACAAAGAAATGATTTTTTTACAACAGTACATCGCTTACCATGCCATCCTGAAAATGACTATTGTGCCTTTTAATTACAAACTACTTGATACCGCAATTTTTGATTTAAGCAAAAAAAATGACCATCTGTGGAAACAATACCTGCGCAATATAACCTATGATGGCGCTACACAATTGGGTTGTATTACGGTGAATGAAAATTTGTCTGGCATCACGATTTTATTTACTGATGGAAGGAATACTTATGGCAGCAAAAAGCCGAAGACAAATGGAGCCCTATTGTTTTGCATCACCAGCACCGTTACGCCTGATATGCAAGCCATGCGTTTGATTATAGGGGCCAGCGGTGGTAAAGTGATTGATCTGAAAAAAACAACGATGGTGAACGCAATTGACTTATGCAGTCATGCGGAAAACTGGTTATTGGATGTAACGTCCGCCAGTGGCAAGGTCATGATGGAGCAATCGTTTCCAGTTAAAATTGATCAGGCACTTATGATTAATGGCAACAAGACAAACAAAACCGATACGTTATTTTTTCACTATGGAAATGGCAACACTGTATCCGGAACTGAGCAGCTTATTTTGCCAGCTGAAAACATTTGCAATGAACCTGCAATCGGGCGTATTTTAATGCTGCAACGTTTTGATAAAATGTTGTTTGGCCATGCATGGGAAGATATGCTGGATTTTGGTTTGGAGGAAAATGTGGTAACACCTAACACGGCTTACATTGTTTTGGAACGAGCGGAGGATTACATGAAATACAACATCGAAGCACCGCAAGACCTGCAGGAAGAATGCAAACTTTTAAAGTATGTAAAATCAAATACCCGCACACAGCGCATGCGCATAAAACAGCAAGATGATTTTGATATCATCAGCAATGTTGTGAACGTGTACAATGAACGGATAAAAAAACTTGATAAAAATGTAACGCCAGTTAGTTTGAACAGGCAGGATGTTGAGAATATAAATCATAAAGAAGCCGCTGTTTCGGGTGCTGCAAATCAGTCAGAAGGAAGTGATGCAATTACGGGTAAAACGTTAGGGTTAAGCGGTGGTAGCAATCACCTGGATGAAGTGGTGGTAGTTGGATATGGTGCAGTTAGCAAAAGAAGCCTGACAGGTGCTGTAACGTATATTCGGAGGAATGAAATTGCTTCTTCCGGTACAGTAGAGCAGGCATTGCAGGGAAGAGTGGCTGGGTTAATGGTAACACAAAATGCCGCAACGCCTGGTAATGCCGCAACCATTATGATAAGGGGCGCATCGTCGATAAGCGCTAACAACACTCCATTGTTTGTGCTGGATGGAATGCCGGTTACAGGTAATACCAACGATCTGATTAACGTCAACAATATTGAAAACATTACCGTATTGAAGGATGCACAGGCCGGGGCAATTTATGGATCGAGGGCCGTTAATGGGGCCATTATTATTACAAGTAAAAAGGCACGCAACTACTACAACTATTATCATTATAAAAGCTACCGGTTAAAGGATATGGAAGATGTGGAATACATGCAGGAAATTAAGGATGTACCGGTGAAAGAAAAATTAGTTGTTTATAAAAAATTAATGGAAGAACATGCTACAGAAACAGTTTTTTATTTTGACATGGCACAACATTTTTTTGACAATGGATTAAAAACAGCAGCAGTGAATATACTGATGAACGCCGCTGAAGTTGGTAATGGAGCAGAAGCAGTGCAGCATTCGGTTGCATGGTTGTTAGAGAGCTGGAAAATGTTTGACAATGCTATCGCAATTTATGATCAACTGGCAGCAGATAACAACTCCAATCTTTCACTAAGAAGAGACCTGGCATGGGCTTATTGTCAGCAGGGAAATTATCAACGGGCTGTAGCTATTTTGTATGATGCCATTAAAATAAATACAGAAAATAAGGAGGCAGAAAACCTTGTCATAAAGGCAACTATGCTGTACGAAATGAATGAGATTATCCGGGCGCATAAAAGTCTGCTTGACCTATCTTTAATTCCCGCTACACTGATAAAAGAAATTTCATCGGATTTAAGAATTGTGGTAGATAAAAATGATGGAAGTAATGCTCAACTTTCGGTAGTTGAACCAGGTGGAAAAGTGATTTCAAAAAGTGATGATTCAACAAAAAATGGCGCTGTTATTTATGGAAATAATTATTGGTATTATGGAAACAGTGGCCCTGTGATTTACCAGGCGAAACACGCAAAGGCCGGTAAATATAAAATACGGCTGAACTATCATGGTGCTTACCGAAACAATGATTTTCCGTCATTTGTTCGTATCACAACATTTAAACATTTTGGCGAAAAAAATGAGTCGATCGAAATTGAAAATGTGATCATGGACAATCAATACGGTGACATAGAAATCGCTACCGTTGATTTTAAGTAGAATAAAAAATATTAATTCCCCTGAAACCATTGATTTTACAAGTATTTCAGCCTCCTGAATTTTAGCGCAACAATAATATTTTAAAAAAATATTTGGCTGAATGAAAAAAATAATTTCACCTTTGCAACGCAAACAAATTATAACCAACAACAAAAAATGTTTCAACGCAATCAATATATAGCAACAACAAAATGGAATAGTTCCTTAACGGATTGTTCATTTTCGGGGGCAAATTGTACTACACCTTAGTTACCAAACTAACTGACTACTACATGGCCCCGACAAAAAAGTTGGGGTTTTTTTATGCAGTAAAATAACTGCTTCAACGCTTTTAAAATTAAGAATGAAAAAAAAGAAATTACATCAGTTACTCAACCGCTTTGATTTTAATATGGATAGTAGTCCTCTGCATTGTGGTAGCAGCGTGTGTAATGATGAACCATATAAACGACCATGTTTTACGCAAACCTAACAGGCAAAAGTCTTTTAGTGTGCAGGCCCGGTCAGATTAAAAATCTAACCGGGCTTTTTGTTGGCAGTAAGGTTTAAAAATAAATAATGAAAATGGTAATGGCCGTGCTGCTTTTCAGGATAATGATAAAATGTTTGGAAAAGTTAGCAGGTGATAAAAAAATAAATAAAGATATGTCAAAGGAGGAGTAGCGTTTCCTGTGAGATGCAACAGGGGCGCTATTTTAAATCCTCGTCCCCTGAAGGGGCGAAATGAACAGCTTTATCAGATTTAAAAAATCAATGGTTCGTTGGTGTAACGACTAACATCACAGATTGCCAATCTGTAGAAATGGGTTCAATTCCTGCACGAACCGCACACTCGTAATAAACAGCCTCACGAGGACAAAAATTAAATGAATAAAAACAAAGAGCACCCAAATTTGAGTGCTCTTTGTTTCGCAGAATTTTTTATACTATTTAATAAAAGCTTTTATAGAATAGTTATTATCATCTGTACTTATTTTAAAAAAGTATTGTCCAGCGGTTAAGTTAGCAAGCGGTAATGTAATTCTTGTAGATGAAATGCAGAGATGTTGCTTTTTCTGTTGCATCATTACTCCCATGGTATTGTAAACAGCGATAAATACATTTTCTTCTTTTTGAGTACTTACATCAGCAATTAAATTTCCCGAACTATTGTCTTTATACAATTTCATAATTTTTAACGCATTACTTTTATTAATAACACTGATGGTATTTGAATAAAGAAAGTGGGCAGATTCAGTTACTTTTATTCTATAAAAACTTTTTCCTTGAAACGGATTTTTATCTATAACCGAATAATCAGCCGACAGACAGGCTTTAGGAATATTCAAACTAAGTGCATTTTCAAAATCTATACCATTCATACTTCTTTCAATTTCAAAAAGCGTATTTGGTTCCTCTAACTCAGTATGCCATTTAATACTGGTTACATTATTTTTCACCGCGGCACTAAAGCATGTAATTTTTAAAGGAAGTGCTACGAGGTTAAAAATATTTTTATCTCTTACTCTTCCAAAAAGAAAATCATGTCCAATGTCATTGGGGTGTATTGCACTGGCAGGATCCCTTCTGTCATCCCTAAGCATATTTAAGCCATCAGCTGTTACAAGATCATCCCAAAAATTAATGGTAAATACACCAAACTGAGTATTGATGGCATCTTTAGTATCAAACAGACTCTGCCGTTGCGAAACGCTGTAATCGTTGCGAGGCTGAGTTGTAGTAATATAACACAACGCTCCACTTGCAGTAATGGCGTTGTACATCATTATTAAATTATCGATTGTTTCTGTTATTGTATACCCTGCACCAACATCATTACTTGGCAGATTGATAATAACTACATCAGGATTATAGCTTAATGCCTTGGTTACATTATGCAACGGATCCGGGGCCGGCCTCCCCATAGGTGGTACATAGCCGGATGGTAATTCCTGGTAAGTATTATATCCACCTGCTGCAATATTATAAAAAGTGGTATCAATCCCATCACCGGCATTGGTATTGAAGTAACTTTCAAGTTCGCCAGCCCATGATAATGGATAGGAAGTTGCACCAAAACCTGCCGCAGTAGAAGACCCCATTATAACAACTTTTTTTTGTGCAAAAGAATTATTGATTAACAGGCACAACATTACACAAATCAGAGGAAGAAGCTT